>NZ_CP016428.1:8030000-8322773 GCF_001693385.1 Bradyrhizobium icense
GGCGGCTTTGCGCCGCGACCGATCCGCCCTGCGACGGAACGTCGGCCTGGCGTATGCGTGATGAAGCATCCGCCATCGGACAAGCGGGTGCATTTGAAGTACAGCCTCGAGGATATTGCCGCGCACTCCACGCGGCTGCGGGACATACCGCCGCAAGAGCGCTGAATCATCCACGTCACTCCGAGGGCGTGATCGTCCCTTCGACCTCGCCGAAGCCGACGCGGTAGCCGGCGCCCTGGCACCAGCCGCGCATCACCAGCGAATCGCCATCCTCCAGGAACGAGCGCTTGACGCCCTCGACCAATTCGACCGGCTCGGTACCGTTCCAACTGATCTCCAACAGGCTGCCGCGCTGGTCCTTCTCCGGGCCGGAGATGGTGCCGCTCCCTAAGAGATCGCCGACATTCATGGCGCAGCCGCAAGCCGCGTGGTGCACGAGCTGCTGCACCGAGGACCAGTACATGTACTTGAAATTGGTGCGGCTGATATTTTTCGGCGCGCTCATCTGCGCCGCACGCAAATCCACCTCCAGCGCCATGTCGTAATTGTTCGGCTGCGTCTGCTGCAGATAGAGCAGCGGCTTGGGGTCCTGCACCGGGCCGTGCAGTCGGAACGGCTCCAGCGCCTCGCGCGTCACCACCCACGGGCTGATCGAGGTCGCGAACACTTTTGCCTGGAACGGGCCGAGCGGGACATATTCCCATTGCTGGACGTCGCGCGCGCTCCAGTCGTTCAGGATCACGAAGCCGAAGATCATCTCTTCAGCCTGCTTTTCGGTGAGCATTTCGCCCATGACAGATGGCTGGCCGACCACCACGCCCATTTCGAGTTCGAAATCGAGCCGCTTGCATGGGCCAAAGCTCGGCACGTCGGCCGTCGGCGGCTTCAACTGCCCGCGCGGCCGGCGTACCGGCGTGCCGCTGACGACGACGGTCGAGGCGCGGCCGTTATAGCCGATCGGCATGTGCAGCCAGTTCGGCTGCAGCGCATTGTCCTTGCCGCGGAACATCACGCCGACATTGGTGGCGTGCTCCTTGGACGAATAGAAGTCGGTGTAGCCGGAGACGGCGAACGGTATGTGCAGCTTGACGTCGGTCATCGGCACCAGCGCGCGCTTGCGCAAGGCTTCGTTGTCGCGCAGCTCGGGATGATCGTGCCGCAAAAGCTCGCTGATCCGCGCCCGCGTGCTCGACCAGACCTTTGGCCCCAGCGCCATGAACGGATTGAGCTGCGGCGCGGCGAACACCGCCGGCTCGACCACATCGAACCGGCAGTCCTGCGCGAGCTGCCAGAGGTCGAGCACGTAATCGCCGATCGCGACGCCGACGCGCGGAGCGAGGCCGTCCTTGGCGGAGAACACGCCGTAGGGGAGATTCTGAATCGGGAAATGGGAATCGGGCGCGACGTCGATGAAGGAACGGAGTTTGGGATCGTTGGGGTGGGGCATGGTTTTCTCGATGGAGATTGAATATCGGTGGCAGCTTCTTTCACCCTCCCCTGGAGGGGGAGGGTCGGCTCGCATGGAGCGCCAGCGAAATGCGAGACGGGGTGGGGTGATCTCTCCACACGGGCACTGTTCGATGCGGAAAGACCGTCACCCCACCCCGCCGCTCATTTCATGAGCGGCGACCCTCCCCCTCCAGGGGAGGGTGAGAGGCTACGGCTTGTTCGGATCGAACCGCTTTTCCAGGCCCTTCCAGCAATCGGCGTAATCATCCTGCAGGGCCGCGGTGGTCGCGGCATGCTTGGTAACCCGCTGCGGGAAACGCGTCTCGAACATGAAGGCCATGGTGCCGGTCAGCTTTACCGGCTTCAGTTCGCCATTGCTGGCGTGATCGAAGGCGTCGCGGTCGGGACCGTGCGGCAGCATGCAGTTGTGCAAGCTGATGCCGCCTGGAACAAAACCCTGCGGCTTGGCGTCATAGACGCCGTAGATCAGCCCCATGAACTCACTCATGATGTTCATGTGATACCAGGGCGGGCGGAAGGTGTTTTCAGCGACCGCCCAGCGCTCCGGGAAAATCACGAAGTCGATATTCGCGGTACCCGCCGTTTCCGACGGGGAGGTCAGCACCGTGAAGATCGAGGGATCGGGATGATCGAAACCGATGGCGCCGACCGGCGAGAAGGTGCGCAGATCGTATTTGTAGGGCGCGTAATTGCCGTGCCACGCCACCACGTCGATCGGCGAATGCGGCAGGGTAGTCTTGAACAGCGAGCCGCCCCACTTCACGTAGAGTTCGGTCGGCGTGTCCTGGTCCTCGTAGCTGGCAACCGGCGTCAGAAAGTCGCGCGAATTGGCGAGGCAATTGGCGCCGATCGGTCCGCGCTCCGGCAGCGTGAAGGCGCCGCCGTAGTTCTCGCAGAGATAGCCGCGTGCGGGACCTGACGGAATTTCGACCCGGAATTTCACGCCGCGCGGGATCACCGCGATCTCGCCCGGTTCGATGTCGATGCGGCCGAACTCGGTGACGAGGCGCAGATTGCCCTGCTGCGCCACGAACATCATCTCGCCATCTGCATTGTAGAAGTGCTGATCAACCATCGATTTGGTGATGAGATAGACATGCGCGGCCATGCCTCCTTGCGTATTGGCGTCGCCCGCCGTCGTCATGGTCTGCACGCCCTGCAGGAAGGTCATGTCCTCCTTCGGGATCGGCGCCGGATCCCATCGGAGCTGCGCGATCGGCAGTTCGTATTCGTGGCACGGCGCGGTGCGCCACAGCCCGGCATCAACTTTCGCAAAGCGGCCCGAATGCTTCACAGATGGGCGGATGCGATAGAGCCAGGAGCGCTCGTTACTGCCACGCGGCGCGGTGAAGGGCGAGCCGGAGAGCTGTTCGGCGTAGAGTCCGTAAGCGCAGCGCTGCGGCGAATTGCGGCCCATCGGCAGCGCACCGGGCAAGGCCTCGGTCTCAAAGCTGTTGCCGAAGCCGGACATATAGCCCGGCGTCAGTTGCGCGCTGCTGCGAACGATCTGATCAGGCGAGGTATTGATATTCATGGTCTATCCTCCTCCTTGCAGGGCGGCCCACATTTCCTGGTCGCGCTTGTCGGTCCAGATCACGGGATCGTCGATTCCCGACGCCTCGTCGAATGCACGCGAGACGTTGAACGGCAGGCAGTGCTCGTAGATCGCAAAGCTTGAAAACTTCGGATCCATCACCTCGCGCGTCGCGGCGAAGGTCTCTTTCAGCGTCCGGCCCTTGGCGACCGAGCTTTCCGCCGCGCCATAAAGCGTGGTGACGAAATCGCGCGTCATCGCGATCGCATCGCGCCCGGTCGAAAGTCCCTTCAGCGCGTCGCCGCGGCCCGGCGCAATCGCCTTCGGGTTGAAGGCGCGGATTTCATTCAGCGTCATCGGCCATTCGCGCAAATGCGCATCGCCGCAATAGCAGGCGGAGTGATATTCGATGAGATCGCCGGAGAACATCACCTCGGCATCCGGCACCCAGGCCACGATATCGCCCGACGTATGCCCCGCACCGAGCTGCATCAGCCGCACCTCGCGTTTGCCGAGGTAGATCGACATCTCGCCTTCGAACGTCAGCGTCGGCCAGGTCAGACCGGGAATGCTCTCTGCATCCTGGAACAGGCGGGGAAAGCGGCCGTATTCGGAGTCCCAATCCTGCTGGCCGCGCTCCTCGATCAACCGATAGGTTTCGGCCGAGGCCACGATGCCCTGCGCCTTGTAGGCGGAGGCGCCGAGCACGCGCACGGCATGATAGTGCGACAGCACGACATACTTGATCGGCTTGTCGGTGACGGTGCGCACCCGCTCGATCACCTTGTTGGCCATCGCCGGCGTCGACTGCGCATCGAACACCAGGCAGCCATCGTCACCGACGATGATCGCGGAATTCGGATCGCCCTCGGCGGTGAACGCGTAAAGATCGGTGCCGATTTCGGAGAAGGTGATCTTCTTCTCCGCCAGATCGGTTGTGGAGGCGAAACCTTTAGCCATCAATTCGATTCCTGACTTCGTGCGAGAGGTGAATTATTGCTGCTGTTGCTGCTGTTGCTGCTGGCTCGCATCGAGCATTCGCCGGGCGGCGAGCGCGATGGCCTCCTTCAGCACACCGAGGTCACCGATGTGATTGGCGAGAATGAGAACCAGCGCCGCGTCCAGATCGGCGCTCTGTTCGTCGTTCAGCCCACGATGCGCCTCAACGATGGCACGGAACGCGTCGTCAGGCTTGGCAAAGTTCGAACCGGTCGATAGCGCCATGACGAACCCTCAGTTGTGCCCTGTGGCGCGCGACAGCGCGGCGTCGAGCGCCTCGCGGGTCGGCTGCCGGAAGCGCGCTGCGACGTAGCCGTCGGGACGCAGCAGATAGGCCGTGCCGGGCTCGGCGTCGTAACGTGTAGCGGCAAGACCTGCAGAATCGGCCAGGCCGTCTTTGCCGCCAATCCGGATCGTGCCGATTTCCTCGGGCAGCTCCGGCGCAGCACCGTTGCTAAACTCCAGCAGCGTGAACCCCGTTCCCGCCCCAATGAAAGCATCGGTGAGATACATCGGTTCGCCGCCAGCACCCGCTACGGGCGCATCCGGCATCGAGGCGCCGGGACGCGGCCCGCCGCGCCAGGAATCGCCATCGGCGGTCGAGAGCGGCGTTTCGTAGATCGAAGGAGTCGAGAGACGACCCGCATTCACCATGCGCTTGCCGAACTCGGTTTCCCTGGCGAGCGACAGCACCGCCTTGCGCAGCCGCGCCTCCTGATGGGAGTTGGGCGCCATGAAGTCGGTCGAGCGGGTGGACTCGCGGATGTTCTCGTCGGCGGCCACACTGCGCTCGATGTGGTAGCTCTCGAGCAGCGCCTCGGGCGAGGTTCCCCGCAGCACACGATCGAGCTTCCACGCCAGGTTCTCGGCGTCCTCGAGCCCCGAATTGGCGCCGCGGGCGCCGAATGGCGACACCTGATGCGCGGCATCGCCGGCAAAGATCACTCGGCCATGGATGAACTTGTTCATCCGGCGGCACTGAAACTTGTACAGCGAGATCCATTCGAAATCGAACTTGTCGTGCCCGAGCATGCGCGCGATGCGCGGCCGCACATTCTCCGGCAGCTTTTCCACCGCCGGATCGGCAAAACGATTGAGCTGGAGGTCGATCCGCCAGATATCGTCGGGCTGCTTGTGCAGAAGCGCGGAGCGTCCGGCGTGGAATGGCGGGTCGAACCAGAACCAGCGCTCGGTCGGAAACGCCGCGGTCATCTTGACGTCGGCGATCAGGAACTGGTCCTCGAACACCTGGCCCGCAAACTCCGCTCCCACCATCTGGCGTAGCGAGGATCGGGCGCCATCGCAGGCGATCACGTATTGCGCAGCCAACCGATAGGGACCTTCCGGCGTCTGGATCGACAGCACCACGTGGTCGTTGTGCGGCTCGAGCCCCGTCACCTTGTTGCGCCAGCGCAGGTCGATGGCAGGCAGCTCCTCGACGCGATCGACCAGATAGGCCTCGGCATAGAATTGCTGCAGGTTGATGAAGGCCGGCCGCTTGTGGCCCTCCTCCGGCAGCAGGTTGAACTGGTAGAGCTGGGATTCGCCGTGAAAAATCTTGCCGACGCTCCACACCACGCCCTTGTCGACCATGCGCTGGCCGATGCCGAGCCGGTCCCAGAATTCGAGCGAACGTTTGGAAAAGCAGATCGCCCGCGAGCCCTCGCCGATCCGGTCGGCGTCGTCGAGCAGCACGACGGATTGCCCGCGCTGCGCCAGGTCGATCGCCAGCGACAGTCCCACCGGGCCCGCGCCGACCACGACGGCCGCATGTTCGGCAACGTTCGCGCCCGCCCGATCCTGATCGGGATGGCGACGATAGCCGAATTGGGTTTTAGTCAGCGCCATGCGGGCTCAACCCCGTGACTAGCCAAGGACCTGCGGTCCTGCTAATTAGTCTCACCTGCAACTATCTTAACCCCCGGCCCGGGTCCGGCGCAACTCAAATCGAGGCGATCCTTGCCAAAAGCGATGTCAGGCGAAATGGCTACCGGTCCGTGGGAAGAGAGCGCGCCGAAAAGAGCCGCACGGCTGGATCTCTTCAAGTTCGTGCCGTTCCGACTCAACCGGCTGGCGGCGGAAGTCAGTTCCGCGCTCTCGGCCGAATATGCGGTGCGCTACGGGCTCGACATTCCGGAATGGCGCGTGCTGGCGACGCTTGGCTTCCGCCACGATGCCTGCAGCGCGCAATACATCGCGCACTGCACCCGGACCCACAAATCCACCATCAGCCGCGCGGTCACCTCGCTGATGAAGCGCGAGATCATCGAGCGCGTCGAGAACGAGGAAGACCGCCGCGAATTCCGCCTGCAACTGACGCGCAAGGGCGTGGCGCTCTACGAGGAACTGATCCCACGGCTGCTGCGCAGGGAACAGGAGATTCTCTCCTGCCTGTCCGCGCAGGAGCGCAAGGATTTCGCGCGGCTGCTCGGCAAGATCGAAGACAGCCTCGACCTGGTGCAGACCAGCGAAGAGGCGGACGCGAAGCAAGCGTACTGACCGGTTGAGCGCGTTGCGCCGTATCAGCGGTCGATCGGCGTGCCCGGCCCGAGATGATAGCGGCTTGAGAAGAACACCAGCGGAGCATTGTCGCAGTGATCGCAGCTTGACACTTCGGCGATGAACAGCGTGTGGTCGTTGACGTCGATGGATTGCGTGACTTCACAGGCAAAGAAGGCCACGCAACCAGGCAATCTCGGCAGACCATGGACGAGCTCGTAACTGGGCTTCGTGCCGGCGCTCGGACGGCCGGAGAAATGCTTCGATAATCCCCGGCCGTCTTCGGGCAGCACGTTGACGCAATAGCGGCGGCTTTCAGCGATCGCCCGGTGCATCCTTCCCGGCATGATCGAGACCAGCACGGTGGGCGGCGACAGGCTGACGGTGATAAAGCTGTTTACCGTCATGCCGCAGACATTCCGATGCTGGTCCAGCGTGGTCAGCACGGTGACGCCGGTGACGAAGCGCGATGCCGCCTCGCGAAACGCAGCGGGATTGGCGTGCTGCATCCTACGCTCCGGTGGCGTAATGAAAGATCGTCGCGCCATCGGGCGAGTAATTGGACACGTCGGCCGCGACCTTCCGGCCGATGTCGGACTGCAGCGCGGCGAGCATCGTGGCTGCATTGTCGAACCAAGCCTGAAAAATGCAGAATGGCGCAGTGTCAGGACCGAGCGCCTCCGGATAGGCGAAGGCGCAGGATTTCAGGCCCGGGAGCTGCTTCGCCAGCGGAACGTGCTTTGTCTCGTAGTAGGCCTTGAACCGGGCGGCATCGCTCGGCGCCGGATAGGTGACGGTCAGGCAGTGCATCGTTTCATCCTCACGCTGTTGCCCGTACGGGCTCAGCGGGCGCCGTGTGCCTGGTGATAAAGGCCTTGATCCGTTCCGGCGTCGAAACGCGATCCCACTGTGCGTCCGGATAATTGAAGTTCTCGGTGAACGCGTCGGCGAGCGCCTGATTCTGGCTCATCGTGCCGATGAGCATGCCGAGCGCTTCTGATGGCGGCTGCAGCATCATGTTGGTCCAGCGAGCCGCGGCCAGCACCCGGTCCTGCCGCTTGAGGTCTACCTTTTCGCAGAAGCGCGCGTCGAGCACCTCGGCGTTCACGATCTCCTCACCGAGCACGAAGGCTGCATAGGAAGCGACATTGGCGCCCTGGCCCATCAGCGGATCTACCACGGAATGGACATCGCCGAGCGCGATCGCGCATTTGCCGCCGTCGAATTCAACGACGGTGTTGCGCACCGTCGGCACAATGCCACCCTGCAGGAGATCCTGCGGCTGCGCGAGGTCGAACCGCGCGGTGTCGATCCGGTCGTAGGTGCTGGGATGGTGCTTCTCCAGCTTGTTGAGGATGACCTGCAGGAAATGCTTCGGGTTGTCGTCGTAGCTGAGCGTCGCCAACTCCTCCATGTCGCCGCCGGGCACGTTCTCCATCAACAGCGCATTGGCGACGCCGTTGAAAGTAACAGTCGGGATCACGATCATTTCGCCGTGCCCCGGAGAGACCGACAACGTCACGTTCATCGGATCGGGCTGCCGCACGCCGGTATAGAGACCCACGCAGAGGCGTCGTTGCGGCTGCGAGTACGGGCTGTGTTCCGGGCGGTAAGTGAAGAGCTGACCGAGCGGACCTTTGCCGGTTGCGACGACCAAAAGGTCGAAGCGATCGACCAGCGGGCGAATGTCGCGCTCCTCGATCCGCCGGTACTCGATCTTGCCGCCGCGGCGCGAAAAGTCGTCCATCAACATAGGCAGATAGATCCGGTAGTCGACGGCGCGGCTTGGTCTGGTGAAGTCGCCGCGGAAGCTCAATGGCTGCGGGAAATTGAAGAAGTGATCGTGATAGTAATACTGCAGCTTCGGATCGCTCCAGTGATTGACACCGAGAAAATCCTCGCGCGCGACCGTCACGTGATGATGGGCGACGGTATTGAGCAGCCGGATGTTGCGGTACTCCTCCGGAGCGCGGTCGGTGATCAGCGTGGCGTCCACGCCGTGCTTCTGCAGATAGAGGGCAAGATGCAACCCGGCGATCCCGGCCCCGACGATCCCGATGTGATGTGTCACGTCTTTCCTCCGTTGCGATCCGGCTTTGCGATTTTTGATTTTCACGGAGCGTAGCGTCCGGCTTGCCCGCGGGCTACGGAATGAATAGGATATGATTTATTCCGTGCTGGAATGAAAGATGGACCGCATCGACTGCCTGCGCGCCTTCGTGCGCGCTCTTGAGGGCGGCAGCTTCTCGGCCGCCGCAAAGGAGCTCGGCATTGGCCAGCCGGCCGTCAGCAAGCGGATCACCGCTCTCGAGAGCGAGTTTGGGACGCAGCTGTTTACGCGCACCACGCGTAGGCTGCGGCCGACGCCGGAAGCGCGCCGCATCTACGATCTGGCCCGTCAGATGCTGGAAAATTTTGACATGGCGCGGGCGAGCCTCAACGAGGCTTCGCCGCGGCCGACCGGTACGCTGCGGGTGAGCGTGCCATCCTCGTTCGGCCGGCGCTACATGATGCCCGTCATCGCCGAGTATGTCAGGGACTATCCCGAGATCCGTGTCGACGTCAGATTCAGCGAACGGTTCGTCAATCTGGTGGAAGAAGGGGTCGAACTCGCAATCAGGATCGGGAACTTGCAGGCGAGCACACTCGTCGCGCGGCGGCTCGGCACGGTGCAGCGTCATCTGGTCGCTACCCCAACCTATCTTCACGGCCGTCCCAAGCCGAGGACACCCGAGGATCTGAACGCGCATCAGTGCATTGTCTATTCGCGTCTCGCCGCTGCCCATGAATGGACTTTCGAATCCGAGCACGGTCGCCACGTCGTTTCGATCGACGGGCCGTTGCTGGTCGACGATGCGGATGCGATGGAGGAGGCGGTGCGGCATCATCTCGGGATCGCCATCCTGCCGGACTGGAATGCCGCCGACGGCATCCGCAGCGGGCAGCTCGAATATGTTCTTCCCGATTATTCGATTCCGGCGCTGCCGCTCCACGCAGTGTACCCGGAGGTGAACTGGATGTCGCCGCGCGCGCGAAGCTTTCTCGACCTCCTGGTCAAGCGGGCCGACCAGTTCAGCCCACAGCAGCGACGGCCGCCTTCCGGCGCAAAGATTTCCCGGGCGAGCCGACCTTCGAAATAGCCGACGCTACGCGCGATCGATATGCTTCGCGATGAGGAGGAAATATTGTCCTCCGAGCTCACTTCACCGCCGTCACCACAATCTCCACGATGTGGGGCGGTTCGAGCTCGACGCCGATGCAGGCGCGCATGGGTGGGTTTTTGGTATCGACCCATTCGTCCCAGGCGCGGTTCATCTCGGCCTTGCGTTTCATGTCGGCGATATAGACGATTGCCGAAAGGATCTTGCTCTTGTCCGTGCCGCACAGCGCGAGGCTTTCGTCGATGCGGGCGAGCGCCTTTACGCTCTGCTCATACATCGACGGACTGACCGGGTCGGGAGCAACCGCCACGGTGAAAACAAGATCGTCGTGCGCGACCGCACGGCTGCGCGTGGGTGTAAGCCCGGCAAAGCGAGTGATCATGGTTATCTCCGGTTGGCTTTAGGCTTCCCGCGAGCGTCAATATGCTTCGCGATAACTGGGAAATAATTGTCTCCCGATCCGGCATCGATCGCTTCCTGCAGAATCGTGCCGACCAGTTCCGCGCCGCGGATGCTCAATCCGGCATCGGCAGCGAGCTCCAGCGCATAGGACAGATCCTTCAGCGCATATTCGGTCGAGAATGCGCGCTCTGGAAAATTTCCTGTGACGATAGCCTTCATGCCGTGATTGCGAAGCGCAAAACTATCTGCCGAGCCTTTTGAAAGCGTTTCGAGCAGTAGCTTCGGATCGACGCCATTGTGCCTGGCGATCGCGACGGCTTCGGCGAGCGCATTGACGGTTTCGAACAGCACCATGTTGTTGAGAATCTTCGTGACCTGCCCGGCTCCGACGTCGCCACAATGGGTGACGTCGGTCGCAAAGTAGCGGATCAATGGCTCGATCTCGGCGTAAAGCGCCGGCGCTGCGCCAACCATCACGCTGAGCGTGCCGTCCTGCGCCGCCTGCCGCGTCCGCGCAATCGGCGCGTCCGCCCAGGCCGCGCCCTTGGCCTGCAACTGCCTGGCAAAGTCGCGGGTCTGGCTGACCGAGGACGTTCCGAGATCGACGACGACCTGCCCGCTGCGGATATTCTTCAGGATGCCGTCGCCCTCGAACACCGCACGCACATGTTTGGCGCTCGGCAGGCAGAGGAACAGCAAGTCGCTTTGCCTGAGCACATCGGCGACGGAGGTCGCTACCTCAGCGCCCTCGGCCTGCAGCCGCGCCAGCGGCTCCGGCGACAGATCGAACGCAAGCACGCGCTTGCCGCTTTTCTTCACGAGATTGCGGCAGATCGGCTCGCCCATCACGCCGAGGCCGATGAAGCCGATCGTGTTGTACGCTGGCATCATAACCGTCCGCTATTTCGCGAAAGAACGCGACGGCGCCAAATGCAGCGCGAACGCATCGACCTTGTCGCTGGCGCGCGGATAGATCTCGCTCACGATCGGATCGTGGCCGGGAATGAAACGGTCGGGATGGCCGGCCAGCCGCTCGACTATTTCCCAGCCCTGCGCCATGTCGCCGACATTGTAGACGATCGGAAACGGGCTGCGCTTGTGCAGATTGGCATAGTAATGCGAAGCGTCCGACGCCAGCACGACCGGGCCGCGCGCAGTTTCGACGCGCACCACCTGCAACCCATCGGAATGGCCGCCGACGCGATGCACCGTTACGCCAGGTGCGACCTCGCCCTCGCCGGAATGAAAGGTGACGCGCTCGCCATAGACATGCCGCACCATGGTCGTGACGTGCTCGACCGAAAATGGATGCCGCAGCATGCCGTTGCACATGCAGCGCCCGGTCGCGTAGCTCATCTCGCGGTCCTGCAGATGAAACCGCGCGTTCGGGAAGCGATCGAGATTGCCGGCATGGTCATAGTGCAGATGGGTGACGATCACGTCGCGGATCGTGTCGGCGGCAACGCCGAAATCCGCCAGAGCGTCGACCGGATTGAGCGTGAGCTTGCGCGAACGCGCTTTCGCTTCTTCGGCATTGAAGCCGGTATCGACCAGGATATCGCGGCCGCCCCCTCGGATCAGCCAGACGAAGTAATCCAGATCCTGCGCCGTGGTTTCGTGCGGATCGGGGATCAGAAAATTCAAATGGGGGGTGCGGGGCGACATCGTCGCATAGCGCAGGGCGTAGATCTCGTAGACGTTTCCCATCGGTGTCACTTTTCTTTTGTGCTGAACTTGGCCGATGGCAGCAGCAAGCCATTGTCATCCGCAAAGGTCAAACGCGATGCGCGAATGACGACCGCGTAGCATTGCGGAGCATTATGTGAGAGGAGTCACATTAGCTGTCGTTCCCCCGACTTGTCCGCCGAAGCTCAACGAGAGAGGCGGAAAGCGGGTGACCCAGTATTCCAGAGCAGCAGCGATAGACCCGAGAGGCCGCGGGCGCACTGGATACCCCGCCGGAGCCCGTCATCGGGCTCGCCAAGGGCGAGACCCGGTGGCGGGGTATGACGGTCATATTGGGGCGCGCAGCCGGGTATGGCGATAGAGAGAGATAGGATTGTCAGCCTGATCGGGAACCGATTGCACCGGCCAGATCGCGCGCCGCTCGCGCCGCACGACGGACGCAATACTCCCCTCATCCACGCGGCGCGGTCGCGGTTAATTGTCGCAATTAGTGACGAGATCGCAAGCAGTTGACGGGATGTACGGGTGGTTTGATAATGCCGAGTGCGTAGAGTAAGGTCGCCGCGGCGCAAGCTGGTATCGGCGCTATTTTGGCTGGATTGCCGTCAATATGAAAACCCGCCTTGTACTGCTTCTGTCCCTGATTCTTGCGGTGGCGTCGGCAGCTCCGTCGTTCGCAGCCGGCGAGCGTTATGCGCTGGTCATCGGCAACGCGAAATATCCGGACGCCGAGGCGCCGCTGAAGGAGCCCATCAACGATGCGCGCGACATCGCCGAAGAGCTCAAGCGCGACGGCTTCAATGTCGATATCGGCGAGAACCTGACCGGCGAGCAGATGCGCCGCGCCTTCGAGCGGCTGTATGGCAAGATCAAGCCGGGATCGGTCGCGCTGTTATTCTTCTCGGGTTTTGGCGTGCAGTCGAGCCGCCAGAGCTACATGATCCCCGTCGACGCGCAGATCTGGACCGAGGCCGACGTTCGCCGCGACGGTTTCAGCCTCGAGACGGTGCTGGGGGAGATCAACAGCCGCGGCGCCGGCGTCAAGATCGCGCTGATCGACGCTTCCAGACGCAATCCGTTCGAGCGCCGGTTCCGCAGCTTTTCCGCCGGCCTTGCCCCGGTGATCGCACCGAACGGCACGCTGGTAATGTATTCGGCGGCGCTCTCGTCGGTGGTTTCCGACAATGGCGGCGACCGCAGCCTGTTCGTGAAAGAGCTGCTGAAGGAAATCCGCACCCCCGATTTGATGGCGGAAGAAACACTGAACCGGACCCGCGTCGGCGTCACCCGCGCCTCGCGCCAGGAGCAGGTGCCGTGGATCTCGTCGTCACTGGCCGAGGATTTCTCCTTTATTCCCAGCGGCGGTCCGCGGCCGGCGAGCCCGCCGCCAGCTCCGGTGGCCGCAGCGCCAACTACTCCCGCGCCTGCCCCTGCTCCTCCCCCTGCTCCGGCACCTGCCGCGCCCCAGGTGGCTGCGCCTGCTCCGCCACCCCCTCCTCCGGCGCCGCCGAAGCCGGTTGAAGCCGCGATTCCGCCGCCTCCGCCGCCGGCCAAGCCAACCGAGAGCCCCAGCCCGACCGCGGTTGCGCTGGCCGACGACCCGACTATCAAGAACCTGACCACCAGACTCAGCGACAATCCGGACGATGCCGCCGCGCTGTACAGGCGCGGACAGGTCTATGCGAGCAAGGGCGCCTACGAGCTCGCCATCAAGGACTTCAACAATTCACTGCGGCTGAACCCAAAGGATGTGGAAGCCCACAACAACCGCTGCTGGGCCCGCGCGGTGATCGGCGACCTGCAGGCGGCGCTGAAGGATTGCAACGAGGCGCTGCGGCTGCGACCGAATTTCGTCGACGCGCTCGACAGCCGTGGCCTCGTCAACCTGAAAAGCGGCCAGAACAAGAATGCAATTGCTGATTTCGACGCCGCGCTCAAGATCAACCCGAGATTGACATCGTCGCTGTACGGCCGCGGTCTTGCCAAGAAGCGCAACGGCTCGATTTCGGAAGGCGATCTCGATATTAACAATGCGAAGGCGATGGATCCCAATATCGTTAAGGAATTCGCCGATTACGGGGTGCAGTGACGATTTTTTAGCTAGAAGGCTGGCGGCGCCTCGAACCCTGCGGCGGGCGCTCAGACTAAAGAAAAGCAGCCAGCCGTGACCCAAGGCCCGGCAGCTCATTTGGATGACGTTGGAACCGCGTGGGAAGCCCGCAGGAGGGGACTGGCAATGGCAAATTTCTCAGCAACGAAGACCCTTACCGCAATCGTCTCGGTTGCGGCGCTCGGCGCCGCAATCGGGTTAGGTGCGGAAACTGCCCTCGCGCAGGAGAAGAACGTTACCGAGGATCAGATCGTCCGCGCGCTGGCGCCGGAGAAGAAGCCGCTCACCCGCGGCCTTTCGGTCGGCCCGCACCAAACCGTCGATCCGACCGCGGCCGCGGCCGAAAGCAAATTCGTCCAGAAGTTCCGCGGCCGCTCCACGCGTTCACTCTCGACCGCCGAGCGCGAAGAGATCGCCGCCATCGTCAAGGACAAGCCGAAGATCGATCTGGAGATCAATTTCGACTACAACTCGGCCGACATCAGTGCGAAGTCGCTGCCGTCGGTTCAGGCGCTCGGCCGCGCGCTCACCAACAATGACCTGAAGGGTTCGACCTTCGTGGTCGCGGGTCACACCGACGCGGCCGGCGGCGAAGCCTACAACCAGGATCTGTCCGAGCGCCGGGCCGACGCGATCAAGCGCTATCTCGTCGACAAATACGGCATCAACGGCACCGACCTCGTCACCGTCGGATACGGCAAGAGCAAGCTCAAGGATCCGAGCCAGCCGCTGGCGGAAGTGAACCGCCGCGTTCAGGTCGTGAATATGGAAAACAAGGCCACGGCGTCGAACGCCAAGTAAGGGCGTGGCGCCGAGCAATAGTTTCCGGCTACAATACGTCCCGCAGCACCCGTGCGGGACGTATTCGTTTTGGGCTCCATGGCTGGTCTTCGGCCGGCCACACACGCACCCTGTTTGATTTGACTTCCAGTCTGGATTGATCCGGCGATGAAATTCTCCGAATACCTTAAACCTGCGCTCGGAGTGGCCTTCGTTGCCGTTCTGGTCGTCGGTTATTACTTGTTCGAACACCGTCCGCGCGCGGAAGAAAAGGAAACGCCGGGCCAGGCACTGGTGATCGTGACCAAATCCACCAATGCCTGTTTCTCCGACATGGTGCGCGTCACCGGCTTTATCGTGCCGCGCCGCGAGGCCCAGGTCGGCGTCGACCAGGAAGGCTCAAGGGTCACCGATCTCTTCGTTAAGGAAGGCGATACAGTTACCGAAAATCAGGAGCTGGCGCGCCTCACCCCGCCGCCGCAAATGCCGGGCGCGCCGGCCGGCAGGCCCGGCCCCGTCTCGCTTCGCGCGCCGGCGGCCGGCCTCGTCACCGAAGTCAGGACCGCAGTCGGCGCACCGGCCTCGCCGCAGGCCGGCCCGATGTTCCGCATTTCCGTCAACAATGAAATCGAGCTCGAAGCCGAAGTGCCGAGCGTTCACCTGCTCAAACTCAATCCCGGCGCGACGGTGCGCATCAGCCGTGACGATGCGCCCGACGTCGTCGGCAAGGTCCGGCAGATCTCGCCGCAGATCGACCGCGCCACCCAGCTCGGCAAGGTCCGGATTACGCTGAACAACAACCCCTCGCTCAAGGTCGGCATGTTTGCCCGCGCCAATATCGACGCCAAGCGCTCCTGCGGTGTCGCTGTCCCGCGCACCGCCATCGACCGCCTGACCCTGCAGGTGGTGAAGGGCAACATCATCGAGACGCGAAAGGTGCGGGTCGGCCTGACCTCCGAAACCTCAACCGAAATTCTTGAAGGCCTCGACGTCGGCGAAATCGTCGTTGCCGATGCCGGAACCTCCCTTCACGATGGCGACCAGGTCAAGACCATGTTCGTCGACGAACTCGAGCGCACGCGGGCACGCTAATGGCTTTGAATGTCTCGGCATGGTCGATCCGGAACCCGCTTCCCTCGATCGTCTTCTCCATCATTCTCCTGGTGCTCGGCTGGGTCAGCTTCACCAAGCTCGCGGTGACGCGACTACCCAGCGCCGACATCCCCGTGATTTCGGTCGCTGTCGCGCAGTTTGGCGCCGCTCCGGCGGAGCTAGAAGCGCAGGTCACCAAGACCATCGAGGACGGCGTATCCGGCGTCGAGGGCGTGCGGCATATTTCGTCTTCGATCACCGACGGCCTGTCGGTGACGACGATCCAGTTCGCGCTCGAGACCGACACCGATCGCGCGCTGAACGACGTCAAGGACGCCGTCACGCGTGTACGCGCCAACCTGCCGCAGAACGTCAACGAGCCGCTGATCCAGCGCGTCGACGTGATCGGCCTGCCGATCGTCACCTATGCGGCGATCTCGCCCGGCAAGACGCCGGAGCAGCTTTCCTATTTCGTCGACGACGTCGTCAAGCGCGCGCTGCAGGGCGTCCGCGGCGTTGCGCAGGTCGAGCGCATCGGCGGTGTCGAGCGCGAAATTCTCGTTTCGCTCGATCCCGATCGGCTGCAGGCCGCGGGGCTTACCGCCGTCAATGTCAGCCAGATCCTGCGCGGCACCAATGTCGACCTCGCCGGCGGCCGCGCCGAAATCGGCAAGAACGACCAGGCGATCCGCACGCTCGCCGGCGCCAAGACGCTGAACGAGCTCGCCGGCACCATGATCCCGCTGTTCGGCGGCGGCGAAGTGCGGCTCGACGATCTCGGGACCGTCACCGACACTATTGCCGATCGCCGGACCTTTGCCCGCTTCAACGGCGAGCCGGTAGTGGCGCTCGGCATCAAGCGCTCCAAGGGCGCCAGCGACGTGGTGGTGGCTGAGGCCGTGCAGAAGCGCATCGATGCGCTGAAGGTCGCCCATCCCGACGTCGACCTGAAGCTGATCGACACCTCGGTCAACTTCACCAAGGGCAACTACGATGCGGCGATCTCGACCCTGTTCGAAGGCGCGATCCTCGCGGTGATCGTCGTGCTGCTGTTCCTGCGCGATATCCGCGCCACCATCATCGCGGCGATCTCGCTGCCGCTGTCGATCTTCCCTGCGTTCTGGGCGATGGACCTGCTCGGCTTCTCGCTGAATCTCGTCTCCTTCCTCGCCATCACGCTGTCGACGGGTATTCTGGTCGACGACGCCATCGTCGAGATCGAGAACATCGTGCGCCACATGCGCATGGGCAAGTCGCCCTATCGCGCCGCGCTGGAGGCCGCCGACGAAATCGGCCTCGCCGTGATTGCGATCTCGCTGACCATCATCGCGATCTTTGCGCCCGCCAGCTTCATGTCCGGTATCGCCGGGCAGTTCTTCAAGCAGTTCGGCATCACCGTGTCGGTGCAGGTGTTCTTCTCGCTGCTCGCTGCGCGTTTGGTCACGCCGGTGCTCGCCGCCTATTTCCTGAAGGATCACCCGCACGAAGAGCCGCCGCCCGGGCGCATCCTGCGGGCCTACACCAAACTCGTAACCTGGTCGGTGAAGCACTATTTCATCACGGTATTGATCGGCTTCGGCGTCTTCGCGGCCTCGATCTGGAGCATCACGCTGCTGCCGCAGGGCTTCCTGCCGGCGCAGGACACCGCGCGCTCGCTACTGGCGATGGAATTGCCGCCCGGCTCGCAGCTCGCCTACACCGAAAAGGTGACGGAAGAAATCGTCGCCCGCCTGCGCAAGCGGCCCGAAGTGAAGAGCATCTTCGTCGATGGCGGCCGCGTACCGCCGGGGACGCAGGAAGTCCGCCGCGCCGCGCTGATCATCAACTATACGCCGAAGGGCGATCGCAAGATTACGCAGCGGCAGCTCGAACTCGAGATTGGCCGGGAACTGGAAAACGTTCCCGATATCCGCTTCTGGTTCCTCGACGAAAACGGCCTGCGCGCGATTTCTCTGGTCGTGACCGGCACCGACAGTAACATCGTCAACAACGTCGCCAGCGAGTTGGCGACGCAGATGAAGCGGATCCCGATCATCGCCAACGTGATCTCGGAGACCGCGCTCGACCGTCCCGAGCTTCGCATCCGGCCGCGCGCCGAACTGGCGGCACGTCTTGGCGTTTCGACAGAGAGCCTGTCGCAGACGATTCGTGTCGCCACCATTGGCGACGTCGGTCCGGCATTGGCAAAGTTCGACGCCGGCGACCGTCAGGTGCCGATCCGCGTCCAGCTCGAGGACAGTGCGCGCAGCGACCTGCAGATGCTGCAGCAGTTGCGGGTGCCGCTCGGCCAGCGCGGCGAACGCGGCGGCGTACCGCTGTCTGTCGTCGCCGACATCCAGCTCGATCAGGGCCCGACCAGCATCAACCGCTATGACCGCGAACGACAGGCGACCGTCGCCGCCGACCTCGTCGGCACCGCGGCGCTCGGCGACGCCACCAAGTTGATCTACGACCTTCCGGTCATGAAGAGCCTGCCGAAGGGCGTCAAGGTAAGTCCGTCGGGCGACGCCGAAAGCCTCAACGAGTTGTCGGAAGGCTTTGCCACCGCCATCACCGCCGGCCTGATGATGGTCTATGCGGTGCTGGTGCTCTTGTTCGGTACCTTCCTGCAGCCGATCACCATCCTGTTCTCGCTGCCGCTCTCGATCGGCGGCGCGATCGCCGCCTTGCTGCTGACCGGCAAGCAGCTCACCACGCCGGTGTGGATTGGCATCCTGATGCTGATGGGCATTGTCACCAAGAACGCCATCATGCTGGTCGAATTCGCGAGTGCGGCGATCCGCGAGGGCAGGAAGCGCGAAGACGCGATGATCGACGCCGGTATGAAGCGCGCGCGGCCGATCGTGATGACCACGATCGCGATGGCCGCGGGCATGATGCCGTCAGCGCTGGCGTTCGGCGCCGGCGGCGAATTCCGCTCGCCGATGGCACTCGCCGTGATCGGCGGTCTGATCTTCTCCACCATCCTGTCGCTGGTGTTCGTGCCGGCGATGTTCATGGTGATGGACGATGTCGGACTTCTGTTCTGGCGCCTGGGCAAGAAGCTGATCGTCTCCAGCGCCGAGACGGAGGCCGGTGGCGACGGATCGGATCATCATGGCGAGCCGCCGGCCAAGGCGCCGCCAGCGATGTCGCCTGCGGCGAAGTAGGTAACTTGTCTGGGAAGGCCTGCTTGAGAGGCCTCGACACACGATCGATAGATGCTAGATTCACGATATGAACCTGGTCAACCGCACGCTTGAGATCGACTCGGAGACTGACGAACGCCTTCGCGAAATGGCGAGGGAGCGCGGACAGGACGTTGCTGCGGTACTGGCTGAAGCTGTTGCCTTGCTTGATTCCGTGGTAGACCTCGCCGGCCCCGATATTGGCGAGGATCGCCGCCGCTATGACGATTTTCGACAGACACGCCTCGCCGTGCCGCTCGACGACGTCAAGGCTTGGGTCGCGAGTTGGGGGTCCGAGGATGAGCTACCGCGTCCGCAACCGCGAAAGATCGGATGATCCTTCTTTCGCGCGATGCCGTAGAGGACGTCGAGCGACTCAGAATCTTTCTTGATCGTGCAAATCCTGAGGCAGCAAGGCGTGCACTCGCGCTGATTTGGACCGGAATTGAGAGATTGCAGGACTTCCCGGCGCTAGGGATGCCAACTGAGGACCCAGACATTCGTCAGATCGTGCTTCGCTTCGGTGCCTCGGGTTACATTGTGCGCTACGCCATTCTTCCCGAGACAGGCAATGTTCTCGTCACGAGAGTTTGGCATGGTCGCGAAGCACGAGTGTGACCCCTCGCGCCCCCTACTCGTTCCTCGCTACCGCCGTCAGCTTGGTCATGTTCTGCAGCAATATCCGTCCGCGCTGCAGATCCAGGATGCCGTCCTTGCGCCAGAGCTGCAGTTGACGGTTGACGCTTTCGCGGGCTGCGCCGACGAAGACGCCGAGTTGCTCTTGCGAGATGTGCACCTCGGAGCCGAAATCGTCCGAGAGCGCGCAGAGCCGGCGCGCCAGGCGGACCGGCAGCGGCTGCAGCACGGATTCCTCCATCCGCTCGCTCTGCCAGCGGATGCGCTGACACAGCAGCATGATGATCTTGATCGCGACCTTGGGCTCGCGTTCCAGGAAGGCGAGGAAATCCTCGCGCCGCAGCACGAACAATTCCGACGGCTCGCCGGCAGTGGCGTCCGCGGTGCGGCTCTGGCCGTCGAGGACTGCGACCTCGCCGAAGAGATCGCCGGGGCCCATGAAATTCAGCGTCAGCCGGCTGCCGTCGGAGGCGCCGGTTTCGATCCGGATCTGGCCGCGGCGGACGCCATACAGGGCGGCGCCGGGATCGCCCTTCTGGAACAACATTTCACCGACGCCGAGCTGCTGGGTGTGGCAAAGACCGGAGATGCGCTGCAATTCGTCGGCGCCCAAATCCGCAAACATCGGGTTCATTTTCAAAATGACCGCAAATTCGGCCTGTTTACTCATTGTATTGCCTTCCAGATCGGCTCTACCGCCCCCGAACGCCGTTAGCAGGATTCCCCCGCCGGCAAGTGTGTCATAAGTCACATAACTTTGCAGTACCCTCGGATTATTTTTGGCTGCATTGGGCGCTATCCCTTTCCGGGATAAGCTCGCCCGACCGGTTGCGACGGCGTGTCGGGCCACCGAAATAAGAGCCGTTTGCGCGGTCTGGAATGTCGATATGAGAGCACTGAAAATTGCCGGCGCCGCCATTGCCGCCGTGATCGTCGTCATCGCCCTGCTGCTGGTGATCGGCATCCCCTCGGGCTTCCTGAAGGCCGAGATCCAGGAGCGGATCGAGCGCGAGACCGGCTACAAGCTCGCCATCAATGGTGGCGCCAAGATCGGCCTGTGGCCATCGCTCAACATCCGGCTGAACGACGTCACGCTGCAGGATCCCCGGGATCGCGACATCAACCACCGCTTCACCGCCTCGAGCATCGAGGCGGAGGTGACGCTGGCGAGCCTGTGGGCCGGTCGGCCGCAGATCACCGACCTCGTCATCATCCGCCCGGTTGTGAACCTGCCGCTGCGGCGCGAGCGCGTGAGGGAGGCCAATCCTCCCTCGAAACCCACCGCTGGCAAGGCGGTGGATGCCTTTTCGATCGAGCATGTCACTGTTACCGGCGGCACCATCGTGTTCTCCAATCTGCGCGACCGGGTCGAGAACAGGATCGAGACCGTCAACGCCGACATCACCATCGATGCCGACCGCAAGGTCACGCTGACAGGCAATGCGCGCAGCGGCGGCCATCCGCTGAAAGTCGAGGCGAAGGCGGCGCTGCCCGCAGCCCCGATCGAACGGCAGAATATTCCGGCCGAGATCAAGATCGACGCGCCGGGCCTGTTGCACGCCCAGCTCACGGCCAAGGCCGAAGCCCGGCTCAACGGCTCGGTCGTGATGATCAACGGCGTCACCGGCGCGCTCGGCGACGGCGCGTTCAACGGCTGGGCCTCGGTCGATCTGTCGAGCAAGCCGCTGGTGAAGCTCGACCTCGATTTCCAGAAGCTCACGGTCGCGATGTCGCGCAGCACCGATTCTTCCTCAGGCCAGCCCTGGAGCAACGCAACGATCGACATCAACGGCCTCAATTATTTCGACCTGCAGGCGCGCATTTCCGCGGCCGAACTCAAGATCGGCGACGCGCGCTTCAGCCCCGCTGCGATCGACACCACGCTCGCAAGCGGTGTTTTGAAGGCGCAGGTCTCCAACCTCGGCGCCTATGACGGCAACGTCAATGGCGACCTGACCGTCGACGTATCCACCGCCAATCCCATTTATGCGATGCGGGCCGATCTCACCGGCGTGCGCGCGCTGCCGCTGCTGGATGGCCTAGCCGACTTCGACAGGCTCGACGGCAGGATGCAGGCGAAGATCAGCGCGCGCTCCTCCGGCACCAGCCAGCGCGCGATCATGTCGAACATGGCAGGCACCGCCTTCGTCGTATTCCAGGACGGCGCCATCAAGGGGCTCAATGTCGCGCAGATGATCCGCTCGCTGACGGCGAGCACCTTGTCCGGGTGGCAGGAGAGCGACGAGAAGGCGACCGACCTTTCGCAGTTGTCGGCGTCGTTCAAGATCGACAAGGGCCAGGCGCAGACCACCGATCTCAATCTGGTCGGTCCGCTGGTGAAGATGACCGGCGTCGGCACCATCGATCTCGGCACCAAGCAGATCGGCTTCCGCGTCGAGCCAAAGCTCGTGATGACCACCGAAGGCCAGGGCCGCGCCGGCGATCCGGTCGGGTTCGGCATTCCCGTGATGATCGAGGGCCCGTGGGGGAGCCCACGGATCTATCCGGAGATGCAGGGCATCCTCGACAATCCCGAGGCCGCCTATGCCAGGCTGAGGGAGATGGGCAAGGGTCTGTTCGGCCCGAACGGCGGCGGGCTGGGTGCCGCAATCGGCAACCTGCTCGGCGGCGGACAACAAGGTGCGGCCGGCGGACAAGGCGCTGCGCCCGGCACCGGCCAGGCCGGCGGCAAGCCGAACGATCCGCTCGGCGGCCAGCTTGGCGAGACCATCGGCAATCTTATTCAGGGCCTGGGTGGATTGGGCCAGAACCAGAACCAGGGCGGCGCGCGTCCGGGCGGTCAACGGAGCCTGACGCCGACCTCGCCCGCCGAGGCGCCGGCCCAGGCCGCGCCGGCCGAGCCGGCAACTCCCGCACCACCGAGCGATACGACCACGCAGCAGGACAGCCAGCCGATGAACGAAGTGTTGCGGGAGTTGTTCAACCGGTGAGTCCCAAGCGCCGGTTGCCCTCCATGGCCGGGCTTGTCCCGGGCATGACGACAATCCCGCCGTTTCCTGCCTAAATTCGGGGCTAACCATGCCGGCCGACACACCGCCGGCCCCCTCGATTCGTGTTAAACAGGGCCTCATCCGGGGCCGCAATTGCGGCGGCCCCCCGCAGCAAGCGACGAACGGATGCGCATGCTTTTTTCAGGCGGTGGCGCACGAGGGTCCGGATGAGCGAGGGCAACGATAGAGCAAGGTTTCTGCGCGAGGGGCTGTTCGCCAAATATGTCGTCGCGCTGGTCGGGCTCGTCGTGTTCGTGCTGGCCGTCAACGGCGCGATGGAAATCTGGATCACCTATCGCGGCATCAAGAGTTCGCTCCACGACGGCATGTCCGACAAGGCGGAGGCGACGGCCAAGCGGATCGCGCAGTCGATCTCCGAGCTGGAGCGGCAGATCTCCTGGGTGACGCGCGCCTCCACCAAGACGATCGATGATCGCCGCGCCGACTACGCCCAATTGCTGCGGCAGGTGCCGCAGGTCAGCCAGCTCTCGCTGCTTGGCAGCAACGGCCGCGAGCAGCTCCGCCTGACGCGGCAGACCGTCACGCTCGGCAGCAACGCCGATTTCTCCCGCGATGTCCGCTTCACCGAAACCGTCTCGCGCGGCACCAGCTTTGCGCCGGCCTATTTGCGCGATCAGCAGCCGTTCATGTCGATCGCGCTGTCGCATGCCGACGGCAGCATCACGGTGGCCGAAGTCGACCTCGATTTCCTCTCCGAATTCCTGCTCGACGCCCAGGTCGGCAGGGTGGCCTATGCCTATGTGGTCGATTCCAAGGGCGAGGTGCTGGCGACGTCCTCGAAGGGGCCCGAGGTCGGCAAGAATCTGTCGGCGCTGCCGCAGGTCTTGGCCGTCAGCAAGCCCGGCGGCATCGCGCCGGCGTCGGGCACCGACGCCAATGGCGATGCCGTGCTGACGACGTCGAGCCTGGTGCCGAAACTCGGCTGGCGCGTGTTCTTCGAACAGCCGACGGCGCAGGCGCTGACGCCGATCCGCGACCAACTGGTGCGGATCGCGCTTCTGATCGCGCTCGGCCTCGTCGTCGCAATCATCGCCGGCACCATCATGGCGCGGCGCCTGCTGGTGCCGATCACGGCGCTGCAGGCCGGCGCGCGGCGGCTCGGCGCCGGCGATTTCGGCCACCGCATCGAGGTGAAGACGTCCGACGAACTGGAGGAGCTCGCCAACCAGTTCAATGGCATGGCCGGGCAGCTCGCCGAGACCTATTCGAACCTCGAAGCCAAGGTCAACGAGCGGACGCGGGACCTGGCGCAATCGATCAACGAGCTCAAGGTGCTCGAGGAGGTCGGCCGCGCGGTCGCCTCCTCGCTCGATCTCAACGCGGTGCTGCCGACGGTCGCCGCGCGCGCGCTCGAAATCACCCACGCCGATGCCGTGCTGATCTACGGCTACGACGCCGGCAATCACCAGTTCTCACTCACCGAAGCGATCGGCATCGACAAGGCGGCCGAGGGCCGCCATCGCGCCATCGACGCCGACCATTCGCCGCTCGGCGAGGCCGCGACCGGCGGCGAGCCGATCGCCATTCCCCAGCTCAGCGCGATGCGCGAACATCCCTTGCGCGACGTCGCGATCGAGGCCGGCTTCCACTCGGTGCTGGTGGTGCCGCTGGTCGACCAGACCGGCATTTTGGGATCGCTGGTGGTGCTGCGGCGGAACGAGGGCGAATTCTCCGCCAACCTGATCGGCCTGATGAAGACCTTTGCGCACCAGGCGGTGCTGGCGATGCGCAATGCGCGGCTGTTTACCGAAGTGGATCACAAGAGCCGCGAGCTGCTCGCCGCCAACGACATCGTGCGCGAACAGGCGAGCAAACTGCAGGAGCAGACCGACCAGCTTCGCGACTGGAACAGATCGCTGGAGCAGCGGGTGGAGACGCAGCTCGGCGAGATCGAGCGCATCCGGCGGCTGGAGCGTTTCCTGGCGCCGCAGGTGGCGCAACTGATCGCCTCCTCCGACGGCCATGAGGGCCTGCTCGACAGCCACCGCCGCGAGGTGACGGTGGTGTTCTGCGATTTGCGCGGCTTTACCGCGTTCACCGAGACCACCGAGCCGGAAGAGGCGATGAACGTGCTGCGCGAGTATCACGCAGCCCTCGGCGAACTGATCTTCAAGTACGAGGGCACGCTCGACCGCTATGCCGGCGACGGCGTGATGATCCTGTTCAACGCGCCGATCCAGTTCGAGGACCACACCGCGCGCGCAGTGCGGATGGCGGTGGAGATGCGCGACACCATCGGCGCCCTGACCGATAAGTGGCGCAACCGCGGCCACAATCTCGGCTTCGGCATCGGTATCGCGCTCGGCTACGCCACGCTCGGCCAGATCGGCTTCGAGCAGCGCCTGGAATACGCCGCGATCGGCAGCGTGACCAATCTCGCCTCCCGCCTCTGCGACGAAGCCAAGGCCAACCAGATCGTGGTGAGCCGCCGCGTCTACGGCATGGTCGAACCATGGGTCGAGGGCCGGCCGATCGATGATTTGAATTTGAAGGGATTCAATCATCCGATCCTGGCCGCGGAGATCACGAGTTGGCGCGAGTCGGTCGATAACGTCGTCGATGCCGCCGCGGCGCGACGGAAGAAGATGCAGTAGCCGCCGTCCCCTCCCCGCCGTTCCTGCGGACTTGATACGACTTCTGAAAATCAGAAATGATTTGCCCCGACAAATGGATTTATCGCGTCGCTGCCCCCACATCGTCATTGCGAGCGGAGCGAAGCAATCCATAGCTCAGCACGCGGAGCCACGCGAAAGTTTAATCGGATGCCCCACGGCCGTGAACCGTCTGTCGGGAATCTGTGACTAATACCGTGGTGGAGTCCGCCTCCCTCATCATTGAAACACGCCTCGTTCCCGCTTGGCGCGCCAACCGCCCTTCTGGTATTTGTGACTTTGTAAACTAGGAACGAATGTCGATGACCACCCTTCGCGCGCGCGATCTTGCACCTGTTCTGAGTACGCTGCTCGTAGCGGGCCTGTTTTCCCTGTCCTCCCCCCTCCTCGCCGCCGACGACGCCGACCCCGCCGCGCCGAAAGGCGCCGCGGTCACCGTGCTCAAGGCGGCGAAATCCTGTTTCGCCAATATCGTCGAAGTGTCCGGCACCATCATTGCGCGCGAGGAGACGCAGGTGCGGCCGGAGCGGATGGGGCTGAAGGTGGCCGAGGTGATGGTGGATGCGGGCGACAGCGTCACCGCGGGGCAGGTGCTGGCGCGGCTCGCTTTGCCGGAGGGCGGGCAGATCACGGTGCAGGCGCCGGTGGCGGGCGTGATCTCGGCCTCGAACGCCGCGGTCGGCGGGCCGGCCACGGGCAGCAAGGGCGAAGCGCTGTTCTCGATCATCGCGCGCGGCGAGTTCGATCTGGTCGGCATGGTGCCGACGCGCGATATCGCCAAACTCCAGGTGAACCAGACCGCGCGGATCAAGGTGATCGGCGCCGGCGAGGTCGACGGGCGGGTGCGGCGGCTGTCGACCACGGTGGAGCCGAACAGCCAGCTCGCGCAGGTGTTCGTCGGCGTCACCACCCCCCGGCGGCTGCTCATCAATTCAAGCGGCCGCGCGCAGATCAGGACCGGGCAGAGCTGCGGCGTCGCGGTGCCGCTGACCGCAATCCTCTACGGTACTGCCGGCACCGTGGTGCAGGTGGTGCGCCGCGCCCGCGTCGAAACGCGGCGGGTCGAGACCGGACTGATGTCGGCCGGCCAGGTCGAGATCACCTCGGGCTTGCAGGAAGGCGACATCGTGGTGGCGCGCGCCGGCGCACTGTTGCGCGAGGGCGATCCGGTGCGGGCGGTGGCGGCGAGCGCCGACGCGAAGTAGTCTCCGTCGCCCCTGCGAAACGCAGGGACCATAACCACCAGCTTTCGTCGTGCAATAAGATGTCTGCCACCGCGGTCTATCGATAGATCACGCGGTATGGGTCCCTGCGTTCGCAGGGACGACGAGAGCTGCGCATGTATCACGTTTACATTCTCGCCAGCCGGCGTCATGGGACGCTCTATATCGGGGTGACCAATTCGCTGGCGAAGCGGATGGAGCAGCATCGCAATGGCGAGGGGTCTTCGTTCGTCAAGACCTACGGTGTTTACCGGTTGGTTTATGTTGAAGCTTTCGAGCGGGCGGATGAGGCGATCGCGCGGGAAAAGTAGCTCAAGCGCTGGAAGAGGGATTGGAAGATCGAGCTGATCGAGCGGGAGAATCTGGAGTGGCGGGACCTCAGCGATCTGATCGTTTGAGGCTCGCTATTGCCACATCATCGCTGTCGTCCCTGCGATTCCGCAGGGACGACGGGAGATAGCGTCTTACCCGCCGAGGCGGACGTCTTCCAGCAAGGACGACGACACCTGCGGGACCTGCTCGCCGTCGGAGGCGCGGGAGATGGAGATGCGGGTCTTGTTGAAGGCGGTTGCCGCGCCGGATTGCGAATCCAGATTGTTGAGCAGTTCGGTGACCAGCACGCTGTACTGGCCCTTGCCGTCGTCGGCGACCTTGCCCGGCGTAGCCGAGGTCAGGATCAGCGCGTTCTCCGGCGTGGAGATCGGCGCAAGGCCATGCGAATAGGAGCGGAAGCGGCGCTCATAGGGGTTGCGGCGGGAGGCGTCGACGACGACGAGCTTGGCCTTGGCGCCCTTCTCGGTCATCGTATCCAGCACGTGCTCGATGCTGACGCCGTCGCGGCGGACATCGGCTTCCTTCCAGATCGCGGCATCGACCGGAATCATGAAACTCTCGCGGCCTACCTGCACGCCAAAGCCGCCGAAGAACAGCATCGCGACCGTATCCGGCTTGATCTTGTCTTTCAGGCGGGCGACGGCGCGGGCCATGTCGTCCTTGGTGGCATCCTCGACCACGTCGACATCAAACCCCTTGGCGCGCAGCGCGGCGGTGAGGCCGCGGGCGTCGTTGATCGGCTGGGACAAAGGCGCTGCAGCGTCCGGATAATGGCCGTTGCCGATCACCAGCGCGATGCGGTTGGACGTGCCGATCGCACCGGTGTGCTCGGTGCCGATCGCCTTCGCGGCGTCGAGCGAACGCTTGTTCAGCGCGGCATGAGCGCCGATCGCCAGCGACACCAGGCCGACAAAAGCAACGGCAATGGTGACGGTGCGGCGGGAAATGCAGAGCTGGCCGAGGTTCATCGCGTTTCCATTCCCAAGTTTGTCCAAAGCGCCGAGCAAAGACCGCGCCAGTTAGTCGCGTGACGACCGTTCAGGTTTGATGGGGTTGCCGGGTATGTGCCGTCCAATTGCGCTCAATTTGCGGCACCGCAACAACCGGGCTTTTAGCCTGTCGGGCCCTCCCGAACAACCTGAATCCACGCATGGAACCCATTGTCGCCGACTATGGCGGAGGGTTAACGCCAGTTAAGTGATCCACATCACATTTGTAATTTTTGCTGATTTGTATAGTTTTCAAGGGCTTGCGGGCCCGAATCCGGCCGGCGGTGGCCGTTTGAGCTATTTGCCATGCTTAACGCGGCCCTCCCTTCACCGTTCCGGCGGAAAGAGACTGCATGGGTTTTTCTACCATCGCCGGCGCCGCATTTCGGGCGCTGACCGCCCGAAAAGACGGCCCGTCGCTCTACGACGTCTGCGACCCCGTGCTGCTGAAATACCGCGGCGGCGACCCTCATCTGGGAAAATTCTATCGGACGGCACTGGGCAATCCGGCGCTGCGGCCGCTGCTGCGGCGGACCGGGCACCCGGCCTTGCGCGACCGGAAGCGGCTCGGCGCCTTGCAGGAGGCGCTGCGGCGGGCGCGCGACGAGGCCGAGCCGGACTGGGCCGCGGTGGGGCAGCCGATCGCCGAGCTGATGGCCGATATTAAAGTCCACCACCCCGCCCCCAAGCCGGTGGCGGCGCCGGCGCGCTCGCCCGGTCTGGCCGAAATCGACCGGGCGATCCGCCGCTGCGGCGCGCATCTGTTGGGCTCGTTCGCCAAAAACGGCTTCATCCCGACCTATGCCGCCTTCAACCTGATCGGCGATGCCGACATGGGCGGGCGCGAGATGCTGATGGCGCTGACCGGGCTGAACTCGCGCGGCTACAAGAACTCGACGCTGCTGTTCAGCCTCGCCCGCATCTTCATCGCGCATTCGCCGGCGCGCGCGCTGATCAACCCGCCCTGGCGAGGGATTGCCGAGCCGATGTGGCAGCCCATGCAGATCCGCCACCGCTCGGCCTATTACGACGCCTTCTTCACCGAGGCGCTGCTGAGCTACGTCGAGACCGGGCTGGCGTCTTCGGACGAGGCCGCGGCCTCAAGGCGCGCGATTTCGGAGATGGTGGATTTCTGCCTGAAGACCTCAGCCGAGGAAGTGCCCTCGCATGACGGCACCACCGTGAACGTGATCACCGCGCTGGCGCCGCTGCCGCATCCGCGGTTTTCGAAATTCTTCTCGCAGATCAAGCAGGATTTAGGTTTCGGCATCTACGTGCCGGACTGCGACACCACGGCGTGCTCGTTCTCGGCCGCCACGCAAGCCGGCTGCACCGATCCGATCCTCGACCAGCCGCTGCTCGACTTCTATCGCGGCTACCAGGTGCGCGAGGGCGCCAACGAGCCGCGCGTCACCGTGCCCTTGAACGACAATATCGATTACGAGGGCGGCGTCGTCACCTGGATCGACAATCTGGCGGGCGACCGGCCCTACGGCAACGATCTCGATCCGACGCTCAACCTCGATATTCTCGAAGTGAGTTTCCGCAATCTTTCGCGCTGGAAGATCCTGGAGACGCCGCAGCGGCTGGAGACGGTGCATCGCATCCTGGGCTTCCAGCGGCGGCTGGCGGAAAGCGGTGCGTTCAAGAACCCGCGCTCGCACATCTATTATCTGCCGGAATTGTACTCCGCCTATTTCGGCCGCTGCCATGCCGCGTTCATGGCATTGCCTGAAGCTGCGCGGCAGGCGATCGATCCGGACGGCGCGTTCGCGTTGATCCGCGAGAGGGTGCTGGCCTATGTCGAGGGTGAACTGATCGCGCGCGAGATGAACCCGTTCGACGCCGCGCTGGCGCTGATGGCGCTGGCGCATCTCGGCGCCGACGTCCCATCATTCGCGCCGGCGCTGCATGTCATCGTCGCAAGTCTCGGCGAGGGCGGCCGGCACGGGCCGTACCGGGCGTACGAGTGGAACAAGATGAAGACGCCGACCCGGATTCTGGTCGGCGGGCCCGAGGTGACATCGGCGTTCGTGTTGATGGGCCTGGCGTTGGCACGGAGGGCGATGACGAAGTGATTTTGTAGGGTGGGCAAAGCGAAGCGTGCCCACCAGCCGCTGCATCTGAGAAAGATGGTGGGCACGGCGCAAGCGCCTTTGCCCACCCTACGATTCCGGCGCTTGCGGGGGCACCTGCAATGACGGGAAGTTGAAAGCGCTGTGACACCCCCGCTCTGGCAAGATGGCGCCATTGTCCGCACAATCCGCATCATTCGCTACCGGGATTGCCGATGAAATTAGGGACATTGCTTTCCGCGTTCTTGCTGCTGTCACTACCCGCCACCTCACACGCGGCCGACATTACCGGCGTTCCAAAAATCCGCGAGGGCGATCAGCTCCAGATCGGCAACCATCGCATTCGCCTCGGCGGCATCGACGCGCCTGCCGTCGATCAGCTCTGCCTCAACACGAAGGCTGAACGCTGGACCTGCGGCGCCGCCGCGCGCGACGAACTGATCAAGCGCTTCGGGGCCAAGAGCTGGACCTGTCGTACAAGGGCGGTAGCGGATCGCCGCGGCCGCACGGTGGCGCGCTGCGAGGCCAACGGTGAGGACATCCAGAAATGGCTGGTGTCGAACGGCTGGGCGCTGGCGCTGACGCGTCTCTCGCGCGACTACGAGGCGGACGAGAAGGCCGCGCGCGAGGCCAAGGCCGGGATGTGGCAGGGCGCGTTCATCGCACCGTGGGACTGGCGCATCCGCAACAAGAAGACCGCCGTTCTCGGCGCCGTCCAGCCGCCGGAGAATGCCCGGGCGGTCCTGTTGGCCTCGGCATCCGGACCGGTGGCGCCCTCGCCCGACTGCACCATCAAGGGCAACGTCAACCGGTCCGGCGAGTGCATCTATCATCAGCCGACGAGCCGCTGGTATGCGAAGATCCAGATGAAGATATCAAAAGGAACGCGCTGGTTCTGCTCGGTCGAGGAGGCCGAAGCCGCCGGTTGTCGCGAGACGCGGCGGTAGCGACATTCTTCAACCTCTCCCCGTGAAGAACGGGGAGGGGGAGAAGTCCGGCAACACTTCCCGACCCATGAGCGTGACGGCGTGCCAGATCGACCAACCGAAAAACGATTGCGACGGCAGCGGCGCGGCGGAATGCGGCGGGCGGCGATGTTCACGCTCGTCATCCTCGGCGGTTACGGTCTGTTCGCCTATCTGCTGCTGCCGCTGTTCTGGACGCATTACGAGCATCAGCGCGGGCTGGCCGACATGCCGATGGTGACGCGCACCGCACAGGGCATCCCCGGCGATCCCATGAATGTCGGACTGATCGGCGATGAGCGCGACGTGGTCTGCGCCATGCATGCTGCGGGATGGTATCCGGCCGACCGGATCACGCTGAAATCCTCGATCGAGATCATCGGCAGCGTGCTGCTCGACAGGCCGTACAAGGACGCGCCGGTGAGCAACCTGTATTATCTCGGCCGCCGCGAAGATCTCGCCTATGAAAAGCCGATCGGAAGCAGCGCCGACCGCCGCAACCATGTGCGCTACTGGAAGGTGCTGGACAGCGGCGAGGAGAAGCGTCCGGTCTGGCTGGGCGCGGCGACGGAAGATCGCGGCGTCGGCGTCAGCCGATACACCGCCGCCGTCACGCACCACATCTCGCCCGATCTCGACACCGAGCGCGCGCTGCTTGCGGCCGATCTCGACAATGCCGGCATGGTGGAAGCGAAATATCAGGTCACCGGCATCGGCCCCACGGTCGCAGGGCGGAACGGCGGCGGCGATCTCTACTACACCGACGGCGAAATCTGGGTGCTACGGCTGGTCGAGGCATGCAAGAAGCGCGAAGGGCCTGCGGCGACGATCCCGAGCCCGACGGCGACCGAATTGAAGGACCAGATCTGGCGCGCGATCGCCAATGCGGTGGGGAGATAGTTTGCGCGGCCATCGCGAGGCGCGGAGCAATCAGAGCAATTTGATCCTTTTTGCGACTCTGGATTGCTTCGCGGAGCCTGTCATCGGGCGCACATTTTTGTGCGACCCGGTGGCTCGCAATGACGCCCTTGATCGAATATTATCTCAACCAAACCTCACGCTCGATTTCGCGTATCTGCCGATTAAGGAAAAACAACAAATGACCGTTCGCGCGGGCCGGGAATTTCTGGCCATCCCGGGACCCACCACCATGCCCGACGAAGTGCTGCAGGCGATGCACCGCCCAGCGCTCGACATCTATTCCGATCAGATGGTGCAACTGACCGAAAGCCTGCTCGCCGATCTCTCGAAGCTGTTCGCCACCAAAGGCAAATCCTACATCTACATCGCCAACGGCCATGGCGCGTGGGAAGCGACGCTTTCCAACGTGTTGTCGCGCGGCGACAAGGTGCTGGTCCTGGAAAGCGGACGCTTTGCGATCGGCTGGGGCCAGGCGGCGGCTGCGATGGGCGCCGAGGTCGAGGTGCTCAGGGGCGACTGGCGCCGCGCGATCCGCGCCGGCGAGGTCGAGGCGCGGCTGCGGCAGGACAAGGACCACACCATCAAGGCGATCGTCGCCGTGCAGGTCGATACGGCTTCCGGCGCCTATAACGATATCGAAGCGATCGGCAAGGCGATCAAATCGACCGGACATCCCGCGCTGTTCATGGTCGATACTGTGGCCTCCCTCGGCTGCATGCCATTCGAGATGGACGCGTGGGGTATCGACGTCGCGATGTCCGGCTCGCAGAAGGGCCTGATGACGCCGCCGGGCTTAGGTTTTGTCGCTGCTAACGACCGCGCCCGCGAGGTGCATAAAAAGGCCAACCTCCGCACGCCCTACTGGGACTGGACCGAGCGCGAGGGCAGCGAGCACTACCGCAAATATGCCGGCACTGCCCCGGTGCATCTGTTGTTCGCGCTGCGCAAGGCGATCGACATGCTCCAGACGGAAGGGCTGGAGAACGCGTATCTGCGCCATCGCCTGCTCGCCGAAGCGGTGCGCCGCGCGGTGGCTGTGTGGGGCGAGGGCCAGGTGATCGGCTTCAACATCGCGGAGGCCAATGAGCGCTCGAACACCGTGACGACAGTGACCATGAACGGCCACGATCCTTTGGCGCTGCAGCGCTACTGCAAGGAGAAATGCGGCGTGGTGCTCGGCACCGGGATTGGTGATTTGTCCGGCCAGGCCTTTCGCATCGCCCATATGGGCCATGTCAACGCGCCGATGATTTTGGGCACGCTCGGCGTCGTCGAGGTCGGCCTCAATGCGCTCGACATTCCCCATGGCAAGGGCGGAACCGAAGCCGCAATCGAATATCTCGGCGAGAACGTGGTGGCATAGAAGCCGCCGTCCCTGCTTTCGCAGGTACCCATGCCACAGGCCTCTGTTATAGGCGAAGCGGTCTCCTGTTGTGCAATTCCACTCGCCGAGGCGTGCGGTCCCGGCTCGCGCGGAGCCCGTCATCGGGCGCGCATTCGCGCGACCCGTTGGCTTGGCCGGGACGACAGCGATGGACTAGCATCCATCTGGCAATTCCGCCATCTATCCCGATATAAGCGGGACCTTTCAGGACCGACGAGGACCGCGTGACACAAGCAACTGCCAAGAAGCCTTCACAGACCGCCCCCTTCGCACCACGTCGTCCCCACACCTTCACAACGCACGGCATCACCGTGCAGGACGATTATGCATGGCTGAAGGATCCGAATTGGCAGGAGGTGCTGCGCGATCCCTCGATCCTCGATGCAGACATCCGAAAATATCTGGAAGCGGAAAACGACTACACCGAGAGCCTGCTCGGCCACACCGCCGTCCTGCAGAAGAAGCTTGTCGCGGAAATGCGCGGACGGATCAAGGAGGACGACTCCAGCGTGCCCTCGCCGGACGGCCCGTTCGCCTACTTGCGAAAGTTTCGCGAAGGCGGGCAGCATGAAATGTTCGGCCGCACGCCGCGCGATGGCGGCGATGTCAAGATCGTGCTCGATGGCGACGCCCTCGCCAAGAACCATGAGTATTTCAAGTTCGGCAGCGCGCGGCATTCGCCCGACCACAAGCTGCACGCATGGAGCGCCGATACCAAGGGCTCGGAGTACTTTTCGATCCGCGTGCGCGACTGGGCCACGGGCACCGATCGCGACGACGTCGTCGAGGAAACCGACGGTGGCATCGTCTGGAGCAAGGACTGTCAAAGCTTCTTCTATGTGAAGCTCGACGACAACCACCGCCCGATGCAGGTTTGGCGTCATAAGCTCGGCACCAAGCAGGCCGACGATACGCTGGTCTATGAAGAAAAGGATTCCGGCTGGTTCACCCATCTGCACGAGAGTTCTTCCGGGCGGTTCTGCGTGATTGCCGGCGGCGATCACGAAACCTCCGAGCAACGGCTGATCGATCTCGCCAATCCCGAGGCGTCACCGCGGCTGGTCGCGGCACGCGAAGAAGGCGTGCAGTATTCGATCGCCGACCGCGGCGACGAATTGTTCATTCTCACCAATGCGGATGACGCGATCGATTTCAAGGTCGTCACCGCGCCGCTCGCCTCGCCCGAACGCGCCAACTGGCGTGACCTGATTCCATATCGCGAGGGCGTGTATGTGCTCGATGTCGAACTCTACGCCGGCCACATGGTGCGGCTGGAGCGCGCCAATGCGCTGCCCGCGATCATCATCCGCGATCTGGCTAACGGCGAAGAGCACGCCATCGCCTTCGACGAGGCGGCGTATTCGCTGGACACCATGGGCAGCTACGAATTCGAAACCACCAATCTGCGGTTTTCCTATTCGTCGATGACGACGCCGTCGGAAGTCTATGACTACGACATGGCCAGGCGAACGCGCGTCTTGCGCAAGCGGCAGGAGATTCCGTCCGGGCATGACCCGGCCCACTATGTCACCACGCGGATCATGGCGACGTCGCATGATGGCGCTTTGGTGCCGGTCTCGATCCTGCACCGCAAGGACCTCGTGCGCGATGGCACCGCGCCGCTCTTGCTCTACGGCTACGGCTCCTACGGCATGGCAATGCCGGCCTCGTTCTCCACCAACCGGCTGTCGCTGGTCAATCGCGGTTTCGTCTATGCGATCGCGCATATCCGCGGCGGCGCGGACAAGGGCTGGGGCTGGTATCTCGACGGCAAGCGCGAGAAGAAGACCAATTCGTTCGATGATTTCGCCGCCGCAGGCCGCGCCTTGATCGAGGCAAAATACACCAGCGCCAAACGCATCGTCGGCCATGGCGGCAGCGCCGGCGGCATGCTGATGGGCGCGGTCGCCAACCGCGCCGGCGAGCTGTTCGCCGGCATTGTCGCCGAAGTGCCGTTCGTCGATGTCTTGAATACGATGCTCGACGATACGCTGCCGCTGACGCCGCCGGAATGGCCGGAATGGGGCAACCCGATCGAAAGCGAAAAGGATTTCCGCACCATCTTGTCGTACTCGCCCTACGACAATATCGCGGCGAAGGAGTATCCCGCTGTGCTCGCGATGGGCGGCCTGACCGATCCGCGCGTTACCTATTGGGAGCCGGCCAAGTGGATCGCACGGTTGCGCGCGACGATGTCGGGCGGCGGCCCGGTGCTGTTGCGCACCAACATGGGCGCCGGCCACGGCGGCGCGTCCGGGCGATTCAACCGGCTCGATGAAGTCGCGATCGCGTACGCGTTTGCGCTGTGGGCAGTGGGGCTGGCGGAGAAGGCGGAGGCGTGAGCCAGCTCCGTTCGGCGAAGTAGAAAGCAACTCGTTCGTCGTCCCCGCGAACGCGGGGACCCATACCGCGGAATCTATCCGTGTTACGCGATGGGCGTCGATCGCCGTAACAACGCAAGCCGGTGGCTATGTTGGGTCCCGGGACGCGGCTTCCGCCTTCTCTTCGAGCTACGGCGGACAGGTCGCTTGCCCGGAACGACCGCGGAGTTGGGTACGACTCACCGCCCGTTCTTCTTTCGCCACTCCGCGAAATCCGTCATCGTCTGCGGATCGGTCGCCGGATAGAGCCCGAAAATGCCGCAACCCTTGCCGACCTGCTCGGTGACGAAATCCTCGAACGCGGTCATCTCGACCGCCTCGTCGGCGATCTCGTCGGCCAGATGCGCGGGGATCACGATAACGCCGTCGGCATCGCCGAGGATGACGTCGCCGGGAAACACCGGCGCGTCGCCGCAGCCGATCGGCACGTTGATTTCGATCGCCTGGTGCAGCGTGAGGTTGGTCGGCGCGCTCGGGCGGTGGTGATAGGCCGGGAAGCCGAGCTTTGCGATCTCCACGGAATCGCGAAAGCCGCCGTCGGTGATGACGCCGGCGCAACCACGCTGCATCAGCCGCGTCACGAGGATGGCGCCGGCGGACGCGGCGCGGGCGTCCTTGCGGCTGTCCATCACCAGCACCGCCCCGGGCGGGCAATCCTCGATCGCCTTGCGCTGCGGATGGGAGCGGTCGCGAAACACTTCGATCTTGTTGAGGTCCTCGCGCGCCGGCATGTAGCGCAGCGTAAAGGCCTCGCCGACAAGTGTCGGCTGGTCGGGGCCCAAGGCGTGCACGTCCTGAATCATCTGGATGCGGAAGCCGCGCTTGAACAGCGCGGTGGCGACGGTGGCGGTGGAGACAGTTTTGAGTTTGTTGCGGGTGGCGTCGCTCAGTTTTGTCATGGTTTCTCGCTTTCTTCGTCGTCATTCCAGAGCGCTCGCGTCAGCGAGCGAATCCGGAATCTCGAGGTTCTCAGGTGCGCAAGTGCGCACCATAGTTCGCGCTTCGCGCCCCGGAACGACAGTCAGTAAATCGGCGGCTCACCGACCGGCGCCCCAAAACCCGTCTCCAGAAAATCGAAGTCGCAGCCCTCATTGGCCTGCTTGATGTGGCGGGTGAACATCCAGCCATAGCCGCGCTCGTAACGCGGCTCCGGCGCCTTCCATTCGGCGCGGCGCATTGCCAGCTCCGCCTCCGGCACATCGAGGTTGATGGTGCGGGCGCTGACGTCGAGCGTGATCTTGTCGCCATTGCGCACGAGCGCCAGCGGGCCGCCGATCCAGGATTCCGGCGAGACATGCAGGATGCAGGCGCCATAGCTGGTGCCGCTCATGCGCGCGTCCGACAGCCGCACCATGTCGCGCACGCCCTGCTTCACCAGTTTTGTCGGAATCGGCAGCATGCCCCATTCCGGCATGCCCGGCCCGCCCTGCGGTCCGGCGTTGCGCAGGATCAGCACGTGATCGGCCGTGACGTCGAGCTCGGGATCGTCGATCGCCTTCTTCATCGAGGGATAATCGTCGAACACGAGCGCCGGCCCGGTGTGCTTGAGGAAGCGCGGCTCGCAGGCGCTCGGCTTGATCACGCAGCCGTCGGGCGCGAGATTGCCCTTGAGCACGGCCAGTGCGCCCTCCTTGTAGATCGGGTGCTCGATCGTGCGGATAACGTCGTCATTGTAGACTTCGGCCCGCGCGATGTTGTCGCCGAGCGTCTGGCCGGTAACGGTCATGGCGTCGAGATGCAGATGCTGCTTGATGCGGCTCATCAGGCCCGGCAGGCCGCCGGCATAGAAGAAATCCTCCATCAGATATTCGTCGCCGCTCGGCCGCACGTTGGCGATCACCGGCACCTTGCGGCTGGCCTTCTCGAAATCGTCGAGCCCGATATCCTGGCCGGCGCGGCGCGCCTGCGCGATCAGATGGATGATCGCGTTGGTCGAGCAGCCCATCGCCATCGCGACCGTGATCGCATTCTCGAACGCCTTTCGGGTCTGGATCTTGTCCGGCGTCAGATCCTCCCACACCATCTCGACGATGCGGCGGCCGCATCCGGAAGCCATGCGAATGTGACCGGCGTCGGCTGCGGGAATCGAGGACGCGCCCGGCAGCGTCATGCCGATCGATTCCGCAATCGCCGTCATGGTCGAGGCGGTGCCCATGGTCATGCAGGTGCCGTAGCTGCGGGCGATGCCGGCCTCGACGTCGACCCAGTCCTTGTCGGAGATCTTTCCGGCACGGCGCTCGTCCCAGTACTTCCAGGCGTCGGAGCCAGAGCCCAGCGTCTTGCCCTTCCAGTTGCCGCGCAGCATCGGCCCCGCCGGCAGATAGATCGTCGGCAGGTTCATGCTGGTGGCGCCGAGCAAAAGCCCCGGCGTGGTCTTGTCGCAGCCGCCCATCAACACGACGCCATCGACGGGATGGCCGCGCAGCAATTCCTCGGCATCCATCGCCAGCATGTTGCGGTAGAGCATGGTGGTCGGCTTCAAAAACGATTCCGACAGCGACAGCGCCGGCAGTTCCATCGGGAATCCGCCGGCCATCAGGATGCCACGCTTGACGTCGTCGACGCGGCTCTTGAAATGCATGTGGCAGGGCTGCGCGTCCGACCAGGTGTTGAGGATCGCGATCACCGGCCGGCCCCTCCATTCCTCCGGCGCGTAGCCCATCTGCATGGCGCGCGAGCGGTGGCCGAAGGCGCGGAGGTCGTCGGGCGCGAACCAGCGCGCGCTGCGGAGGTCGGCGGGGTTCTTCTTGTTGCTCATGACTGCGTGCCCCATTTCTGGACGGTGTTGCGCTCGATCGTGCGGAAGATCAGGTTCTCCACGATCAGGCCAATCACGATCACGGTCAACAGTCCGGCAAACACGGCGGGGATATCCAGGAGATTGCGGTTTTCGAAGATGAACCAGCCGAGGCCGCCCTGCCCCGACGACACGCCGAACACGAGCTCGGCGGCGATCAGCGTACGCCAGGCAAACGCCCAACCGATCTTCAGGCCCGTCAGGATCGAGGCGAAGGCGGCAGGGATCAGGATGCGGAATACGTAGGGCAAGCCGCGCAGGCCGTAATTGCGGCCGACCATGCGCAGCGTGTTCGACACGCTCTTGAAGCCGGAGTGGGTATTGAGCGCGACCGGCCACAGCACCGAATGGATCAGCACGAAGACGAGGCTGCCGTTGCCGAGGCCGAACCAGATCAGCGCCAGCGGCAGCAGCGCGATTGCCGGCAGCGGATTGAACATTGCGGTGATGGTTTCGAGAAAATCCGTGCCGATGCGGGTCGAGATCGCAAGAATCGTGAAAATGGCGGCCAGCGCGATGCCGGCGCCGTATCCCATGAACAGCACCTTCAACGATGCCCAGGCGCGCAACGGAATGGTACCGTCGCGCACCCGGTCGAACATCGTGACGACGGTGTCGTGAAAGGTCGGAAACAGCAGCGGGTTGTCGAGGAAGGTGCCATAGGCCTCCCATGCCGCCGCGAGAAAGAGGATGATGACGGCCTTGCGAACGAAGCCGTCGTTCCACAGCAGTTCCAGCACCGTGAGCTTGCGCTCGACCTCGGCCGGCACAACCGCGGTTGCGTCGGCGGCGTCGCGCAGCAGGATTCTTGCTTCGCCCATCGCGCGCTCCTCCTAGTGGGCTGTCGCAGTGTCGGCGAACAAGAGATCATGGATCTGCTTCTCCAGCCGTGCCGCGCTGCCGTCCTCGCCGGAAACCTTGTCGACGTCGACCACCTCGGCCTTGACCCGGCCGGGATGCGGCGACAGCAGCAGGATGCGGTTGCCGATCTTGATCGCTTCCGCAATCGAATGGGTAACGAACAGGACGGTGAACTTGGTCTCCGCCCAGAGCTGCAGCAATTCGTCCTGGCAGGTACGCCGCGTCAGCGCATCGAGCGCGGCGAACGGCTCGTCCATCAAAAGAATATCCGGCTCCATCGCCATGCCGCGCGCGATCGCGACGCGCTGCTTCATGCCGCCGGACAGCGTGTGCGGATAGGCATCGACGACGCGGGTGAGGCTGACCTTCTCGATATAGGCCCGCGCCCGCATCTCCGCTTCCTTGCGCGGCAATTTCCGCGTCATCAACAGCGGAAACATGACGTTTTCGAGCACCGTCTTCCACGGCAGGAGCTGGTCGAACTCCTGGAAGATCATCATGCGGTCGGCGCCAGGCTCGGATATCTCCCGCCCCGAGATCCGCATCTTGCCTTCGCTCGGCTTCATATAGCCGCCGACTGCTTTCAACAGCGTCGACTTGCCGCAACCGGAGGGGCCGAGCAGCACGAAGCGATCGGAACGATCGACCGTAAAACTGACCCGCTCGGTCGCGGTCACGACCGCGCTCGAAGTCTTGTAGCGCAGCGTTACGTCACTCACGTCGAGAAGCGCGGACATGTCGCTCAGTTGCCCTTGAGGTCGTGTGCGACCGGCAGGTAATAGTCGGTCCACGCCTTTGGCATGGTCTTCAGCGTACCGACCTTGTGCAAATGGGCAGCGAATTTCATGGTACCCTGCGGCTGCAGGTTCCATTCCATCATGCCGGGCTCCTTGAGCCACGCCAGCAGATCCTCGACGCTGGTTTTGTCGCCGGTTACTTCCTTGTAGATCTCAACCGCTGCCTTGGTGTCACGGCGGATCAAGTCCTGCGCTTCCTTGGTGGCGTCGCGCACCGCCTGCACGATCTTTGGATTGGCATCGGCGAATTTGGTTGTCGTGAAGAACTGCGCCTGGCTGAGCGGTCCGCCCATCACGTCGGGCGAGGACAGCACCACATGTGCGCCGGGGACGTTCTTCAGTTCGAGGAACGTGAACGGCGGGATCGAGAAGTGATTGCGCACCTCGTGCTGCGCGTTGGTCAGCGCCACATAGGCGTCGGGATGGCCGAGCTGCACGGTGTTGGCATCGAGCTTCGACCACTGGTCGGCACCGAAAGTTTCTGCGGCTGCGATCTGCAACACGATCGCCTGCGTCGAGACCTTGACCGTCGGCACCGCGATCTTGTCGTTCGGGCCGAAATCCTTGATCGACTTGATATTCGGATCGCGGCTGATCAGCGTCATCGGCTGCGCCGAGGTGGCGACGATGCCCTTGACGCCGCCGCGGGTGCGGTCCCACAGCAGCAAGAGATTACCGGTCCCGGTGTTGAGGATATCGACGCTGCCGGCCAAGAGCGCGTCGGTCTGTGCGCCGCCGCCACTTAAGTTGATCCATTTGGTGGTGACGCCTGATGCGCCGAGAGAAGCGGCATGCTTCTCGATCAGCTTGTGCTTTTCCATGATGTGCGAGGGCATGTAGAAGATGCCCGGCTGCCGCGACAGCGAAATCTCGGCCTTTTGTTGCGCCGACGCCGGCGAGCCCGGCAGCATCATGGCAAGGGCCGCAATTGCGCCCGCGCAGGCGCGCCACATCCCGTTTTTCATTGTGCATCTCCTCCGGCGTCTGATTGACGCTTCGAGGGAGATGCACTAATGTATTAGTGCATCTGAAGCAAGCGTCTTCTGAAACCCAACCGGTCCGCTCGATGGTTCCACTGCAAGCCGCCCCCCGCCGCGCGACCCTCCGTTCCGCCGATCGGCTCGATCGCGACCGCCAGGCCGCGCCGCAGGTGTTCGAGCGCCTGCGCGGCATGATCATTTCGCTGGAGCTGCCGCCGGGATCGCCACTGTCGCGCGCCGCACTGGCCGGACAATTCGGCGTGAGTTCGACACCGATCCGCGATGCGCTGATGCGGCTCGAGGAAGAAGGGCTGGTCGAAGTTTTTCCGCAATATGCCACGGTCGTCAGCCGGGTCGACGTGCGGCTGGCGCAGCAGGCGCATTTCCTGCGGCAGGCGGTCGAGCTCGAGATCGTTCGCATACTGGCGATGCGCCATGACGAAGCCTTCGCCGCCGAGCTCCATTCGATCATTGTCCGCCAGCAGCAATTCGCGAAAACCGGCGACTTCGAGAAATTCATGGCCGCCGACAACGAGTTCCATGCCCAGCTCTATGCCGCCACGGATAAGCAGGACATCTGGTCGCTGGTGCGCAGCCGCAGCGGACATATCGACCGGCTGCGCCGGCTGCATCTGCCTTCCCCCGGCAAGGCGCAGGATATCCTGCGGCATCACAAGCTGATTGCAAAAGCGATCGAGGCCGGCGAACCCGAAGCGGCGCAGAAGCACCTGCGTACCCATCTGTCGGGCACACTGAGCGAACTCGACCAGATCCGCTCGCGCTATCCCGAATATCTCAGCAACTGATTCCGGCTGCATTGGCTGCGTGCGCAGGCTACTCGGACGAATCACGCGCGCCGGCGCAGCGCTTCGTATATGTCTGCCCAGCAACATGCGGATGTCGGCATTTTGTACCGGCATTTTGGCGCCCAACGGGAACGTTCCTGCCGGGGAACAGTCGCCGCGAGACGCGGATTCCGCAATGTTCGCAACCTGCCGTTGATTGATTCCAGCGGAGCCCGGAGAACTTTTTACTTGGCGAAGATATTGGTCGTAGCTCACCGCGCCCCGGTGTTGCCTCCTCCCCGTAATGCGCCATAGCATCCGATTCGTCCGGTGGATTGCCGGAGCGAAGCGGGAGGCAAGCGAACACCGACATGACGCTCACGACCAGGTTAGCCATCGCGATGATTGCGTTGGTCGCGATCGCGGTTACCGCGGTCGGATGGCTGAGCTATCGCAATCTGGAACAGGCGCTGCTGCAGCGCGCCCGCGACCGCATCGAAACGCATTCGCGGCAGCTCGCGACCGATCTGGAATATTACGCGGCGAGCGCGACCGGAGATGTTGCGGGCTTTCGTTCGGCGGTGGCATTGCATGGGCTGGTCCGCGCCCGCATGGCGGGCGGCACCGATCCGATCGACGGCGTCTCTGAAAAAGTCTGGCGCGACCGGATCGCGGCACGTTTCGCAGCGGAACTCGAAGCCAAGCCGACCTATGCGATGTTTCGGATTATCGGCCTCGACGATGACGGGCGTGAGGTCGTCCGCGTCGACCGAAACGGACCAAACGGCACGGTTCGGATCGTTGCTGAATCACAATTGCTGAAGAGAAGTAATCGCGGCTATTTCCAGGAAACGATCCGACTGCGTCCCGGCCAAATCTACGTCTCGCCGCTCGACTTGGGTCGCTTCGCCGGACTCATCGAGAAAGTGCACAGGCCGACGCTTCGCGTCGCGACGCCGATCTTCGCAGACAACGGCAAACTGTTCGGCATTTTCATGGTCAATGTCGATATGCGGCGCGCGTTCGACCGTATCCGGGCATCGGCGTGGCCGGGCGAGACGATCTACGTCGTCAACAAGGAGGGCGACTATCTCATCCACCCCGATCGTTCGCGCGAATTCGGCGCCTTGCTCGGCAGGCCGAACGACTGGAAAGCCGACTTCCCGCATCTGGCGTCGCAGGCCGAGGCAAAGCAAGGCAGTGCCGATATCGTACCGGACCAGGCTGGGCGGTCCAACGGGATAGCGTTTGCTCCCGCCGTCCTGGCCAGTTCCGAATGGGTTGGGGTGATCGAAACCACCTCGAACGCCGTCATCATGGCGCCGGCTGCGAGCATAAGGAATACTTCCCTTCTTGTCGGAGCGATCGCTGTGTTGGGAGCGGCAGTTTTGGCCCTGCTGATCGCGAGGTCGTTGACCCGGCCGATCGTCCGGCTGACCGAAGCTGTACAGGGGGTGGCCAGCAGCAAGAAGGTCGCCATCCCAGTCGATGCAGGCGGCGAGACCGGCGTGCTCGCGCGTGCGTTCGCGCAAGCGGTCGAAGAGATCAATGCAAAGACCGCTGCACTCCAGCACGAGGTCCAGGAGCATCGCCGCACCGTAGCCGCGCGTGACCATCATGCCGAGCGCGAACGGCTGTTCAGCGCGGCGGTCGAGTCCTCCAATGACGCCATCATCACGACGTCGCTCAATGGCACGGTCACCGGCTGGAATTCGGCCGCCGAGCGGCTGTACGGGTACACGGCTGCGGAAATCGTGGGCAAGACCATTACCCTGCTCGTTCCGATGGATCGGCTGCCCGAAGTGCATGACACGTTGCGCCGAATCGGCTCGGGCGAACGCATCGAGCAACATGAAACCGTCCGCCTGCGAAAAGATGGCAGCCGGATCGAAGTCTCGCTCAGCGTTTCCCCGATCAAGGCCCCCTCAGGCGCGACCATCGGCATCTCCAAGGTGACGCGCGATATCACCGAAACCAACAAGACCAGGCAGGTGCTGCGGCAACAGACCGAAGAGCTTCGTCGCATCTTCGAGACCTCGCAGGATCTGATCATGGTGATGGATTCTCGGGGATTCCTGGTTCAAATCAGCCCGAGCTGCGAGGCCATACTGGGCTATCGGCCGGAGGAGATGATCGGCCGCAGCGGCGAGGATTTCATCCACCCCGACCATCTCGAAACTTCCCGCCAGGAAATGCGCGCGGCGCGGCGCGGCGAACGTCCGAAGATTTCGGACACGCGCTGCTTCCACAAGAATGGACAGGCGGTATGGCTTTCATGGCTCGGGACATGGTCCGAGCCGGTCAAGCGCTTTTTCTTCGTCGGCCGCGACATGACCGAGAGCCGCTTGGCGCAAGAGACGTTGCGCGAAAGCGAACAGCTCGCACGCGGCATCATCGACACCGCGCTCGATGCCTTCGTGCAGATGGACGATCAGGGCATCGTCACCGACTGGAACTCGCAGGCGGAGAAGATCTTCGGCTGGTCGCGCGCGGAAGCGGTCGGCACCCGGCTGAGCGAGCTGATCATTCCCGACGTCCACCGCGATGTGCACAGAGCCGGCCTGGAGCGGTTTCTGCGCACCGGCGAGGCCGCCATCCTGGGCCGCAGGTTTGAGATCGAGGCGATGCGGCGCGACGGAAGGGAAATCAAGGTCGAGCTCAGCGTCACCGCGCTGCGGCGGCGCAACGGATTCGTTTTCAACGGCTTCATGCGCGATCTCACCGACCAGATCGCGGCCGAGGACAGAATCCGGCAGGCCGAGAAGATGGAGGCGATGGGGCAGCTCACCGGCGGCATCGCTCACGACTTCAACAACATCCTGACGGTGATCACGGGAACGATCGAAATCCTGGCGGACGCCGTCAAGGGCGAACCGCAGCTTGCCGCCATCACGCGAATGATCGACGAGGCGGCCTCGCGCGGCGCAGACCTCACCCAGCACCTGCTCGCCTTCGCGCGCAAGCAGCCGCTGGAACCGAAGGTAACCGACGTCAACACGCTGATCATCGACACCGCTAAACTGCTGCAGCGAACGCTCGGCGAGCATGTCGAGATCGAATCCGTGTTCGAAGACGAGACGTGCCCGGCGATCGTCGATCCCAATCAACTCGCCACCGCGATTCTCAATCTGGCTCTGAACGCCCGCGACGCCATGCCCGATGGAGGCAAGCTCATCATCGAGACCGGCTTCGTCATGCTCGACGACAATTATGCGAGGATGCACAGCGACGTCCGACCCGGTCGCTACGCCACGATTGCGGTGAGCGATACCGGAACCGGCATTCCGGCTGCGATGCTCGACAAGGTATTCAATCCGTTCTTCACCTCGAAGGGACCTGGCAAAGGTACCGGCCTCGGGCTGAGCATGGTGTACGGCTTCATCAAACAATCGGCCGGTCACATCATGATCTACAGCGAAGAGGGCCATGGCACGACGATCAAGATGTATCTACCGCCGGCCATGGACGCATTGCCGGCGGCCGAGGCTACGCTGGTGCCGGCCGTCGAGGGCGGCCATGAAACGATTCTGGTGGTGGAAGACGACAAGCTGGTGCGCCACTATGTGCTGGCGCAACTGCATTCACTCGGTTACGTCACGCTCGATGCGGCGAACGCCACTGAAGCCCTCGCGCTGGTCCATACCGGCCACGCGTTCGACCTGCTGTTCACCGACGTGATCATGCCCGGCATGAACGGCCGCCAGCTCGCCGACGAGATAGCAAAGGCCAGACCCGGACTAAGGGTACTGTTCACCTCGGGCTATACCGAGAATGCCATCATTCACCACGGGCGACTTGACGAAGGCGTATTGCTGCTCGCCAAGCCGTATCGGAAATCGGATATGGCGATCATGATCCGGAAAGCGCTCGCCGATTGATCGCCACGGCGGCGCCCGCATCCTGCGGAAGGCTGCGCCGGATCCGGCCTGCCTGCGACCAGACTTGCGATCAGGACCTTACGATCAGGAACTTACGATCAGACTTGGCCCTGACGCTGGGTGGTCATCACGATGCGGACCAGGTCGGCGGCATTCCGCGCGCCGAGTTTCTTCATGATATTGGCGCGGTGATCCTCGATCGTGCGCGGGCTGATCCCGAGATGCCGCCCCGCTTCCTTGTTGGAAGCGCCGGCGGTGAACTGCTCCAGCACCTCGCGTTCGCGCCGCGTGAGCGGTTCGCGTCCCGGGAAATGCAGGGTCGCGATGCGCGACGCCGCGTTGTGTGTCTGCCGGCGAGCGTAAGCCTCGATCGCCTCATCGAGTCTCGCGACGATTTCGCTGCCGCGAAACGGCTTTTCGATGAAGTCCAGCGCGCCGTTCTTGATGGCGCTCACCGCCATGGCGATATCGCCCTGTCCCGAGATCATGAAGATCGGCGCAGGGTAGTCCTCGCCATGAAGCTCTTTCAGAATATCGAGGCCGGACTTACCGGGGATATGCACATCGAGCAGGATGCAGGCTGGCGTTCGCGTTCGTGCAATCGCCAGCAGCGCTGCGCCATCGGCGAAACATATGACCTGATAGCCGGCTGCCGACAGCACCATCGAAAGCGTGTCGCGAACGGCAGGGTCGTCATCGACTACGAAAATCTCCCCGCGGGAGGGGGCCTTTTCAGCCATGTTCCATCGTCCATGCGTGGTTGGATGTGACGCACACTCGGATAACGGTATTCAACTCCATACCGAACCGTATTTGTACGGGACCACGGCTTAACGCACAAGTAGCAACCCACGCCTAAAAAGTAACTAAGGAGTGCGCTTACACAAAACGCGGCAATTGAACAAATGATTGCCAGGAAATTTCTCCCGGCGCTCCCGAGAGTTCCACCAACGTCATCGTGCTCGACGACGTATATCAGTGCCGGCCGATGTCGTGCTGCAGCGCGTATTTTTCCCAGATCTCGCGGCCCATCGCAGGTTCAAGAAAGCGTGCGCCATCCGCTTCAGCTCATCGCCTCTTCGGACTTTGACGACGCGCCCGACTTTTTCTTGGTGTGCTTGCCTCTCAGGAAGCGGATGTCCATTTCCGTCCCGTTGACGCGAACGAGCTCACACCGGCGATAGGCGAGGCCGGTCGACGACAGCAGCAGGAAGAACTCCTTGAGATTGAGGCCTTGAATGGAGCCTTCCACGGTCAGTTCGGCGTCGGTATCCGAGATCGCGTTGAGCTGGCAATCCCTGCGCCAGGTCCCGTCGATCGCCATGATGCAGACATCATAGCCGCGGCTGAACGTAACCCGCTCCGCGCCCTTGCCGTCCTCTGTCATCGCTCACCGTCCTGCCATTGCCGCGATTCTTGACATTGCCGTTGCGCCCTGCGGAGATGCGGCACGCACACCGCTCGGCCGATAGAGGCCGCGCTTGTCCGGGAACGGCTTGAAGACATCGGTCAGGCCGACGACCGTTTCCGCCGCGCCCAGCACCAGGAAGCCATCGCCTTCCATCGCCTTGGCGAGGCGGCCAAAGATATTGATCTTGGTCTCCTGATCGAAATAGATCAGGACGTTGCGGCAGAAGATAACGTCGAAGGTGCCGAGCTGGGAGAAGTCGTGCAGCAGATTGAGCTGGCGATGCTGCACCATGCCGCGCAGCTCCGGGCTGATCTGCCACAGTTCGCCGTTCTGCTTGAAGTATTTGACAAGAAGCTGAATCGGAAGGCCGCGCTGGACCTCGAACTGGCTGTAGACGCCCGACTTCGATTTTTCGAGCACTTCCTGCGACAGGTCGGTCGCGATGATCTCGATCCGCCAGCCGGCAAGCGCCGCGCCCATTTCCTTCAGCGACATGGCAAGCGAATACGGCTCCTGGCCGGTTGAACCGGCGGCACACCATATCCTGATGCTCCTGCGGCTGGCGCGCGCTTTCAACAGCTCCGGCATGATCGTATCGCGGAAGTGTTCGAACGGCACCTTGTCCCGGAAGAAGAAGGTCTCGTTGGTGGTCATGGCCTCGACCACCTGGGCGATGATCGATGACGATCCGCCCTTCATTTTCTGCACGAGTTCGCCGATGCCGGGCACGCCGCACTTGCGCGACAGCGGAAGCAGGCGGCTTTCGATCAGGTATTGCTTGTCTGCGGACAGGTCGAGACCGGAATGATCCTTCAGGAGCTTACGTAGATACTCATAGTCTGGCGGCGTCACGGGAGCCTCTCAAGGGCAAGCGATAAGATTTAGATCAGGCTCTATTCCGGGAGCGCGACCAGACCGACTTCCTGGAATTTTGCCGCGACGATGTCCTTGTCGAACGGCTTCATGATGTATTCGTTGGCGCCGGCATGCAGCGCGCGCGAGATGTGATCCATGCCGTTCTCGGTGGTGCAGAACACCACCTTGGGCGCGTCGCCGCCGGGCAGTCTGCGCAGATGGCCGAGGAATTCGTAGCCGTCCATGACAGGCATGTTCCAGTCGAGCAGAACCGCCGTGGGCATGGCTTCCTTGCAGGCCTCGAGTGCCTGCTGGCCGTCCTCGGCTTCGACGATCTGAAAGTCCATTTCTTCCAGGATGCGGCGCGCGATCTTTCGCACGATGCTGGAGTCATCGACGACCAGACAGGTTTTCATTTTTGGCCTCCTTGCTTGATGGCGACGCTACGCTGCGAGGGCTGTCTTCGGCATGATTTCGAGCACGCGATCGACGTCGAGGACGACCATGAGCTGGCCGTCGAGGCGGTGCACGCCGCCGGCGAGCTTGGCGAAGCGGGCATCCAGGTTGACGGGATTTTCCTCGCGGCCATTGTCCGGCAGCCGCAGCACCTCGCCGATCTGGTCGATCAGGAGGCCGTAGGATTCGCCGCGCAAATCGACGCCGACCGCCATCGGCGGCTTGCCGTCGTCGTTCTTCGGCAAGCCCAGCCGGGCGCGCATGTCGACCACGGTGACGATGCGGCCGCGCAGATTGAGCACGCCGGCGATCTCGGCGGAGGACAGCGGCACCCGGGTCAGCCGTTCCGGCATGAACACGTCCTGCACCCGCGAGATCGGCAGGCCGAACAATTGCCCGCCGATCACGGCGGTGACGTATTCGGCCACGGTGCCCTCGATGGTCTCGGTCTTGGTTGTCATTGGCTCGTTACCGTTCTCTCGTTTTGAGCATGATCTCTTCGGAAAACCGGTTCCCACTTTTCCGGATCATGCTCTAAGCCGCTTGCCGGGTCTCGGCGGTCTGTTCCTTCAGCGCCGCGATCAGGCCGGGACGGTCGAACTTGGCGACGTAGTCGTGGAAGCCGGCCTGCCGCCCGCGCTCGATCGCCGCCGGCGACACCAGCGAGGACAGTGCGATGATCGGCATCGTGTTCAGGTTGTTGTCGGCCCGGATCGTCTCGGCGAACTCGAAGCCGTTCATGTCGGGCATCTCGATGTCGGTCAGCACCACGTCGAAAGTCTGGCCCGAGCGCAGCGCCGACAGCCCCTCCTGCGCGTTGACGGCGACCCGCACCTTGTAGCCGGCGGCCTTCAGGACCGGCGCCAGCATGTTGCGGAAGAAGGCGCTGTCGTCGACCAAGAGCACCGATTGCGCCGTCGAGGAGGCCCGCATCTCCTTGCGCGAGAACCAGTCGGCGAACGCCATCGGCAGGAAGTGGCCGACGTCGATCACCTCGGTGGCCTGGCCCTTGATCACGGCCGAGCCGAGGATGCCGTCCTGCTGGCCGGCGACCTCGATGTGCAGCCGCTCCTCGACGATGTCGATGATCTCGTCGACCACGAGCCCCATCGAGCGGCCGTCGTCGGCGAACACCAGAATCGGCTGCGAGCCTTGCGTCTGCACGGTGACCCCGGCCATCTGCACCAGGGGCATCAACTGCTCGCGGTACTGCACCATGTAGCGGCCGTTGGAGAGCTCGATCTTGTCGGTGGCGATCTCCTCCAGCCGGGTGACGAGGCCGAGCGGCACCGCCTTGGGCTGCGAGGAGCCGGCGCGGAACACGAGCAGCGAGGTGAGCTGTTCGCCGGACATGGCATGCGCCGCGGAGGCCTCGTCGGCCATCTCATGGGCCGAGGAGCCGGAGGCGCCGAGCGCTTTGGCAATGCCGTTGGGGTCGATGATCATGATCACGGCGCCGTCGCCCAGAATGGTGTTGCCGGAGAACATGTCGATGTGGCGCAGCTTGGTCGACATCGGCTTGACCACGATTTCTTCGGTGTGGAACACGCCGTCGACCACGATGCCGAAGGTCTGGCTGCCGACCTGGGTGACCACGATAAAGCCGTTCTCGGGGTCGCTGGACGAGCCGTCGTCGATCTTGAGGAGCTTCTTCAAATGCATCAGCGGCAGCAGCTTGTTGCGCAACCTGAGGACGGCCGTATCCTTGATGCGCTCGATGCGGTGTTCGGAGTTGGCGCGGGCGCGCACCAGCTCGACAACCGACAATTGCGGGATGGCAAAGCGGTCGCCGGCGGCTTCCACGATCAGGGCCGAGACGATCGCGAGCGTCAGCGGGATCTTGATGGTGACGCTTGAACCCTCGCCGGCCACGCTCTTGATGTCGATGGTGCCGCCGATCTGGTCGATATTGGTGCGCACCACGTCCATGCCGACGCCGCGGCCGGAGACCGAGGTGACCTGGGCAGCGGTGGAGAAGCCCGGCGCGAAGATGAACTTGTGGATCTGGGCTTCGGTCATCTTCTCCAGCTCGGTCTCGGTGACGAGACCGTTCTGCAGCGCTTTGGTCTTGATCCGCTCGGTGTTCAGCCCGCGGCCGTTATCGGCAATGCAGATGATGATGTGGCCGCCCTCGTGATAGGCCGACAACCGGATGGTGCCCTGCTCGCCCTTGCCGGCCGCGAGCCGCTCGGCCGGGGTCTCCAGGCCGTGGTCGGCGGAGTTGCGCACCATGTGGGTCAAGGGATCCTTGATCAGGTCGAGCACCTGGCGGTCGAGCTCGGTGTCGGCGCCGTGCATCTCCAGTTCGATCTGCTTGCCGAGTTCGCCGGAGAGGTCGCGCACGATGCGCGGCAGCTTCTGCCAGGCATTGCCGATCGGCTGCATCCGCGTCTTCATGACGCCTTCCTGCAGCTCGGCGGTGACGTTGGAGAGCCGCTGCAGCGGCACCTTGAACTCGGTGTCCTCGTTGCGGCGGGAGATTTCCAGGAGCTGGTTGCGGGTCAAGACCAGCTCGGAGACCATGGTCATCAAATGTTCGAGGGTGTCGACGTTGACGCGGATCGACTGGTTGGCGATCTTGTCGGCGACCTCGCCGTCGGCCTCGACGGCGACGGCACGCTTGGCCGGCTTGGCCTTGGCTTCCTTTGCAGCTTCTTTCGCCTCAGGCGCCGGCGCAGCCTTGGCGACCGGCGCGGGCGCGGCTTCGGTCTCGGTCTCGCGGAAGGCGCGTTCGAGGTCGTCGAGCGAGACCTCGCCCGGACGCAACGGGCGTTCCAGCACCTGCTCGACCAGCGTGCCCGACGTGACCTGAGGCTTCGCCGGCGGCGCGGCCGCGACGGGCGCAGGCGCCGGTTCAGGATGCGCTTCCGCATGGTGGCCGCCTTCGGCCATCGCATGCAGCTTCTCGATCAGGTCTTCGTCGGTGCCCTCGGGCTCGGTCTCGGTGGCTTCCAGACCGGCGAGAATTTCCTTGATGCGGTCGATGGAGGACAGGATCAGCGTCACGGCTTCGGCCTTGACCGGCATGCCGTCGCGGAACTTGCCCATCAAGGTCTCGCCGGCATGGGCGAGCGCTTCCAGCCGCGGCAGGCCCAGGAAGCCGCAGGTGCCCTTGATGGTGTGGACCAGGCGGAAGATGTTATCCAGGATCTTCGCGTCGCTCGGGTCCTGCTCGAACCGCACCAACTGATTGTCGACCGTATCCAGGCTCTCGTTGGTCTCCGTCAGGAACTCCCGCAACAGGTCATCCATATGAGCACGCCTTTTAGAAATTCAGATACTGGTCTTCTCCAAAAATAACCCTGCGGATTTCACGGCCACGTTAATTTCACCGTCCGTGCTAATACGGATATGGTGAACAATGTCGTGATGAAGCGGTCGCAGCGGCGATCCGAAGATCGCGGCCGACACGCGACCTTCGAAAGCTTCGACGGCGAGCGGACTGCGCATCCCGGATGGGATGTTGGAAACAGCGCGTTGAGAATCGAGTTCACAACAAAAAACGGCGGGGAGATCTCCGCCGTTTTGATCTTGTATTTGGTGCTTATTAACGGAGCAACTGCAGCACGCTCTGCTGGCTCTGGTTGGCCAGCGCCAGCGCGGACACCGCGATCGACTGGCGGGTCGACAGCGCCTGGCTGTTCGCCGCTTCCTCGTTGGTGTCGGCCAGCGTCAGGTTGGACGAGCCGGTCTGCAGCACGTTGATCAGGTTCTTGGAGAAGTCCTGACGGATCTGCACGATCGACAGGTTCGAACCGAGGGCCGAAGCCTGGGAGCGCAGCAGGGTCGAAGCCGAGCTCAGGCTGGACACGACCCTGTTGGTCGCGGCGTTGTCGATGAAGTCGGTCCCCTGGACCAGGTTCGCCAGGCCGAGACCCGCCGCGTTGAAGTTAACGCCGGTGATGCTCAGTGTCGACTTGCCGGTCTCGTTGAACGTCAGCTTGAGCTGATCGCCGCCGAGCAGGTTGACGCCGTTGAACGATGCGTCCTGCGCGGTGGTGGTGATCTGCGACAGGATGCCGTTGAACTGGCTTACCAGGCCGCTGCGGACGCTCTGCGCCGTAGCGTCGACCACTGGCGCCGTCGCGGTCGTGAAGGTGATCGCGGTGGTCAGCGTGCCGCCGATCGCACCACCCGCCGTCGCCGAGCCGAGGGTCGACGAAGCGTAGTCGTTGGTGGCGGAGATCGTCAGCTTGCCGGTCGAGTCGACCGTCGCGCTCAGGTTATTGGCCAGCAACTGGGCGTTAAGCTGGTCAAGAGTCTTGACCGTGCCGTTGGAGCCGTCGCCGAAGGTGACGTTGACCGCCGTGCCGCCGTTGAAGGAGGTGAAGGTCAAGCTCTTGCCGGAGAGGCTGCCAGCCGCCGCGGAGCGGCCCGCGGTGAAGGAGGTCCCCGTGCCGGTGTTGCCGGTGAGGCCGAGCGCGGACAGCGCATTGCCGGTGCCGATGATCGACAGATCGGAGGTCGTGCCGGTTGAGATCTGCAGCGCACCCGCAACGATCGACGAGGCGACCTGGCCGGAAGCGACAGTTAGCGTCGCGCTTCCGCCTGCGTTCGATGCCGTCTGGACGCCGGTCGCGAGATCGATTGCCTTCAGCGTGTCGGCAATCGTGCCGCCCTGCAGGTAGACTGTCGAGTTGCCGTTGCCGTCAGTAACGAGGTTGCCGTTGACGCCGGAACCCGCCGGGACGTTGGCAGCAGCCGGAGCAGCAGCGTTCTTGAACGTGATCGTCTTGCCGTTGACGTTCAGGGTGGAGCCATCCTGAATCAGCGTGCCAAGCGATGCAGAGGTGATCGTGCGCTGCCTGGTGACCGTCGCGTCGCCGGCGCCGACCGAGGAGGTCAGGCCGAGCGCGTTCAGGAGGTCGGCCCTGCCGGTGATGCTGAGGTCAGCGCCGGTGCCGGTGTGCAGGGTAAGAACGCCAGCCGCAATGGCAGCGTTGGTGCCGGAGGAGTTGGAGAGCGTCGCCGTGCCGCCGGAGATGACGGCCTTCTGGACGCCGCTGGCGAGATCGATGGCGTCCGCCAGATCCTGCACCGTCGCCGTCGGGGTAGCCGTGGTGCCGATGTAGATGGTGGAGTTGCCGTTGCCGTCGGTAACGATATTGCCGTCGACGCCGGATCCGGCAGGAACGTCCGCCGCCGCCGGGACCGAGCCCGACTTGAAAGTGATGGTCTTGCCGTTGACGGTCAGGGTCTCGCCATCGGAAGGCGCACCGTTGGCCGCAATCGTCGTGGCGCTGGGCGTACCCGCCAGGGTCAGGCCGAAAGCAAGGCTGGCCGCGGTGCCCGCACCGTCGGCTGCGGCAGTGCCAACCAGCGTAGCGGAGGTGCCGCCGAGCGTGGTGGCCGCAGTCGCCGCGGTGGTGCCGCCGGCCGCGCCGGAGAACAGCACGTTGGAGGACGCGGTCGCGCTGGTGTAGGTCGTGGTGCCGCGCAGGTCGTTTGCAGTGGCGCCGGTGATCGTCGCGGAGACGTTCGACTTGGTGGAGTAGCCGACCGCACTCTGCAGCGCCTGGTTGGCGATCGACTTGGCGGTATCGACCAGCTTCTGCAGCGAGGTGATGCCGGTGTTGGCGGCCTGCAGCACCTGCACGCCGTTGCCGATGCCGTCGAGCAGATTGTTGATGTCACCGGCGCGCGCATCGAGCGACTGCGCAGTGAAGAAGTTGGTGGGGTTGTCGAGGGCCGTGTTGACCTTCTTGCCGGTGGCAAGGCGGTTCTGCGTGGTGGCGAGCAGATCAGCGGTCGACTGGAGGGAGAGGAGGTTCTGACGAACCGACGCCGAGAGGACAATGCCTGACATGTCTATTTCCTTCTGGTTTCGAAGCCATTTCTTTGGCCATGCCAGCAATACAGAGCGAGATTTAACAATGCCTCAACTTGACGGCTCTGATTTGCAGCAATTGGACACTGGACTGCCGATGGTTAAAGCTGACCTAAGCAGCAAACCGTAAAAGTACGGTTAAGTGGCCGTGACCGCGGCTCGCAAACATTCGGCGATAGCTGCGGCGAGAAGTGACGCTTGGCTGGCTGACTATGTGCTTCGGCCGCAAGGGGACGCCAGCGCCCAACATTCACAGCGAAGAGATTGCCAAGATCACTCGTAATGCGCGATGGCCAGCCGCTAGCTCGACTGGATGACGCCCGGGATGCGGGAGCGGGCTTCGGCAAGGCATTCGTCGACGACCGCCAGGAGCGCGCCCGGCGTAAACGGCTTGCGCAGGCAGCGCGTGGCACCGAGCTCGAGCGCCATGCGCAGGAAGTCCGGCGCCGGCGAGTCGAGATTGGCAAAGGCGTATCCCGACATCGCAATCAGGGGGACCGTCGGCGCGCGCTCGTGGAATATCCTGATCGATTCGAAACCGCGCATGTGCGGCATGAAGATATCGACGAGCATCAGGTCGAAGCCGGAGTCTTCCAGCGCGCGAAGCCCGGCTTCGCCGCCATCGGCTACCGTCACCTCAAAGCCGTGACGTTCGAGATAGATCTCGATGGCCGTGCAGATCATCGGATCGTCATCGACGATGAGAACGCGTGTCATGTCAGCCCCCGGAAGCGGATAGCGAACTTTCAGTCCAATCATTCCTCAGTCGCAATCGCAGTGGGGGCAACGCATGACCCACCTCCCTCGCAGCGTAGGACGCGCTCCGTCCACCCGATCATGAAGCTCCACAAAAGGAACTTCCCGGCTCATCGTGCGGCGGTTTTGTTTTGCGAATCAGTGCGCTACCGCATTCTCCGCCGTAAACAGGCTGCTCTGTCTGCCCTCTACAGTGTATAAGGTCGGTTCCACAGCCTTGGGCTGATCCGGATTGGGAATTTGTAGCTAGCCTGCCACACGGCAGGTCGCGCGGTCGCTGCTTCGAAAGAAGTTCGCGGGTATTTGCCGGCGGCGAGTTCGCATCGCCGTGTTTACATCGCGAAGCGTCGGAGCGGGTCAAAGCACACCTGGCCGAGCCGACGCGCGGGTGCCATCGATCCAAGTTTGCCAGTTCTTCGTTTGCCAGTTTTTCTTGCCAATATAATGTGCAAGGATCATCCTGCAGTTCGGACTGTACGCAGCAGACGCCAGAGACCGGCTTGGCCGTAAGGCAGGAGACTGCTTTGGATTCAGCCCCTCGTTCTCCGAATGGATTTTTGTCCTCGCTGACCGCGGACGATTTCGAATTGATCCGCCCGCATCTGCGCGCCGCCGATCTCAGCCAGGAAATGGTGCTGGTCGAAGTCGACGAAACGCTCAAGCGTGCGTATCTTCCGCACAAGGGCGTCATCTCGCTGGTCGTGAAGCTCGCGCGCGGCGAGCACGTCCAGATCGCGATGATCGGCCGCGACAGCATCTTCGGTGCATTCGCTGCCCTCGGCGACCCCGTGGCGTTGAACACCGCCGTGGTGCTGGTGCCGGGCGCGGCCTCGACGATCGATCTCGACCAGCTTCGTGTTGCCGCCGACCAGAGCACAACATTGCGTACCGCCCTGGCGCGGCACGGCCTGGCCGTCTATGCGCAAATCCAGCAGACCGCCGGCTGCAACGCCTCCCATACGGTGGAATCCCGGCTGGCGCGATGCCTGTTGCATACACGCGACCTCTCCGGCAGCGACAAGCTCGTCCTGACCCAGGAAGCGATGGCCCAGATGATCGGCGCACGCCGCAACAGCGTTTCGCTGGTGGCCCATACACTGCAGCAAGCGAACTTCATCCACTACAGCCGGGGGCATATCGAGATCACTAACGTGGAAGGACTGATCAAGACTTCCTGCGAATGCTACGGGACGGTCAAGGCGCAGTACACGAGGCTGCTGCATCCGCGCATCCACAGCGCGGCTGCGTAGTCGCTTCCTGCAGTCAGCCACGGCCGCAGCCCGATCTGCGATACACATCGCGTCGCCGTTGCGCGCGAAGATTGCGACGGCACCCCGCCTCACCGTATTACTACGGCCAATTGCGGCTTCTGCGGCGTTTCAGTCCCGGAGGGAATTAACGCGCTGTTCAACGAGCCCTGATAGTTGTCGCGGTGCTGACGGGTGCGGGTTCGAGACTCTTTCGCGTGCAACGCGCATTCACCCGTGTTCGGCGGCATATTGTTTGCGCGGAGTACGAACATGGCTTTTGACCTGTCGATGCCGATCCTGGTGGTCGATGACTACAGCACCATGATCCGCATCATCCGCAACCTTCTCAAGCAGCTCGGATTCGAGAATGTCGACGAGGCCAGCGATGGATCGGCTGCGCTCGCCAAAATGCAGACCAAGCGATACGGCCTCGTAATCTCCGACTGGAACATGGAGCCGATGACCGGCTACGACCTGCTCAGGGAAGTTCGCGCCAGCCCGGAGTTCTCCAAGACGCCCTTCATCATGATCACCGCTGAATCCAAGACCGAAAACGTGATCGCCGCGAAGAAGGCCGGCGTCAACAATTACATCGTCAAGCCGTTCAACGCCGCAACGCTGAAGACCAAGATGGAAGCGGTGTTTCCCGACGCAGCCGGCTGACATCATCCCGCGATTAGCCGTACTTCTACGGCTTGAAATTTTCACCTCTGGATAACGTTGAGTGGGGATAGTTCGTGGACCAAGGGAGTGCCCTCATGTTCACGTTTGAAACGAGCGATCAGAAGGAAGTGCGGCGTCTCCGTATCGCCCAGTTCAACGGCAGGACCGCAACCGTACGTTCGGCCGGATCGGCGGTCACCGGCCACGTTCGATCGATCGTGCAAAACAAGTCGAGCATTCCGGCGGCGTGGACCATCACGATCATCTCGGAAGCGCCCAAGCCGACGCTCTCGTCGCGGCCTGCGGCGCGCGGCCGCTCCTTGATGGAAGATTTCTGCTGAACGGCAGCCGATCGCACGGGATCGCAAGCCCCCCCGATTCCGGCAGGTCGATAGCGCGACACCGCGCCGCTCAGCCTCGCATCGCAGGCATCGCTTCGGGATTGGATCAGGCGGGCTGCAGCAGTGCCTTGCGAACCAGGTCCGCGGTGTTGCGGGCGCCCAGCTTGCGCATGGCCTCGGCGCGATGGCTCTCGAATGTCCTTGGGCTGATATTCATCCGCAAGGCGCCCTGCTTGTTGGAACAACCTTCGCTGATCAGGCTCAGCACCTCGCGCTCGCGCCTGGTCAACGGCTTTCGGCCGGACTCCGGGGTAAACGTCAGGCCCGGCCTGCGGGCGCCATTCGCGGAGCGGCCGGCCGGGCACTCGCTTGTCCGCTTGCAAACGGCGTCGGGTGCCGGATGATTGTCCGACATCTGCTTCACCAGGGCGCAGACGCGTTCGGTTTGTTGAAGCGCGTTCTCCACCACCTGTTGCAGGTAGAGTCGGTTGCCGGATCCTTGCGAAAACTGGTGGCTGTGATGCTTGATCTCATTCATGTAGAGCAGCAGCGCTGTCAGCGGTCCGTTCAATTGCCGGGCGATCGCCGCTCCCGCCTCCTCCGCGGCACGCGAGCGCGCAGCGGACAACTGGACGATCTCAGGATTCTCTTCGAGAGGCGTGATGTTTTCCATCCACTTCGTGAAGTGCGAATCAGCGGCGCGATGGTCTTGTCCCGACATATAACTATTTTATCGGTTCCACCCTCTTTCATGGTTAATTTCTTAACCAGTAAGAATACGGAGAAATCCGCCGGCGCATTCGCTGCCGGACCAAATCCGGCTCAGAGCCCGCTCGAATCAGATGTTTTCGGCCGAGATGGGTGATCCGAACATACGTGCCATAGCCCGTCAGCCCCGTACCTTAACGGTAACATCATTTGCTTTGTTAATAGACCTCAACCAACCCTCGATGTGTTTCCCGTCGTCGCCCGAGCCGGAATCTCTTTTTATCTTATCGCCCTGGACACCCGTTCTGCGCGCCAGCGTGCTCGCGGCATCGCCCTGACGCATACGCTCGGCTGAGAGATCGCTCGGCCGGCCATCGTCGCGGCGATGGATCAGGGACGACGCAGCTTGAGGAGCCTTTCGACAGGTGGTCACGCTGCGGCGTCGCGATTGCGCAAGGTCAACCGCATCCTCGAGAACACGGCCTGGGGCAGCTATCGCACCGAGTTCTATCCGACCTACGAGGCGATCGGCACCGCAGCTCACGAGAAGGCGCAGTAAGCTTGGGGTCAGCCGAGTCTGGAGATCTGCTCCTCGGTCACGACGCGCTCGACATTTTCGGATTTGCTTTTGATGCGATAGCGCGGGCGGCCATCGGCTTCGATCGGCAGGCACGAAACGATGGTGTAGACGCTCCGCTCCTTCCCCGTGGCGCGGCCCTGCGGCCCCTGCTGCTGGTGATGGACGTCGTCGTTGATCGCGAAATTATGGGCCATCGTCGGTCTTTCCGCTGAAAAAGCGCTTGTAGTCTCAACGGCCTCGCAAGGCAACACATTGTCCGCCTGATGTACTTCGGATTTTTGGGTCCACTGCGTCAGGCCGTCAGAAGCGCCTTTCGCTTGCCTACGCGTGCGATCGATTTCTCGATCGCCGAACCCGACAAGGTTCCCTCGCGCAGGGATTTTGCGATGTATTCGGCAATCCCCGCCATTTCCTGCTCCTGATCGAGCAAATTGTTGCCGATGCAGAGCATGTCCATGCCGGCTTTGAGCGATTGCAGGCCGGCTTCCCGCGTACCCAACGCCTTTTGCAATCCCTGCATCTGCATGTCGTCGGTGATCAGCAGCGTGTCCGGAAGACGCTTGCGCAAACGGCCAAGCCCCGCTGCGGACAGCGTCATCGGGCAATGTTCATCCCATTGCCTGACGATGGCGTGGCTGACCAGCACCGCATCGCCGAACATTTTTGGCGCGAGCGCATAGAACAGCTCTTCCTGTTCACTGCGGAGGGCATTGGAGATATCCATGAATTCCTGATGCGAATCCACGAGCGCGCCGCCGATGCCGGGGAAATGCTTCAGGCACAGGCCGATACGCTGCGCCCGCGCCACCTCGCTTGCCAGCAAGGCGTTGGCTTCCACCTCGGCGATGTCGACGGAGTAGGAGCGCTTGATCTTCCCGATATTGGGGTTGTCCGGATTGTAGTCGACGTCGATGACAGGCGCGAAATCATAGTGAATGCCGAGCCGCCGCATCTCGGCAAAGCTCGAGGTGAGGATCGCGCGCTTTTGATCCGGTGCCAGCAGATTGAATTCCCTCGCACTGGGAAGCGGCGCAAACCCGCGGTTTTCCTTCAGCCGCCGTACCAACCCACCTTCCTGGTCGATGAACGCCATCGGCCCCGACGGCAGCGCGGAAATCTCCGCGCAGAGGCGCTGCACCCGTTCAGGCGATTCGATGTTGTTGTCGTATTCTCGCGTCCGGCAGGAATAGTCGAACAGGATCACTCCGCCGAGACCGTAGCGGGCCGCAAATTCCTTCAGCCAATCGGGAAGGATTTTACCGAAGAAGCCGAGGATGAAGAGTTCGCCGACGCGCATGGTGGCAGCTCCATGAGCAATCTTGCCAATGCTGCGTCCTGAAGTCGACCATCCTGACTGCAGTTGCACCAAATGCATTCAACTTAGCCGCCACGCCCTTGCGTTCCAGCCGCGGGTGAACTGGATATGTGATGGGTCGCACATTTGTCAGCGTGCGAATGGGCTAGGCTTTTGTTCGCGAGAGGTGCGGTGCCAGGCGCGGTTTAGACGCCTCTGGCGCTTCCGGGGCGAAGACACAAGCTGAAGGCGTGTACAAGCAATGTGGCGCATTCCGAATTTCCCATCGATCAATCCAATCTCAGCCCGCTCATGGCGGCCGGACGTTCGTGACGCGATTTCGGGGTCCATGAAGCAAGCCATCATCGTTGTAGCTTGCTGCCTCGCTGTGCTGACGGACCCCCACGCCGCACTTGCCGACGCCGCGTCCGATCGGGACATGGCCACTCGCTACGAGCAGGCGGCGCAAGCCGGCGATGATGAGGCCCAGTTCTATCTCGCGGCGCTCTATTCAGCCGGCGTCGGTCGTCCGCGCAGCGACCAGGAGGCATTTCGCTGGTTCTTGCGCGCTGCCGATCAGGGGCATGCCCACGCCATGCTGATCGTTGCCGGCCTCTACGCGAGCGGGCGCGGCGTAGCGAAGGACAATGTGAAGGCCTATTCCTGGGCCCACATCGTCGCTTCCGCGAGCAAGCTCGACGAGGACCGCAACGGTGCGCGGCAACTGATGTCGCTGCTCATGAAGAAGATGACGAGCGACGAGATCGGCCGTGCCGTGGTGGCCGCAAGAGCCTGGCGCGCCGTTCGGGTTGCTGGCGCGGCCAGTGATTCCGTCAAGGCTTCCGACAAGGCTTCGAAAATCGAAAGAGCATTGGACAGCCCGGACCAACCCGCGCCGGCGGCACCCCCACCTGCACCCGCGGCCGTGCAGCCGGCGCCCGTAGCCCCGCCGCCATCTGCGGTCGCGCAGCCAGCGCCATCCAACATCACGGTATTGCCGGCATCTCCCAAGGCCACGTCGGCAGCTCCAGTGAAGAGTGCAAGGAAGGAAGATGTTCGTGACCTGCTCGACCAGGTTCCACCGGGCCTGCGCAAGCGGTTTGGCTTCTAAGTCAGGGGACGCGCCATGAAATTGCAGCATCTGATCGCAACCGGCATTCTGGCGGTCGCCGCCGCAGGGGCTGGCTATCACGCCTATCCCCACCTGCTTCGTGCACCGTTGGTGACCACCGGCATTGCGAGCCTCGCGCCGGTTTCCGAAGCGGTTTACGGAACCGGCACCGTGGAGCCCGAGCGCTGGGCCAAGGTGGTACCGCTACAGCGCCGCCGGCTGGTCGAGCTTTGCAGATGCGAGGGACAGGTGGTGAAGGCCGGCCAGGTCCTCGGCCGCCAGGACGACGCCGAGGAGCGCAGCGCGCTGGATCAGATGGAGATCAATCGCGGCCAGCTCGAACGCGATCTGGCGCGCGCCGAGAAGGATCGCGACAAGAACGACGCCGCGCGCACCGACTACGAGCAGCGCTGGACCAAGCTCGAGGAAACTAAATCGCGGATCGCCGCGCAGAAGGTACGGCTCGACTCATTGCTGCTGAGAGCCCCGCTCGATGGCATGGTGCTGCGGCGCGACGGCGAGGTCGGCGAGATCGCCGGCCCCACCGACGTCTTGTTCTGGGTCGGACCGCCTGCGCCGATGCAGGTCGTTGCCGAGATCAATGAGGAGGAGATCAACCGCATCGCAGCCGGCCAGAAGGCTTTTCTGCGAAGCGAGGCTTTCCCCGGAAGAGCCCTGCGGGCCACGGTCTCCCAGATCACGCCGAAGGGCGATCCAGCCCGTAAGACCTTCCGCGTCTATCTGCGGCTGCCACAGGATACGCCGCTGCGAATTGGCATGTCGGCCGAGGTCAATATCATCGTCCGCGAGAAGCCGGCGGCTATCGTCGTGCCGGCGGAGGCCGTCGCAGGCGATTCGGTTCAGATGGTCGATGACGGCCGGATCAAACGCGTGCCGGTGACGGTCGGCATCCGCGGCAACCGCAACATCGAGATCCTCGGCGATATATCGAAGGGCACGCCTGTGCTTACGCCGGCCCGAACGGATCTCGCCGACGGCGCCAGAATTCGCATCGACGGCAGCTCAGCCAAAGCTGTGGAGCCGGCGGCCACGAGTGAACCGACCGATGAGCCAGCCGCGACACCCGAATCTATCGCGGTAGCCTCGGCCACCACAGCTCCCTCCGATCCCGATGATGCAGTGATTTCGGCAGCCATGACCGCCCACATCGATTCCGTCGTCAATGACGCCCGCCGCAACCTCATCAGCAACAGCCGGTAAGTGCCGTGAAGCTCCTGTTCAACATCGCATGGACCCATGTCAGCGCCCGGGTGCGCCAGACCCTGGTGGGCATGGCCGGCGTCGCCATGGGCGTCGGCTTCACCATCATGATGGCCGGCCTGATGCAGGGCTCGCAGATCGATTTCCTGCGGCAGCTCGTCGACACCATGCCGCATATCACGGTCGACGATGAGCGGCGCTCCGTGCCGACGCAACCCGCCGAGCGGGAATATGCGGCGGTGCAGATGGCCGACATCGCCAATGTCGGCAAACGTCCCGGCATCAAATATCCGGAATCGGTGATGGGCTCGCTGCGCTCCTGGATACCCGGCGACGTGGCTCCCTCGGTGAGAACCACCGCGATCATCGATCACGGCGGCGCGCGCATCGGCATCACCTTGACCGGCATCGACCCCCGCCGGGAGATCCATGTCTCGAAACTCGCCTCGCAAATGCGCGAGGGAAAGCTCGACGACCTCTCGCGCGCGCCGAACGGCATCATCGTCGGCGAGGCGCTCGCCGAAAAACTCGGCGTGAAGGCCGGCAACACCGTCCTCCTGGTCGGCGGCCAGGGCATCCAACTGAATTCGACAGTAGCCGGGCTGTTTCGATCCGGCTTGAAGCGCGTCGACGAGAGCCAGATCTATTCGCTGGCCGGGACGGCGCAGGTCGTGATGGGACAAAACGGGGTCGTCAACCAGTTACGGCTGCGGTTGAACGATCCGATGTCGGCGCAGAAGGTCGCAGCGCAAGTCGAAGCGCAGACCGGCTACAAGTCGGTGTCCTGGCAGGAAGCCAATGCCGACCTGCTGTCGACCTTTACGGTGCGCGATTTCATCGTGCTCACGGTGATGGGCGCGATGCTGCTGACGTCGTCATTCGCCACCTACAACATCATCTCGACGATCACGCACGAGAAGCGTCAGGACATCGCGATCATGAAGTCGCTGGGCATGCGCGAATATGCGGTGCGGCGGATCTTCATCATCGAATCCATCATCATCGGCGTGGTCGGCATCCTGTTTGGGTGGGTCCTCGGTTACCTGCTCTGCTACGGCTGGTCGAAGATCACGATCTTCAACCCGCTGACCGGCACGACCGTCCCGCTGCAGATCTATTACTCTGCGATGCACTACGTGATCGCCGGCGGCATATCGCTGCTCTGCTGCGCGGGCGCTGCCTATTTCCCGGCGCGCAAGGCAACGCGCGTCCATCCAGTCGACATCATACGGGGAGCATCATGACCGAGGTTGCTTTGCAAGCGGTGGAGCTGGTTCGCCGCATCGAAGGCGTTATTTCGCACACGCTCGTCAACGGCATCGATCTTGCGGTGAACAAGGGCGAATTCGTCGCCATCACCGGGCCGTCGGGATCGGGCAAATCGTCGCTGCTCTATCTCCTGGGCCTGCTCGATGCGCCCAGCGAAGGCGAGATCATGATCTGCGGCCAGCCGACTTCGAAATTGTCGGAGACGGAGCGGGCCGATGTCCGCCTGACCAAATGCGGCTTCGTGTTCCAGTTTCATTTCCTGCTGCCGGAGTTCACCTCGCTAGACAATGTGCTGCTGCCGATGCGCGCCGCGGGCAAAATGACCGAAGGCGAGATGCACGAGCGCGGCCTTGCGCTGCTTGGTTCGCTCGGGCTTGGCGAGCACGCCAACAAGCGTCCCAACCAGCTCTCCGGCGGCCAGCGCCAGCGCGTCGCCATCGCCCGCGCGCTTGCCAACCGCCCCGAGATCATCGTGGCCGACGAGCCGACAGGCGCCCTCGATACGGCATCGACCGAACAGGTGTTTTCGATCCTCCGCGACATTGCAGACCAGGGCCAGACCGTGGTCGTGGTGACCCACGATCCAGCGCTGGCCGCCCGCGCCGATCGGCGCATCCACATCGTCGATGGCAAGGTCGCGGAGATTACGGGGCGGAGTGAAGGCGAGCTGGTTTGCGAGGCGGCGGGTTAGCAGCCGCGACTACTGGTCCAGACACAAAATATCGAAAACAACCCCATGCAAAGTAGGAATCGGGCCGGTTCGCAGCACTCAGGCCGCTTGAGTTGCCGCCGCTGAGGCGACCTTGGCCACCGGCGTTGCGGGAACCGATTAGAGGCTTCCGGCACGGGAGATTCCCCGGATGGCCCCTGCCCGATCTGCTCAGGCAAAAACCGGCTCGCGATGAATGCGTTCGGCGGTCTCGGCGACCACTTCGATCGCGAGCGTGGGCCTGACGGCGGTTTCGAGGCAGCGTATGTCCGCGGCAAGGTGCTTTGCGAACGCAACGGCTTCCGAGGCGAGTGAAAACTCGCGGCCCACTTCATCTTCGATCCTGAGCCTGTCCTGAACGTTAAAAAAGAAGCGCATGGGACCTCCCTAGGGTCCGGCCTTCATACAAGGCCTGCCGGTTCCGATTTTGATTCTGATCAAAAGATGCAATTTAAGCGCCTCGCACGCCGCGAGACGCCATGCAGTTCCTGCCAATGGCTGGGCACTATCCAACGGCTCACGCCGCGAAACAGGGCTCCCGAACCTGCACTGCGCGCGCCTTCGCCAGGATAGCGTCGGCTTCGTGCTTGCGGCACTGCCGTCGGCGAATAACGCTCAGCGAAAGCCAGCACTTGCGCCGACGGCGTCGCCCATGTCTTAGGGACGATCTGTTACCCATGTCCTCGGGCTGGACAACGACTAATATGGCGGAGAGGGAGTCCGACGAACTATGGTCTTTCATTGATCGTCATCGTCCGTCGTCGATTAAAGTTTTCCCTCTGCTACAGGCTTTTTTGTCGCTTTAGTCCGCTAGCATCTATTTCCGTTCGCCCCAAGCCGCGCTATTTTTGGGGACTGAGTTGGGGACCAGATTGGGGGCGGACATGGCCAACAGACTTACCGCGCGCAAAGTCGAAACTGCCAAGCCTGGCAAATACAGCGATGGCGGCAACCTCTACTTGATTGTCTCGGGAACTGGTGCCCGCAAATGGGTCTTGCGCTTCACCTGGCGCGGCCGTGCGAAAGAGATGGGGTTGGGCAGCGCGGCCAGCGTTCCCCTCGCCGATGCCCGCGAGAAGGCCGCCAGTGCTCGGCGGAAGATTGCCCAAGGACTCAACCCCATTGAGGAACGCAAGCGGGACGGTGGCATCCCCACGTTCGGCGAGACGGCCGACGACGTGCGGGAGGCGCTTTCCGCCGGCTTCCGCAACGAGAAGCACAAAGCGCAATGGAAATCGACGCTGGAGACCTACGCGGCCCCGCTGCGCACCAAACCGGTGGACACCATCACGACCGACGACGTGCTGGCGGTCCTGAAGCCGATCTGGACCACGAAGGCCGAAACCGCCTCACGTGTGCGCGGGCGGATTGAGAAGGTTCTGGACGCCGCCAAGGCCAAGGGCTTCCGCGACGGCGAGAACCCTGCCCGGTGGCGGGGTCATCTAGACCATCTGTTACCGAAGCCGTCTAAGCTGGCGCGCGGCCACCATCCGGCGCTGCCCTATGAGGAGGTCGCCACCTTCATCGCCGATCTGCGGCAGCGGGAGGCAACGGCAGCGCTGGCATTGGAGCTTTGCATTCTCACCGCCGCGCGTTCGGGCGAGGTCTTGGGAATGCAGTGGTCGGAAATCGACTTCGACAAGAAAATATGGACGGTGCCAGCCGAACGTATGAAGGCAGGCCGGGAGCATCGTATTCCCTTATCCACGCGAGCTATCGCAATCCTGCGCCAACTCGAAAAGCTCAAGGCAGGAAATTTCGTTTTTGCTGGGCAGGCGCGGAATAGGCCGCTTTCGAATATGGCCATGGAAATGGTGTTGCGGCGAATGAAGATTGAGGATGCCACCGTTCACGGGTTTCGTTCCAGCTTCCGGGATTGGGCTGGCAATGTCTCTAACTTCCCACGCGAAATCACAGAGACTGCACTGGCGCACGTCATCGGCGATAAGGCCGAGCAAGCGTATCGCCGCAGTGACGCGCTGGAGAAGCGCCGCAAGCTGATGGAAGCATGGGCCAGCTATTGCGAGCCTAAAAAGGCGGGGAACATCATTCAGATTGGACGCCGCGCACGCGCCTAATTGAGCGACTCACTGTAATATCGGGAAGCGCGGATAGGACGGCCATCCGACAAGCCGGTTGCACCACCGGTTTCCGCGCGCCGAATCGGTGCTTCGCGAGGTGCGCGATGAAAAAGCGGTCCCGTGCTTGGCCGGATGAACTGCGGAAGCCTGTAGTTCTCCAAGACCTTGCCAGAAGCCGAGGGCATAACGAGGATGCATTTCGCGAAACGTTTGCTGATGAAATTTCGAGGCGGATGGACGTTCTGGCGCAGTTTTTCGGTCACCTCAGCCTGCCAACTTCCGAACAAGGATGGCGTTCACTGTTGTGGGACCTTTGTGAGCACTGGAACATTCCAGCCTTTCAGATTGTCTCGAGCAAGCCTCGCGGCCGGGGCGCCAAAAAGATTTGGACTAACGAGAAACACTGTGAGTTATTTGGGGACGTCCAATCTCTGGTAGCTTCGTCGCGAATGACCGAACACGCCGCCTGCAAATACATAGCAAAGAACTCAAGTCGGTTTGGGGAGCGATATCGCCGCTCCAAGGCAACCACCGAAAGCGCGTGGGCCAGGACACTTCACCGCCAGTACACCGAGGCAAAGAGGCGAGCAAAACACGATTTCACTTTTAGAATGCTTTATTTCGGTGAAGGGCCCGGCTTGCTGCGGCCGATCCCGAAGTGGCCAAAGCTCGTCCAGCTAGCCATCGAGCGATATGCGGTTACGCGAATATAGTCGCGTCCATTTCTTGCGTAAATTTCTGGCATAGCTGCGTTACGCGACAATTGAACATCTCTTCCCTCGCGTAACCGCGCTCCTCCATCCTGTGTCCGCGATTCACCGCATGACCAATGGAGAACAGATGCCTAGTGACCTTCCATCAATTCAGCGCGAAGCCCTTTCGATCGCCGAAGCCTGCGCGGTGGCCGGGATTGGCCGGACCAAAATCTATCAAGCTATCAACGACGGCAATCTCAAAGCCCGCAAATTCGGGAAGCGCACCCTCGTCCTGCGAGACGACCTGCGCGAATTCCTTGCATCACTCCCCGGTGTGGCGTGATTGCGGCTCAAAAGAAAGAACCTCGGAGCGGTGTTCGAGACCGCGCCGAGGCTACCGCCAAATACCCTCTTGCAAAGGAAATCTGACAATGAAGCCTGTACCACATTCTAGGAGGCAACTCCACTTTCCAGACCTGTTTGATTGGGCCGCCGACTCGGCAGTTTTGATTCCTGACTATCGCGTCCAGTGGGTCGCCAGTCGATGCAGAGTTTCTCTCGCCACCGCCGAAACTATTATCGCGAACGCGGGCTTTTCCAATGGAGAGCGTCGCCCATGATGCTCATTGTGAAAGTTCAAATCGGTGAAACTGGGCCAGTCGTAACCCTGCGCGGCCGCGACGCATGGGCACTCCTGGAGCTAAAGGCCGCGAACGACAATGGATGCACTCCGATCGACCATCCAGGGCCGCGTTGGAGTGGGTATGTCCACAAGCTTCGCAAGGCCGGCATCATCGTCGAGACAATCCGGGAACGCCACGGCGGACCGTTCGCCGGCCAGCATGCACGCTACATTCTGCGGAGCTTGATAATCATCCTCGAAACCAAGGGCGATAAATCATGATGGTGTTTGCTGGCCCACAAATCGTCGCTGGCGGGGCTTCGGCCCCGCCCGCACTCACAGCCCTTCCAACGTTGCGAACAATCACGAACGGGGTTCTGGGCATTGTGGGGGGTAATCATGCCGAAGCGTCGTAGAAGGAACAAGCGCCTTGATGCTCCCCATGTGCGGCTGTACCGATGGATGCTGGACTCGCCCGCATATCTGTCCCTGACCTGCCCCGCACGCGCCGTCCTGATCGAAATCGCCAGGGGCCACGACGGAATGAACAACGGCAGGCTGGGGCTCTCGATTCGGCGAGCATCGGAACGGTGCAACATCGCGCGCGGCACCGCTCAACGCGCCTTTGTCGAGTTGCAGGAGCGCGGCTTCATTGACTGCATGACGAAGGGAGCGTTCAGCCGAAAGGCGCTGCATGCCACCGAGTGGCGTCTAACGTGGTGGGGCTGCGACGTCACCGGAGAATTGCCGAGCAAAAAGTTCATGAGCTGGGGCCGCGAAAAACAAAAGCCGGTATCAAATTATCCCGTCGCGGTACCAAATCAGATCCATCGCGCCGCGTGAAAATCAGCAAAACCGACCTCACGGTGCCCTAGATTGGTACCGTGAGGGCTTCTGAGTCGGCGGTCGCGGTATCAATTCAGGGCACACATATAGTTTACCATAGGCAGGAGCGAACAAGTTGGGTCAACGCGGAGAGCAACACCGAGGGAATTGGATGAAACGGACGCCATCAAAGAAATCGGGTGCTGAGCCGAAGGACCGAAAGGAGCCGGTGCCGAAGGTCCATCGGTTGGACAGCACGAATCCCAAGCTGAAATATATCGGCGGCTCGAAATTCGATGCCTGGAACAACACCATTGCGCGCCAAGCCACCGGCTCCATCTGGCACGGGCACAATCCCGATGCGGAGCGCATTCACGAACGGCAGGTTGCGTCGCTAAGCCTGCTTGCCGGAATTTCTCCGAATGACGAATTCGAGGGAATGCTGGCGGCACAGCTTCTCGCCTCGCACAATGCGGCGATGGAGTGCTATCGGCGGGCGATGATTGCCGAGCAGACGCTTGAAGGCCGCAAGGAAAATCTAGGGCAGGCCAACAAGCTGTCTCGCACACATGCGACACTGCTGGAAGCCTTGAACCGGCATCGCGGCAAGGGCCAACAGAAAGTCACGGTCGAACACGTTCACGTCCACAGCGGCGGGCAAGCGATTGTCGGCAACGTCGAGGGGGGCGGGGTGCTAACGAAATCGGAGAATCAACCCCATGCACTTGGATATGCACCGGACGAAACGTTGCGGAGCCAAAACGCGGAGCGGGAAGCCGTGCCGGTCTCCGGCAATGGCAAACGGTAGATGCAGAATGCACGGAGGCCCGTCGCCCGGAGCGCCCAAGGGAAATAGGAACGCCTATAAGCACGGTCGCTTCACAGCAGACGCGATAGCTAACAGACGACAGTTCGCAACGATGCTTTCAATGATGAAGGCGAGCGCAGCCAACATTCCTTAGCGGGCGGGCCTATTGGCAATTTGTTGAATACATGCCGCCGCCGAGCGCCATGGTTGTGCAATTCGTCGGGCTGCTGGATCGGAGCTGCTGTTGGTTATGGCGGAGCTGCTGTAGCTGTTGGTCGGCGACCGCCTGGTTGTTGCGGAAACTCTGGTCGATTGCAGCGCGGTAATTAGCTTGTCGTTGCTGATCCTTCGACATTCGACACTGCGCGTATTCCGGCGATCCGTACTTCAGTCCGTAGCTTGCGCACCCCGCGTCATCGACCCGATCTGCCGTAGCCCGTTCTTGTGAGGCGGTCACATCACAGCCGCCGAGTAGTAAGGCCAATAGCGGTACCGCCCGGATCATCGTCCAATCCCCCCTTGTGCTGGTGCGCAACCGGTGCAGCCAGCTACCCCACAGCCGCGAAGTGTCGAATAACTTTACCTAGAGCACAAGCGACTCCCGCCCGTAGCGGCATTGACCAATTCGGGGACTAATTTGGGGACCGGAGTGGAAATCCGAACGATTATTCCAATACTTTCAATGGTTTACCTGGATTGTTTGGCGGAGAGGGAGGGATTCGAACCCCCGATAGGCTTGCACCTATGCCGCATTTCGAGTGCGGTGCATTCAACCACTCTGCCACCTCTCCAGGCGCCAAGGCGGGCCGGATTCGGCCCTGCGGTCGGGCCGTGTTCTAGGCGAGGAAGCCGGGGCAGACAAGGCGCGCCGCGGAGAAATTCGCCAAAAGCGGGCCGGGCGGCTTTGGGAAAAAATGTGGGACCGCCAGACGCGACAAAAAACTGGCGGTCCCGTGCCGCTGCTTTGAAATCCTGGCCGGGAAGTGCGGCTTCGCCGGTCAGCCGGAGCGACGAAATGACGGTAGCAACGGCTGCGGAAACGGCAACGCGAACCCATTTTTAACCTAACCAGTCAACCTTACCTCCCGCGAAAGCGATCAATCCCGGCTCTTTTTGGCCTTCTTCTCGTCCTTGCCGTTGTCCTTCCGCCTGTTGGTGAAGCGCGCATTGCCAAGCCCGGTGCCGATGGTCAGCACACCCCAGCGCTCGACATCCTGCATGAAGGGAACCTCCGAAAGGCCCTGCACCACGCCATCATTGTGCATCAACACGGCGGTGTCGTGCGCACCGATTTGCGGGATTGCCTCCACCAGGCTTGCGGGCAGGTTGAACTTGCTGCTCTCCCAGTTGCCCGGAAGGTTCTGCGCGCCCTTCTCGATCGAGCCATCCTCGTCGATGACGCCCGGACAGGCGATGCCGATGAACGGCGCAAGCTTCAGGCCTTCGGTTTCCGCCGCAGCGATCAGGTCCTTCAGCATCTTCACCAGCCGTTTTACCGCACCTTCGCGCGTCGGCTCATCGTCGGCATGCCGCCACAGATCGGATCTCCAGACGTCAGCCTTGGAGAGATCGGGCGCCTTCTTCCAGGACGTCTCCACGATGCCGCAGCGGATATTGGTGCCGCCGATATCGACCGCGAGGATGCTGTCGTGGCCCTCGAAGATCCAGGATGGCGCCAGATGCAGCGTGCCGATCAGGCCGGCGTCATCGGGATGAAAGCGGATCGGCAGCAGATCGACCTCGATGTCTTCCGCCTTGAGGATGATGTCGGTGCGGGCGATCGCGAGCTCGCCGACCCGGCTTTGCCGAAAGCCGCCGCCGACCACGATACGCTCGGTATCGTCCCACGCCTTGGTCTTGAGAAACCGCCGCGTCACATAGGCGAGTTCCTGAGCGAATTCCTCGATCGCGCTATGCACCAGCGCGGCGGCGCCGACATCGGCGCCGATCAGGGCCTTGTCGAGTTCGCTCTTGGCGATCTCGCCGCTGGACTTCTTGCCCAGAGGATCGTCGCCGTTCTTCTTCAGCGGCTTGCGGAGGTCGTCCAGGATCTTGCGGAAAGCCCCCTTGCTGGCGCGGTCCCCGAGAAAGCCTTCGTCGTCCTTCAGTTCGACGTTGAAACTGTCGACCTCCACCGAGGGCAGGCGGGTGGCGCCGTGGCGGGCAATGCCGGTGCTCGTAACGATGTCTTCTGCCATTGCCCTCGCCCTGCCGGATCTCACTTGCGACAACGGGCGGGGAACCCGTTGGTTTCAAAAAGGCAGCGAATGGCGAGTGGCGAATAGCGGATGGGGGCGGCAAATAGGGAGCTCTATTCGCCATTCGCTACTCGCTATTCGCCCTTTCCCGGCCAAATCCTTCATTTTTGGCCGGTTTTCAGCCCCTTTCGCCTTGACTCCCGGCGTTCTCCGGCTATAAGTCCCCGCATCCGGCGCGGGATTTCTCGCGCCGCTTGTTTTTGCGCGAAATCTTAAGGGGTTTGCTCCCCGGCCGCGCGAAAATCGTACCCATAACGACTGACCAAAAAGCCGACCCGGACAGCCCTTTCGGGAATATGTCCGAGGCCGGGATCGAACACGAAGGAAAAAAACGATGTTCGCAGTCATCAAAACCGGCGGCCGGCAGTACCGCGTCGTTCCGGATGATGTGCTCGAGATTGGCAAGATCGCCGGCGAAGTCGGTACGATCGTGCAGCTTGGTGAAGTTCTGGTGGTCGGCGCTGACACGCCGGTGCTGGGCGCGCCGACGGTGGCAGGCGCTTCCGTTGCGGCCGAAGTGCTGGACCACAAGCGCGGCCCCAAGGTGATCGCGTTCAAGAAGCGTCGCCGCAAGAATTCGCGCCGCAAGCGCGGCTATCGCGACGAGATCACGGTGCTTCGCATCACCGAGATTCTGACCGACAACGCCAAGCCCTCGATCGGCCCGCGGCCGAAGAGGGAAAAGGTCGCCGCTCCAGCCGCTGAAGCGTCGTAGACGCCGCGCAGGGCACGAGCGACAAGAAGTGATGCGCTTCGACGAAAAGTTGAAGCGCGATAAAAAGTGAAATGATTCCGTCAAGGAATTGATCTAGAAGTATTCGAGAAGTCGGAGACGGGCCATGGCTCACAAAAAAGCAGGCGGTTCATCGCGAAACGGACGCGATTCAGCGGGCAAGCGCCTTGGCATCAAGGCGTACGGCGGCGAACACGTGATTCCCGGCAACATCATCGCGCGTCAACGCGGCACCACCTGGCATCCCGGCCTTAATGTCGGCATGGGCACCGACCATACTCTCTTTGCCAAAGTCGAAGGTCATGTCGAATTCCGTGCAAAAGCCAATGGCCGCACCTTCGTATCGGTAGTTCCGATGACGGAGGCGGCCGAATAGACGGTGGACAAAATTCGAGTCCGCCGGATCCTGTTGAACCGGCGGAGTCGAAATGGGCTCCAGGGGAGGCGGGAAACCGGCCTCCCTTTTTTAATTTGCGCATATTCGCAATCAGGAGCCCGACATGTTGCAGGACATCCCGGTCCAGACCCCAACGTTGCGTCAGACGAGTAGCTGCGTCCTCGAGACCGAACGGCTGACGTTGCGCCGGCCGACGCTCGCGGACGTAAAAGCGATTGCGCGGCTCGCCAACGATCGCCGCATTGCGGAAAACACCCGACGCCTGCCGTATCCCTACCTGCAGGACCATGCAGTCGAGTTCGTGCGCGCGAAGGCCACCGACAACAGCGAGACGGTGTTCCTGATCGAACACAATTATTCCCCGATCGGCATGGTCGGCATCGACCGCACTGACCCGGACGGGCCGGAGCTCGGCTATTGGCTCGGCGTGGCGCATTGGGGCCAGGGTTTCGGCACTGAAGCCGCGCGCGCGGTAATCGATTTCTTCTTCGAGGAGTTCGATGTCGAGCACCTGATTTCGGGCGCCCGCGTCGCCAACCCGGCGTCGCGGAACATCCTGGAAAAATGCGGCTTCCAGTGGAGCGGCGTCGAGCTGCACCGCTTCGAGGCGCTGGGATCCTCGACCCCGGTCGACCGCTTCCGCCTCACGCGCAGCGTGTGGTCGTCGTTGAAGAACTGGGGAAGTTCGACGCGAAGGGAGCGGTGAGCTTGCACCCTCCCCTGGAGGGGGAGGGTCGACGCTCATGAAATGAGCGGCGGGGTGGGGTGACGGTCTCACCTCGCGATCAGTACCCGAGTGGAGAGATCACCCCGCCCCGTCTCACATTCCGCTGCGCTTCATGTGAGCCGACCCTCCCCCTCCAGGGGAGGGTAAGCAAAAATCACGCCGGCGGATTGACTACCGCTTCCTCGTGGCCCAGCTTCTGCTCGCGCAGGAAGATATAGAACCCTGCGCCGATGATGATGGCCGCGCCGACGAGGGTCGAGATCGACGGCACGTCGCCGAACACGACGAAGCCGAAGATCACCGCCCACACGATCATCGAATATTGATACGGCACCACGACGCTCGCCGGCGCCAGCTTCAGCGAACGGTTGATGCACAGCAGTGCAACGACGGAAACCACGCCCGCCGCGGCAAACAGGCCGAGACTACCGAGGCTCGGGGTCACCCAGCCGATCGGCGACATTAGCGCGCCGAGCAGGAATGTGCCGCCGAATTGCGACGTCGTCAGCACGATATCCGGCGTCTCCCGCAGCGATCGTGTGATCAGCATCAGGAATGCAAACGACAGGCTGCCGCCGAGCGCGATCATTGCCGGCCAGCTTACGGTTTGCGTGGACGGGCCCAGCGCAATCAGGACGCCGCAGAATCCGACCAGGATTGCGGTCCAGCGCCGCCAGCCAACCCGCTCGCCGAGCACGATGCCCGACAGCGCGGTGACAAAGATCGGCGAGGCCAGGTAATAGGTGATGACGTCGGCAAGCGGCAGATAGACGGTGGCGAGAAAAAACGCAGCGACTTCGAGCGTCGACAGCAACACACGAAGCGACTGCAGCCATGGCCGTTCGATTCGTTTGAACTCGGCGCGCTGCTTCCAGATCACCGGCAACAACACGAGCAGCGCCGCGCAGGCGCGCAGCCACAGCAACTGCCCGACCGAATAGGTCGCGACCATGAATTTCCCAAGCGCATCGCCGAACGAGAACATGAAGATCGACAGCAGCATCAGTCCGATGCCGGCCAGCCGCGCGGAGCGCTCGTCATAGGTCGAGATTTTGCCGAACAGGGTCATGACGTTTCCTGCTTGTTGCTCTTCGTCATGGCCAGCGCGTTCCGGCCATCCACTTTTTTGTGCAGCACGTCGTAAAGACGTGGATGCAAGGGACATTTAGCGCGAAGATGCGCTTCGCGCTATTGCCCGGACATAACGAATTGAGACGAATCGATTGCCGCTGCCAAAGCGCTGCGATACCGGTATCGCTCCAAAGAACGGCAGGAAATCCGACATGACCGAGTTCGACCCCGCCCGGCATCGCATGGTAAGCGAACAGCGCTGGTTCGAGGATTTCGTGCTCGGTGAACGTTTCGTGATTCCGAGCCGGACCCAGACCTCGGCGGTATTCGCCGCGTTCCAGACCGCGAGCGGCGACACCCATCCGATCCATTACGATGTCGAATATTGCCGCGCCCGCGGTATGCCCGACCTGCTCGCGCATGGCTTCCAGACCCTGATCCATACTGCGCCGGGTGCAGGCCTGTTTCCCTATCTGGTCGAGGAATCGCTGATCGGCTTCCTCGAGCAATCGAGCAAGTTCCTGAAGCCGGTCTATGCCGGCGACACCATCTACCCCGCGCTCGAAGTGACCGAACTCACTCCCGGCCGCAGCACCGGCGTCGTGACGCTGCGCTCAACCGTGTTCAATCAGCGAAAAGAACTGGTGCTGGAAGGGACGCAGAAGTTTCTGGTTCGGCGGCGGCCCGGATAGTCGCTCAGGCGACCCTTGAAGCCGAAAAGGCGCGAAAATTAAGGCTTTTCGCCGATGTTGCGGGCCTTGAGGGTTGCCGCACGGGGCCCCCTGCCCTAACTAGTACAAATCATGAAATTCCTTGACGAGGCAAAGGTCTATATTCGCTCCGGCGACGGCGGTAACGGCTGCGTGGCGTTCCGCCGCGAGAAGTTCATCGAGTTCGGCGGGCCCTCCGGCGGCAATGGCGGCCGCGGCGGCGACGTCATTGTCGAGGCGGTCGATGGGCTCAACACGCTGATCGACTATCGCTACCAGCAGCACTTCAAGGCGCAGAAGGGCACCAATGGCATGGGCAAGGACCGCCATGGCGCCAACGGCAAGCCGATCGTTCTCAAGGTGCCGGTGGGCACGCAGATCTTCGACGAAGACCGCGAGACGCTGATCCACGACTTCACCGAGCTCGGGGAAAAATTCGTGCTCGCCGAAGGCGGCAATGGCGGCTTCGGCAACGCGCATTTCAAATCCTCGACCAACCGCGCGCCGCGCAACGCCAATCCCGGCCAGGAAGGCGAAGAGCGCTGGATCTGGCTGCGGCTCAAACTGATTGCGGACGCCGGCCTCGTCGGGCTGCCCAACGCGGGCAAGTCGACCTTCCTCTCCGTCGTCAGCGCGGCCAAACCGAAGATCGCCGATTATCCCTTCACCACGCTGCATCCGCAACTCGGCGTCGTGAACGCGCAGGGCCGCGAGTTCGTTCTCGCCGACATTCCCGGCCTGATCGAGGGCGCGCATGAAGGCGCCGGCCTCGGCGACCGCTTCCTCGGCCATGTCGAGCGCTGCCGCGTGCTGCTGCACCTGATCGATGCAACCTGCGAACACGCCGGCAAGGCCTACAAGACGGTGCGAACCGAACTCGAGGCTTATGAGGGGCATCTCGCCGAGAAGATCGAGATCGTTGCGCTCAACAAAATCGACGCGGTCGCGCCGGATGAACTGAAGAAGCAGAAAGACCGGCTGAAACGCGCGGCGAAGAAGACGCCGCTGTTGCTTTCCGCCGCGACCGGCGAAGGCGTGCCGGACGCGCTCAACGCACTGGTTGAGGTGATTGGGGAGGCACCGGTTTCGCTGAAAGCCAAGGGCGGTCAGGACCCATGGGCGCCGGTTCCGCCGCCGCAAGGCTGACACCCGAGGCTGATTCAAAGTTAGCCTTCCCGCGGCAGCGCCACTTCCAAATCGGGGGACTGGCGCGTATTGCTTCCGACCATCTGCATCATCCGACCGCATCATGAAACGCCCAGCGCTCAAAAACTTCCGCCGCATCGTCGTCAAGGTCGGCTCGTCGCTCCTGATCGACTCCAATGCGGGCGAAGTCCGTTCGGCATGGCTGGCGGCGCTGGCCGCCGATATCGCCAAGCTGCACGGCGAGGGCCGCGATGTTCTCGTCGTCTCGTCAGGCTCGATTGCGCTTGGACGCAGCCGGTTGAAGCTGCCGCGCGGTCCGCTGAAGCTGGAAGAAAGCCAGGGCGCCGCCGCCGTCGGGCAGATCGCACTGGCGCGAATCTGGTCGGAAGTGCTCGGTGCTCACGGCATCGGCGCCGGGCAGATCCTGGTGACGCTGCAGGACACCGAGGAGCGCAGACGGTATCTGAACGCGCGCTCGACCATCGCCAAACTGCTGGAGTGGCGCGCGGTGCCGGTGATCAACGAGAACGACACGGTTGCCACCAACGAAATTCGCTACGGCGACAACGATCGCCTCGCCGCGCGCGTCGCCACCATGACGAGCGCCGATCTGCTGATCCTGCTCTCTGACATCGACGGACTTTATGACGCGCCGCCCGGCGCCAATCCCAACGCAAAACTGATTCCGATCGTCGAGTCGGTCACGTCGGAAATCGAGGCGATGGCCGGCGCGGCCGAATCCGAATTGTCGCGCGGCGGCATGTTCACCAAGATCGAGGCGGCCAAGATCGCGACGACGTCGGGCACCCATATGCTGATCGCCTCCGGCAAGATCGAGCATCCGCTGCAGGCGATATCGGATGGCGGCCGCTGCACCTGGTTCCTGACACCGGCCAATCCCGTCACCGCGCGAAAGCGCTGGATCGCGGGCTCGCTGGAGCCGAAGGGCACACTGACCATCGATGCCGGCGCGGTCGCAGCTCTGCGTGCAGGCAAGAGCCTGCTGCCGGCCGGTGTCATCAGGATCGACGGTCAGTTCGCGCGCGGCGACGCCGTCGTGGTGCGCGGTCCCGACACCCACGAGGTCGGCCGCGGCCTCGTCGCCTACGACGCCGAGGATGCCGAAAAGATCAAGGGCCGTTCCTCGCCGGATGCGATGGCCATTTTGGGCATCAGCGGCCGGGCCGAAATGATCCATCGCGACGATCTGGTGGTGGGGCCGGCCGGGGCCATTCCGGCCAAGTAGGCCAATGGCCGAGCGGCCGTTTGCCGGGTAGGACAGCCAGCCATGCTGGTTCCGGACCTCGCAACAGCGGGATTTCCGTGCTAGGACATAGCCTTACTCTAGACCTTGAGACCTGTGATGACCGCCCCCCTGAAGGCTATCGACGGTAACGCCGATCTGCCCGCTTTGATGACCGACCTCGCTATCCAAGCGCGCGCCGCGGCGCGGGTGCTGGCGCTGGCGCCGCCGGAGCAGAAGGACCGGGCGCTGGAGGCGATCGAGCGGGCGATCCGCGCCAATGCGGCAAAGATCCTCGCGGCCAATGCCGAGGACGTCGCGGAAGTGCGCGCGGGCGGCGCCACCTCTGCCTTCATCGACCGCCTGACACTGACACCCGCACGCATCGACGCGATGGCCGATGGCGTTGCGACCGTGCGCGGCATTCCCGATCCGGTCGGCGCCGTCACCGAAAGCTGGCAGCGCCCGAACGGCATGACCATCGAACGCGTGCGCGTGCCGCTCGGCGTGATCGGCGTGATCTTCGAGAGCCGTCCCAATGTCGCCGCCGACGCCGGCGTGCTTTGCCTCAAGTCGGGCAATGCCGTGATCCTGCGCGGCGGCTCCGACAGTTTCCGTTCCTGCCGGGCAATTCATGAAGCCCTGGTGCAGGGCCTGCGCGAGGCCGGGTTGCCGGAAGCAGCGATCACGCTGGTGCCGACGCGCGACCGCGCCGCTGTCGGCCTGATGCTCTCGGGCCTGAACGGCGGCATCGACGTCATCGTACCGCGCGGCGGCAAGAGCCTGGTCGCACGGGTCGAGGCAGAAGCGCGCGTGCCGGTGTTTGCGCATCTGGAAGGCGTCAACCACGTCTATGTCGATCGCACCGCCAAGCTCGACATGGCCAAGTCGATCGTGCTGAACGCCAAGATGCGCCGGACCGGCGTTTGCGGCGCCGCCGAGACGCTGCTGGTGGATCGCGCAGGCGCCGCGGCTACTCTGAAGCCGTTGATCGAGATGCTGCTCGATGCCGGCTGCGAGGTGCGCGGCGACCACGCCGTGCAGAAGGTCGATGCGCGGGTGAAGCCGGCAACCGACGATGATTGGGATACCGAATATCTCGAGGCCATCATTGCCGCGCGTGTGGTCGACGGCGTCGATGCGGCGATCGCGCATATCCAGAACCACGGCTCGCGCCATACCGACGCGATCGTGGCCGAGGACGCCAAGGCGGCCGAGAAATTCCTCAGCGAGGTCGATTCGGCGATCGTGCTGCACAACGCCTCGACGCAGTTCGCCGATGGCGGCGAGTTCGGTTTCGGCGCGGAGATCGGGATCGCCACCGGCAAATTCCACGCCCGCGGGCCGGTTGGCGCCGAGCAACTGACCAGCTTCAAATACCGCGTTCACGGCACCGGGCAGACGCGGCCGTGAACGCCAGCCCACGCCCGCGGTGACCCGGCTGATGGAATTGCAATCCGCCGCGCAAGCCGTTCCCTTCCATACCAATGGCATGCGCGTCGGCCTGCTCGGCGGCTCGTTCAATCCGCCGCACGCCGCGCATCGCGCCATAAGCCTGTTTGCGCTCAAGCGCCTGAAACTCGATCGCATCTGGTGGCTGCTGACTCCAGGCAATCCGCTGAAGGATACCGGCCGGCTGCACGGCCTTTCCGAACGCGCCCGCGCCGCGCTCGAGGTCGCCGACGATCCGCGCATCGATATCAGTTGTCTCGAAGCTGTCATCGGCACCCGCTACACTGTCGATACGATCATTCACTTGCGGCGCCGCGTTTCCGGCGTGCGCTTCGTCTGGATCATGGGCGCCGACAATCTCGCGCAGTTCCATCGCTGGAAGGATTGGCGGCGCATCGCTACCGAGGTGCCGCTGGCCGTGATCGACCGTCCGCCGCAGAGTTTCCGGGCGCTCGCTGCGCCGGCCGCCCAGGCGCTGGCGCGGTACAGGTTGCCCGAGAATCAGGCGGCCCGGCTAGCCGATCAGCAGGCGCCGGCCTGGGTTTTCCTCACCGGCATGAAACTAAACCTGTCCTCGACGGGTCTTCGGAACTCCGACGGGAGCTGGAAGGCAAAGAAGTGACAGTTCGGTCTGAACCGGCGGGTGGGGACACTGGAATATTGAAACCATTAACCCCACATGCCTAATATGGTCCGCGGACGCCAAGGATTCGGCGTTCGCGATACAGTGAAAGGAAATGGTCCCTGGCCACATCTGTATTGTCCAAGTCCAAGTCTGTTTTGCCCAAGGCAACCAGCAAGACTCCTGGCAAGTCCGCCAGGAATACGGGTAAAGCATCGACACAAGCTGCGGCCTTGAAGGCGCAACCCGACGCCGACAAGACGCTGAATATGATCCTCTCCCGCCTCGACGATATGAAGGCGGAAGAAACGATCACCATCGACCTTCGCGGCAAATCCGCCTTTTCCGACTACATGATCGTCACGACCGGCCGGGTTAACCGGCATGTTGGCGCGATCGCGGAAAACGTCACGAAAGCCCTGAAGGAAACCGGCATCAAGAACATCCATGTCGAGGGCTTGCCCAATTGCGACTGGGTGCTGATCGATTCCGGCGATGTGGTCGTGCACGTGTTCAGACCCGAGGTGCGCGAATTCTACAATCTCGAAAGGTTGTGGGCGCAAAACCCGGCGGCGGCAGCGATCTGAACTCTCGGCCGATGCGAATCGGCTGAGGTGCATGTAGTTTGCGAGCGCGTGCGGAAAGCGCGCGCGCCGGAAAGTGCACGCCAGAAACAGCATTCATGCGCCTCGTCGTGGTTTCAATCGGCCGGCTGAAGCAGGGCCCGGAGCAGGAGCTGGCCGAACGCTACCGCGAGCGCTTCGAGGACATCGGCCGCAAACTCGGCTTTCGTGGGCTTTCGATCCATGAAATTCCCGAAAGCCGCGCACGCGACACCGCAACCCGGATATCGGAGGAGGCCGCGGCGATTACGGCGGCTTTACCGGAGAAATCCGTACTGGTGGCGCTGGACGAGCACGGCAAGAACATCGATAGCGCGACCTTCGCCCGGCAGCTCGGCCAGTGGCGGGATGAGGGGATCGCCAACACAATTTTCGCCATCGGCGGCGCGGACGGACTTTCGCCCGATTTGCAGCGCAAGGCTAAATTGCGCATTGCGTTCGGCTCGGCGACCTGGCCGCATCAAATGGTTCGCGTCATGCTTCTTGAACAGATTTACCGGGCCGCGACCATTTTGGCCGGCCATCCGTACCACCGCGCGTAAGGCACGGTGACGTGAATACAGAAAACGCTGAATAGGCCGGATGAATTCAACACGGGACATGCATTCATACCCAGGCACCACCGATCGCGGCGCGTGGCTGACGTCAGCCGTCTCGCTTCCCCTGATCCTGCTGTCCATAAGCTTCGCCGCAGCATCGCTTTCGCCGGCGGTCGCACAGTCCTCGGCGACCGCGCAGCAGGCGACTGCCGTTTCCCCCGATGCCATCAAGCAGCGCGAGCAGGAACTGGAGGCTACGCGTGAGGAGCAGCGCAAGGCGGCCGAGTTGCAGCAAAAGCTGAAGGCCGATATCGCGGCGATCGGGCAGGACCGCTCCAAGCTCAACCAGCAACTGATCGACATCGCCACCCAGGTGCGCAACGTCGAGACACGCATCGGCGAGACCGAGGGCCGGCTACGCCCGCTCGACAGCCGCGAGCAGCAGATCCGCGCTTCGCTCGATTCACGCCGCTCCGAAATCGTCGAGGTGCTGGCCGCCTTGCAGCGAGCCGGACGGCGCACGCCGCCCGCACTGCTGGTCAGGCCCGAGGACGCGTTGCAATCGCTGCGTACCGCCATGCTGCTCGGATCGGTCGTTCCCGAACTGCGCGGCCGCGCGGAGAAACTCGCCACCGATCTCGGCGAATTGGTGAACTTGCGCAAGACCATTGCCACCGAGCGCGACGTGCTGGCACGGGACCGCGACAGGCTGAAGGACGATTCCATCAGGCTGGCTGCGCTGGTGGAGGAGCGACAGCGCAAGCAGAGCGCGATCGAAAAGGACATGGAGGCCGAAGGTGCGCGCGCCATCAACCTGTCCAGGCAGGTCGACAATCTGCAGGGGCTGATTGCGAAAATGGAGCAGGATTTGAAGAGCGCCGCCAAGGCGGCAGCGACCGCCAGCCTGCAGGGCGCCCCGGCCGCCCCGGGCGGTAAGCCCAATCTGGGGGCATTGAAAGATCCCGCCCGGCTGAGCCCGGCGATCGCCTTTGGCTCCGCCAAGGGGCTGTTCGCCTTTCCGGTCAATGGCCGCAAGATTCGCGGTTTTGGCGGTTCCGACGGCGCAGGTGGCGTGGAAAAAGGCATTTCTTTGGCGACGCGCGCCGGGGCCCAAGTCACAACACCGTGTGACGGCTGGGTTGTTTACGCCGGACCCTTCCGTAGCTACGGACAACTCTTGATCCTCAATGCCGGGGGCGGGTATCATGTCCTGATCGCCGGGATGGAGCGCATTTCGGTAAACATCGGCCAGTTTGTACTTACGGGAGAGCCGGTCGCGACCATGGGGACAACGTCCCAGGTTGCATCCATTCTCGCGACGACCGCGAGCCAGCCGGTGCTCTATGTCGAGTTCCGCAAGGACGGCACTCCAATCGACTCAGGCCCATGGTGGGCCTCAAGTGAAGGCGAAAAGGTTCGCGGATGATGCGCAAGACTTCTGTAATTCTTCTCAGCGCCGCCACCGGTGCGGCTTTGACGCTCTTCGTCACGCAGCCGCGTTCTGTGCTGATGGGATCGAGTGCGCGTGCGGCGACTTCGGACACCTACCGCCAGCTCAATCTGTTCGGCGACGTGTTCGAACGCGTGCGCAGCGACTATGTCGAGAAGCCCGACGACTCCAAGCTGGTCGAATCGGCGATCTCGGGCATGCTGACCGGACTCGATCCGCATTCCAGCTACATGGACGCCAAGAGCTTCCGCGACATGCAGGTGCAGACTCGCGGTGAGTTCGGCGGACTCGGCATCGAGGTCACGATGGAAGACGGTCTGATCAAGGTCGTCTCGCCGATCGACGATACGCCGGCGTCGAAGGCCGGCATCATGGCCAACGACATCATCACCAATCTCGACGACGAAGCCGTGCAGGGTCTCACCCTCAACCAGGCGGTCGAGAAGATGCGCGGTCCTGTCAACACCAAGATCCGGCTGAAGATCATCCGCAAGGGCCAGGACAACCCGATCGAAGTCACGCTGGTGCGCGACAACATCCGCGTCCGCTCGGTGCGCGCCCGCATCGAACAGGACGACATCGCCTATATCCGCATCACCACCTTCAACGAGCAGACCACCGAAGGCCTGAAGCGCGAGATCGGTAACCTCACCAACCAGATCGGCGACAAGCTGAAGGGCTACATCATCGACCTAAGAAACAATCCCGGCGGCTTGCTCGAGGAAGCGGTCACCGTTTCCGATTCTTTCCTGGAGCGCGGCGAGATCGTTTCCACCCGCGGCCGCAACGCCGAAGAAACCCAACGCCGCGCGGCACATGCGGGCGACCTCACCAAGGGCAGGCCGATCATCGTGCTGGTCAATGGCGGTTCAGCTTCGGCGTCGGAAATCGTCGCCGGCGCGCTGCAGGACCACAAGCGGGCCACGCTGGTCGGCACGCGCTCGTTCGGCAAGGGCTCGGTGCAGACCATCATCCCGCTGGGCAGCGGCAACGGCGCGCTGCGCCTGACGACTGCGCGCTACTACACGCCGTCGGGCAAGTCGATCCAGGCCAAGGGCATCGTGCCCGACATCGAGGTGCTGCAGGACGTGCCGGACGAACTGAAGGCGCGCACCGACACCAAGGGCGAAGCCTCGCTACGCGGCCACCTGAAGACCAACGATGGTGACGAGAAGACCGGCTCGCAATCCTACGTCCCGCCGGACGCCAAGGACGACAAGGCGCTGAAGACGGCCGCCGACCTGCTGCACGGCATCAAGTCGACGGCGAGCGCACCGGCGCCCGGTGACAAGGCGGCCGTCGACAAGCCCGCCAACAAGGCGGCGAACTGATTGTAGCCCCGTAAATTTCCGTGAAAAGGCGGCCTCCGGGCCGCCTTTTTTGTTGCAGTTGCGGCGCGTCCGCTGCCCGGCCAGGCTTGTGCGCGCGACGCAGCGCTCGAATCCGCCTCCCGTGGTATCGTCAGCGACGTTGATTCGGGGAGGTCTATGACGGAAACGGCCGACGAACTGAGCACGCCGCTTGGACAGAAGGCGGAGCGCCGGAAGCGGCGGTTTCGGCTGCCGTTCACCGCGATGCAGGCGCTGGCCGTGCTGCTCGGCCTGTTCCTGACAGCCTTCCTGACCGTCGCTCTCTTTGTCGATAACCCGCTGGGTGGTGAGCCCATCGCCCGCGTCGTATTGCGCAAGCCGGCGGGGGACGACAAGCAGCTCGCAGCTTCCGGCCACACCGAACAGGCCGCAAAAGGTCCATCCCAACAGGCCCCGGCCGGCGATAACAAGACCGTCACCATCATCGACGGTTCCAGCGGCAAGCGCCAGGACGTCGTGATCGGCAGCGATACCGCCGACAAGGCCGGCCCAGACTCCGCGCCGGCAACCCCGATGGCCGGCATCGATCAGCGGCTCCTCGAAAAGTCGCGCTACGGCATGATCCCGGCGGTTGCCGACGGTCTGAAGCCCTTCACGGTCTACGCGGCCGACGCCGACCGCACCAAGGCCGCCAAGATGCCGGTGGTGGCCATCGTCATCGGTGGGCTCGGCGTCGGCGCTGCCAAGACGGCCGATGCCATCATGAAACTGCCGCCGGCCGTGACCCTGGCGTTTACGCCTTATGGGGCGGACCCCGCCAAATTGGCCGAGCGGGCCCGCGCGCAGCGCCACGAGATCCTGCTGCAGGTTCCGATGGAGCCGTTCGATTATCCCGACAACGATCCCGGCCCGCAGACCCTGCTTACGACGCTGACGGCGGAGCAGAACATCGACCGGCTGTATTGGCACCTCAGCCGGTTTCAGGGCTATGCCGGGATCGCCAATTTCATGGGGGCGCGTTTCACGGCGACCGACACGGTGATGCAGCCGATCATCCGCGAGGCAGCCAAGCGCGGCCTCGGCTATCTCGATGACGGCTCCTCACCGCGCAGCGCCGCGCCGTCCCTCACGGCAGCCCAATCGGTGCCCTTCGCCAAGGCCGATTTCACCATCGATGCCGTGCCGACCTCGGCCGAAATCGACCGGACGCTGGTGAAACTGGAGACGCTCGCCAAGGAGCGCGGACTGGCCGTTGGCGTCGCCTCGGCGCTGCCGGTTTCGATCGAGCGGATTGCCGCGTGGATCAAGACGCTCGAGTCCCGCGGCATCATGCTTGTGCCATTGACAACGGCGATGCTGAAATCAAAATCAGGCTAGAGATCAACCTGATGGCAGCAATCCGGACTCCCTCGGACTGCGCCGCCCCGGCCGGTTTGCGGGTGGACTTGCTGCAGGCATAGGAGTCCTGACGGAATGGCGCGCTACGAGGACCTGCCCTACCGGACCTGTGTCGGCATGATGCTGATCAACGCGGCCGGGCTGGTCTTCATTGGCCGGCGCGCCGGCGGCATCGAACATGTCGACGAAACCCACGTCTGGCAGATGCCGCAGGGCGGGGTCGATCCCGGCGAGGATACCTGGGAGGCCGCCAAGCGCGAGCTTTACGAGGAAACCAGTGTTCGCTCGGTGGAGAAGCTCGGCGAGGTCCCGGATTGGCTGATCTACGACATTCCACGCACGGTGGCCGGCCGCGCCTGGAAGGGCCGTTATCGCGGGCAGCGGCAGAAATGGTACGCGGTGCGCTTCACCGGCAAGGACAATGAGATCAACGTCGCCAGCCCCGGCGGCGGCGGGCACAAGGCCGAATTCGTCGGCTGGCGGTGGGAGCCGATGAAGAATCTTCCGAACCTGATCGTTCCGTTCAAGCGGCCCGTCTATGAACGCGTGGTCAAGGAGTTCGCCAGCCTTGCGGGCGCTTAGCACGACACATCTTCCACGCAGCTCTCGGTCATTCCGGGGCATGCGAAGCATGAACCACGATGTGCAAGCGCACATCGGAGAATCTCGAGATTCTCAGGTGCGCAATGCGCACCATAGTTCGCGCTAATGCGCGCCGCAAAATGACGGCCACTGAAGATGTCCGACAAACCCTATCGCCCCAACGTGGGAATCGCGCTGTTCAACACCTCGGGCCAGGTGCTGATCGGCCGCCGCTTTCGTGACGACGGACCGGAAATCATTCTCCCCGGGTTAGAATGGCAGATGCCGCAGGGCGGCATCGACGCCGACGAGAACCCGAGCGATGCCGTCATGCGCGAACTCTGGGAGGAGACTGGGGCCGTCAGCGCCGAATACCTCGGCGAAACCGACTGGATGACTTACGAATTTCCACCCTATGACGGCGCGCCCACGCATCGCCTCGCGAAATTCCGTGGCCAGCGGCAGAAATGGTTCGCGCTGCGCTTCACCGGCCGCGACGACGAGATCGACCCGCTGACGCCGCGCAACGGCCAGCCGGCAGAATTCGATTCCTGGCGCTGGGAACGGCTCGACCGGGTCGCGGACCTCGTCGTGCCGTTCCGGCGCGACGTGTACCGGATGGTGGCGCAGCAGTTCGCGGAATTCGCCCGGTAGCAACCTGCGTACGCCGCCGCGTCCGGCAGCCCTGGATACAACTCCCGCCGCTGAACTACTTCGAGGGGGCGCGAGACTTACCCACTTGACAGCGCTGCCGCTGCAGCCGAGTTGACTTTGGAATAGATAGCAATGCTTGGTGTCTCCTCTCACATGAACGACGTGATCGTGACCAAGCGCCGCCGGAGTTGGGAATGGCGCGTGCAGGACCAAAATGGCAGGGTGATCATGAGCGGACGAGAACGCACCCGTCCGGCCGCCAGGTACCAGGGTTATCGGAACCTGTTCATGCTGTTGTCGGTCGGCCAGAGGCCGGGTGATCCGCAAGCTCTGTGCTCAGGCCGGAACCGCGAACCAGCAATTGCTCGCGTTCGTTCTGATCGGAACGTTCAAGCAGCGCCCTCCGCGCCGACCGGACGGCCATCGGACGGCTTCAACCCCGATTGAGCCTTCGGCAATCCGTCGCAGTCGGCGAAAGATTTTTGGCTACCCTCTTGAAACTTTTCGCCGTTTTTCTAATTCGATTTCTGCCGCGGACAGCGGCGCCGGATGCCAGCCTGGGTCCGGCGAGTTGAGCGGGCGCCGGACGGTGTCCGACGCTCCTTCGTATCCATCTTGCTCTTAGGAGGACTTGGCTATGAGGACCTTTGACTTCTCGCCCCTGTGGCGTTCCACGATCGGTTTCGATCATCTGGCCGATCTGCTCGACAGCAATTTGCGGCAGTCCGTCGACGACAATTATCCACCCTACAATGTCGAACGCTGCGGCGAAGACGCCTACCGGATTTCGCTCGCCGTTGCCGGTTTTGGTATGGACGATATTGCCGTCACCGCAGAACGCGACACGCTGATCATCGAGGGCAAGAAGCCCGACGCCGAGCAACGCGAATACCTGTATCATGGCATCGCGGCCCGGCCGTTCCGGCGGGTATTCAATCTTGCCGACTATGTGCAGGTCAGGCAGGCCTCGTTCAAGGACGGGCTCTTGATCGTCGATCTCGTTCGCGAAGTGCCTGACGCGATGAAGCCGCGGCGCATTCCGATCGGCAACGCCGACACTTCCCGCCAGATCGAGCAGAAGGCGGCTTAAGGCCGCTTCGGCAATACGGGCTCGGCGCGCGGATGAGCGACCGCGCGCGAGCCTGCGCAAGCAACAACAGCAATCTCTGTAAGGAGGATACTATGGCTTTTCGTGATCTGATCCCCTGGTCGAGAAATCAGGAGCTTTCGTCCACGCGCGACAGCTTCGACCCCTTCTTCACCCTGCACCGGGAAATGAACCGGCTGTTCGACGATGTTTTCCGCGGCTTCGCGACGCCTGCCCGTTTCGGCAGTCCGCTGATGGAAGGCCGCTTCGGATGGCCGAGCATCGAACTCAGCGAAACCGACAAGGAGCTGAAAGTTTCGGCTGAACTGCCCGGGCTGACGGAAAAAGACGTCCAGGTCGAGATCGCCAACGGCGTCCTGACGCTGCGCGGCGAGAAGAAATCCGAGCGGACCGACAATGGCGGCAAATACTTCACCGAGCGCCATTACGGCGCGTTCGAGCGGCAAATCCCGCTTGACGGCGTCGTCGAAGACAAGGCCGAAGCCAAATTCCATGATGGCGTCTTGACGATCACGCTGCCGAAATCCGAACAGGCTCGTTCGGCCGTCAAGCGCATCCCGATCGTCAATCAGTGACGGGAATGGCGGCGGCGCAGTGCGCCGCATGAAAGACTGATGCCAAAAAAGCTCAGCGCCCGTCACAGTGTGACGAGCGCTGGCGTCATCGGGGACATTCATTACGCCCCGGAGCTGTGCCCCGGGGCTTAGTGCATAGCGGTAGCGTTGAGCTCGATCTGGATGCTCTTGAAGTGGTCCAGCCGCTCGATGGCGTGATCGAGTTCAGAACCTTCCTTCTCGGCGAGCTTGGCTTCCATCTCAGCGATGGTCTCGGCGAACTGCGCGCGATCGACCTCGGCCATCGAGGTGGCGACGTCGGCCAGCACGGTCAGTCCGCTTTCCGACATTTCGGCAAGGCCGCCGAGCACGATGATCTTCTGATGCGCCCCACCTGCCGTGACCGTCAAGATACCCGGGCGGATCGCCGCCACGACCGGCGCGTGGCCGGCCAGCACGCCGAAATCGCCTTCCACGCCGGGAACGTCAACCTGGTCGACCTCGCCGGAGAAGGCGAGCTTTTCGGGGGAGACGAGATCGAAATGAAAGGTAGCCATGGAGAACCTGCGAATAGCGAATGGCGAATAGCGAATGGTGCAGGAAGTAGCGCTTAACTATTCGCTACTTCCTATTCGTCACTCGCCTCTTAAGCTGCCTCGGCAGCCAGCCTCTTGCCCTTCTCGACGGCTTCCTCAATGGTGCCGACCATGTAGAAGGCCGCTTCCGGCAGATGGTCGTACTTGCCTTCGCAGAGACCGCGGAAGCCCTTGATGGTGTCGGCGAGGTCGACGAACTTGCCGGGCGAGCCGGTGAAGACTTCGGCGACGTGGAACGGCTGCGACAGGAAGCGCTCGATCTTGCGGGCGCGGGCCACCGCGATCTTGTCCTCTTCGGACAGTTCGTCCATGCCGAGAATGGCGATAATGTCCTGCAGCGACTTGTACTTCTGCAGCACCTGCTGAACCATGCGCGCGGTCTGATAGTGCTCCTCGCCGACGACGAGCGGGGAGAGCATGCGCGAGGTGGAGTCGAGCGGGTCCACCGCCGGGTAGATGCCCTTTTCCGAAATCGCGCGGCTCAGCACCGTGGTCGCGTCCAAGTGGGCGAACGAGGTGGCGGGCGCCGGGTCGGTCAAGTCGTCGGCCGGCACGTAAATCGCCTGCACCGAAGTGATCGAGCCCTTGTGCGTGGTGGTGATGCGCTCCTGCAGCGCGCCCATGTCGGTGGCGAGCGTCGGCTGATAGCCCACCGCCGACGGGATGCGGCCGAGCAGCGCCGACACTTCCGAGCCGGCCTGCGTGAAGCGGAAGATGTTGTCGACGAAGAACAGCACGTCCTGACCCTGGTCGCGGAAGTGCTCGGCAACCGTCAGACCCGTGAGGCCGACGCGGGCGCGGGCGCCGGGCGGTTCGTTCATCTGGCCGAACACCAGCGCGCATTTGGACTTCACGCTCGGATCGGGATTGCGCGGATCGGCGTTGACCTTGGACTCGATGAACTCGTGATAGAGGTCGTTGCCTTCGCGGGTACGCTCGCCGACGCCGGCGAACACCGAGTAACCGCCATGCGCCTTGGCGACGTTGTTGATCAATTCCTGAATCAGCACCGTCTTGCCGACGCCGGCGCCGCCGAACAGGCCGATCTTGCCGCCCTTGGCGTAGGGTGCGAGCAGGTCGACGACCTTGATGCCGGTGACGAGAATTTCGGCTTCGGTGGACTGGTCGGTGTAGGTCGGCGCCTCCTGATGGATGGCGCGCTTGCCTTCGGCCTTGATCGGACCGGCTTCGTCGATCGGTTCGCCGATGACGTTCATGATGCGCCCGAGTGTGCCGTCACCGACCGGAATTGCGATGGGCTCGCCGGTATCGGTCACTTCCTGACCGCGCACCAGACCTTCGGTAGCGTCCATCGCAATCGTGCGCACGGTGGACTCACCGAGGTGTTGCGCGACTTCCAGCACCAGGCGGTTGCCCCCGTTCTTGGTCTCCAGCGAATTGAGAATGGCCGGCAGATGACCTTCGAACTGCACGTCGACAACGGCGCCCATGACTTGGGTGACGCGACCGATCTGGTTAGCTGCTGTGGCCATGAATTGCTCTCCTTCGAAATTCTGTACTTGAACGACCGTCGTTTGGTTCGTGCGCTAGACCGCCTCGGCGCCGGAGATGATCTCGATCAGCTCCTTGGTGATCTGGGCTTGACGGGTTCGGTTGTAGACCAGGGTTTGCTTGCGGATCATTTCGCCGGCGTTGCGGGTGGCGTTGTCCATCGCGCTCATCTGCGCGCCGTAGAAAGAGGCGTTGTTTTCCAGGAGCGCGCGGAAGATCTGCACCGCGAGATTGCGCGGCAACAGCCGCGCCAGAATCTCGTCTTCTTCCGGCTCGTATTCGTAAGCGGGCGACGGGCGCGCATTGGCGGCTGGCTCTTCGACCACCAGCGGAATGACCTGCTGGGCGGTCGGGATCTGCGCGATGACCGACTTGAAGCGCGAATAGAACAGCGTGCAGACGTCAAACTCTCCGGCGTCGAACCGTGTCAGGATCTTCTTGGCGATATCCTCGGCGTTGACGAAGCCGAGCTGGCGAACCCCGCGCAGATCGACATGCTCGATGATCTGCTTCTCGAAGGTGCGGCGGAGCTGGTCGTAGCCTTTGCGGCCGACGCAGAAAATCTTGACGTCCTTGCCCTGGTTGATCAGGGAGAGCGCGCGCTCGCGGACCAGACGCACGATCGCCGAATTGAACGCACCACACAGACCGCGTTCGCCCGTGCAGACGAGCAGGAGATGCACCTGATCCCTGCCAGTGCCGGCGAGCAGCGCCGGAGCGCCGGGCGAGGCGGCGGCAGCAGCGGCGATGTTGGAAATCACCGCGTCCATTTTCTCGGCATAGGGCCGGGCCGCTTCGGCGGCGGTCTGCGCGCGGCGCAGCTTCGAGGCCGCAACCATCTGCATCGCCTTGGTGATCTTCTGCGTCGCCTTGGTCGAGGCGATGCGGACCCGCATGTCTTTAAGTGAAGCCATTCTCAGTTCACCCCGGCGATCCGGTGTAAGGCACCCGACCGCAAGCCACTCTTTCGTCGGGCCCGGCTATCAGCCGGGCCGCAACGGCAAATCGTCAAGAAAACGTCTTGGCGTAGCCTTCGACCACGGTCTTCAGCTTGCCAGCGAGATCGTCGGAGAGATCGCGGCTGTCGCGGATGCCGTCGAGGATCTCGACGTTCTTGCCGCGCAGCAGCGACAAGAGGCCGTCCTCGAAGGCACGCACCTTGTTGAGCGGAAGCGGGTCGAGATAGCCGTTGGTGCCGGCCCAGATCACGCAGACCTGCTCTTCCATCTTCAGCGGCGAGAACTGCGGCTGCTTCAGGAGTTCGGTCAGGCGCGAGCCGCGGTTCAGGAGGCGCTGGGTCGAAGCGTCGAGGTCGGAGCCGAACTGCGCGAAGGCCGCCATTTCGCGGTACTGCGCCAGCTCACCCTTGATCTTGCCGGCGACCTTCTTCATCGCCTTGGTCTGCGCCGAAGAGCCCACGCGCGACACCGACAGACCGACGTTCACCGCCGGGCGGATGCCCTGGAAGAACAGATCGGTTTCCAGGAAGATCTGACCGTCGGTAATCGAAATCACGTTGGTCGGGATGTAGGCCGACACGTCGTTGGCCTGGGTTTCGATGACCGGCAGCGCCGTCAGCGAGCCCGAGCCCTGGTCCTTGTTGAGCTTCGCTGCGCGCTCGAGCAGGCGGGAGTGCAGGTAGAACACGTCGCCCGGATAGGCTTCGCGGCCCGGCGGGCGGCGCAGCAAGAGCGACATCTGGCGGTAGGCGACGGCCTGCTTGGACAAGTCGTCATAGATGATGACGGCGTGCATGCCGTTGTCGCGGAAGTACTCGCCCATGGTGCAACCGGTGAACGGCGCGATGTACTGCATCGGCGCCGGGTCGGATGCGGTGGCGGCGACAACGATCGAATATTCCAGCGCGCCCTGCTCTTCCAGCACCTTGACGAACTGGGCAACGGTCGAGCGCTTCTGACCGATCGCGACGTAGACGCAATACAGCTTGATGTTCTCGTCCGGCTGCGCGTTGAGCGGCTTCTGGTTCAGGATGGTGTCGAGCGCGATTGCCGTCTTGCCGGTCTGACGGTCGCCGATGATCAGCTCGCGCTGGCCGCGGCCGACCGGGATCAGCGCGTCGATCGCCTTGAGGCCGGTCGCCATCGGTTCGCTCACCGATTTGCGCGGAATGATGCCGGGCGCCTTGACGTCGACGCGCATGCGCTTGTCGGCCTGGATCGGGCCCTTGCCGTCGATCGGGTTGCCGAGCGCGTCGACGACGCGGCCGAGCAGACCCTTGCCGACCGGCGTGTCGACGATGGCGCGGGTACGCTTGACGGTCTGACCTTCCTTGATCTCGCGGTCGGCGCCGAAGATCACGATACCGACGTTGTCGGTTTCGAGGTTCAGCGCCATGCCACGGGTACCGTTCTCGAACTCGACCATTTCACCGGCCTGGACGTTGTCCAGACCATAGACGCGGGCGATACCGTCACCGACGGACAGCACCTGTCCGACTTCGGTGACCTCAGCCTCCTGGCCGAAATTCTTGATCTGGTCCTTGAGGATCGCGGAAATTTCCGCGGCGCGGATGTCCATCAGCCTGCCTCTTTCATCGCGTGCTTGATCGAATTGAGTTTGGTGCGAAGCGAACTATCCACCATGCGGCTGCCGAGCTTGACCACAAGGCCGCCAATGATGGAGGGATCGACTTTCACGTTGAGCGCGACGTCCTTGCCCGTCACCGATTTCAGTGCGGTCTTCAGCGCGTCGAGATTCTTGTCACTGAGCTGTTCGGCGACGGTGACGTCGGCAGTCGCTTCGCCCTTGAACTTCGCCACCAGCGCGCGGAAGGCGCGGATCACATCGGCCACTGCGAACAGTCGGCGGTTGGCGGTCAACACCTTAAGGAATTTGGCGGAAATGCCGGTAATTCCGGCCTTGTCGAGCAGGGCATTGAGCGCCTTTGCCTGCGCATCTGCCGAGAAGACCGGACTGCGGACGAGGCGCTTGAGATCGGCGCTTTCGTTCAGCATGGCCTCGAATCTATCGAGGTCGGCCCTTACCGCGTCGATGGATTTCTCCTCGCGCGCCAACTCGAACAAGGCCGTAGCATAACGGCCGGACACTCCCGAAACGGACGGATCTTCAGCAGCCACAGAGACGCTCTTTTCAGATGTCAAACTCGCAAGGGAAAAACCGTCGCCACGGGTAGCGGCGCCTAGCGATCCAAGCCCTTGGAATTCAAGCGGGACTTCGATTTTCGACCGGCACGAGAGGTGCCGGGATCGTTAAAATCGCGGCTTTGCTAACATAGCGAGCGCGCAGGTGCAACATGACCGCGCGTTCAGGCGGTGCCTTGTCGCACGTCAATCTTCACACCCGGTCGAAGACGGTTGATGAGGGGTCAGCACGCCGGAATTTTGACCGCGACAGTGCAGGCGATCTGGCGCGCAGTCCTCGGCCGGTCAATTTGTTCCGCCTGTATTTGCATGGCCGCTATGACCGATAGCATTCGGAACGAACCGCCGCGATCCTCTCCATTTGCCTTTTACTTGCCTAAATCTTTCCATGCCTGAGGATGACTGTATTCGCAGAAGATAGACAGTATTGCATTGGTTAAAAGTTCGTTAACGCGCAAGATTACGGAATATCGTTTGATTAGTTGATCTCGGTAACAAGATATGTCAGCCCGAGACATTCCCGATTTACTGCCCAATTCATGCCTCATTGCCTTATCAAACGGCCCTCACGAAACTGGGACGGGGGTTCCATTTGTCACGTATGTGGCAATACTATCTGAGGGACTAGTTTAATGTTGCATACCAATAAAGTGGTGCCGGGAGCTCTAACCCGGTCGCGCACGGCGCTCGCCTTGGTCGCCGCAACTCTCCTGGTCGGCGGCACCGTTTCGGAGGCCTCCGCGAAATCCAGGCATCATCGCCACCATTCCCACCACGCTCACAAGGCCAAGAGCAGCAATTGGCTGGACGCCAATGCCTCGATCGGCCCCCAGAGCACCGGGCGCGGCTTCTCGGGAAAGGCCTCCTTTTACGGCAATGAATCCGGCAGCAAGACCGCCTCCGGACAGCGATTCAATCAGAACGCCATGACCGCCGCCCACCGCTCGCTGCCGTTCGGCACCAAGCTCCGGGTGACCCACCGCGGTCAGAGCGTGATCGTCACGATCAACGACCGTGGCCCCTTCATCAAGGGACGCGTGCTCGACCTCTCCAAGGGCGCTGCCAGGGCCATCGGCCTGACCGGCGCCGGCGTCGGCCACGTCACCGCCGAGGTCATCTAAAGCGCGCGAATCGCGCGCCGTCTTCCGGTCCATCTGATCGCGTAAGCGTTGCGTTGCGTAACCGCCTGCGGAACTTTCCGCGGCAACAAAGGCCTGCCGTCGCAAATGACGGCAGGCTTTTTTTGTTTACCCTCCCCTGGAGGGTGAAAGTACGGCTCACAAAAAGCTCTGCGGATCGACGTCGACCTCGAGCTTGAGGTTGCCCTTGGTCTTCGGACCGGCGGCGAGCCATTCGCGCAGGTACTCCGACAGATCGACATTGCGCAGCGACTTCACCAGGATCCTAAACCGATAGCGGCCCTTGATCACCGCAAGCGGCGCTTCAGCAGGGCCCAGCACCTGGATGCGCTCGTCGATCGGCGCCACGGCGGCAAGGCGCCGCGCAAAGCTTTCCGCGGTCGGCCGGTCGCCGGCGGAAATGATCAGGCTGGCGAGCCGGCCGAACGGCGGATAGCCGGTGCGCTCGCGGGAATCGATTTCGCTGGCATAGAAAGCCTCGCGATCGTTGGCGACCAATGCTTTCATGACGGGATGTTCCGGCTGGTGAGTCTGCAAATAGCCGACGCCGCGGCCCTGATCGCGCCCCGCTCGCCCGATCACCTGGTTGAGCAGTTGGAACGTGCGCTCGGCGGCGCGCGGATCGCCATTACCGAGCCCGAGATCGGCATCGACCACCCCGACCAGATTGAGCCGCGGGAAATTATGTCCCTTCGCCACCAGTTGCGTACCGATGATGATGTCGACGCGGCCTTCCGCGATTTCGTTCAGCTCGCTGCGCAGGGTCTCGATCGAGGTGATCAGATCGCTCGACAGCACCATGGTGCGCGCTTCCGGAAACAGCACAGCCGCCTCCTCCTGCAGGCGCTCGACGCCGGGGCCGACTGCGACGAGGGATTCCTCGGCCTGGCAATGCGGGCAGATATTCGGCCGCGGCATCGAGAAGCCGCAATGGTGGCAGACCAGCCGCTGGCGAAACCGATGATCGACCAGCCAGGCATCGCAGATCGTGCAGGCGAAGCGATGGCCGCAGGCCCGGCACAACGTCAGCGGCGCGTAACCACGGCGGTTGAGGAACAACAGCGCCTGTTCGCGCTTCTCGATCGCAAACCGGATTTGCTGGGCGAGCGGCGGCGAGATGAAGCGGCCGCGTGGCGGCGGAGCGCGGCGTAAATCGATCGCCTCGATATGGGGCATGTGTTGCCCGCCGAAACGCGACGGCAGCGCGACGCGCTGATAGCGTCCCTTGCGCGCATTGACCTCGCTCTCGACCGATGGCGTCGCGGACGCCAGCACGATCGGAATTTTGGCGATATGCGCGCGCACCACCGCCATGTCGCGGGCGTGGTAATGCGCGCCGTCATCCTGCTTGTAGGCCTGGTCGTGCTCTTCATCGACGATGATCAGGCCAAGATCCGCATAGGGCAGAAACAATGCCGAGCGCGCGCCGACCACGACCGGCGCTTCACCGGCCGATATCGCGGCCCAATTGCGCTGCCGCGTGCGCGGCGTCAGTTCGGAGTGCCATTCAAGCGGTCGCACGCCGAAGCGCTGGGCGAAGCGGTCGAGGAATTGTCCGGTCAGCGCGATCTCGGGCATCAGGATCAGCGTCTGCTTGCCGCGCCGGACGGCTTCCGCAATCGCCTCGAAATAGACTTCCGTCTTGCCCGATCCGGTGACACCGTCGAGCAGCGCGACGTGGAATGTGCCGTTGGCGGCAAGCGTACGCATCATGTCCACCGCCGCGCGCTGCTGGTAGGAAAACTCCGGCTGCGCAAAGGACGGATCGGGCGCCGGCGGCGCCAATGGCGGCGGCATTGCCTCGACGGCGAGCGTGCCCTCATCGACCAGGCCATCGATCACGCCTGAACTGACGCCGGCCTCGCGCGCCGCATCCGACTTGCCGTGCAACAGGCCGTCCGACAGCACCTCGATCACCCGACGCCGTGCCGGCGTCAGGCGCTGCGGCGCTGGGCCTATCAGCCGCACGCCGAGGCGCATCCGTTCGGGCCCGAGATTTTCGCCCATCCGCAAGGCCATGCGCAGCACCATGCCGCGCGCGGACAGCGTGTAGTTGGCGACCCAATCGACGAGGCTGCGCAATTCCTCTTTGAGCGGCGGCACGTCAAGCTTTTCGCCGACGTCCTTCAGGCGGTTGTGAAGACGCGGATCGGGATTGGCGTTCTCCGCCCACACCACCGCCACCACCTCGCGCGGCCCGAGCGGCACGCAGACGACGTCGCCCGCCTTCAGCTCCATGCCGCGCGGCACGCGGTAGGAATAATTTTGATTAAGCGCCACCGGCACCAGCACGTCGACGACGCGGGTCGACGAGGTCGAGGAGCTGGTTTGGCGGGTGGTGTGGTCCATCAGGGGGAATCAGGCTCGAGGTATCCGGAGCGAAGCTAGCGCCGCCCCGGCGAGTTAGCGAACGGTAAACGAAAGAGGTGCGATATAATGCATTGAATCACCGTCTCCAAGGCAAGCTCTCGAAGGCAAGGACGATGGCCAGGGAAGTTCCGGCACTGCAAGCGGTCGAGCTCGAATGCGCCGACGAGGGTCTCGCGCGGGAGATGACGCGCTGGCTGACGCATCTGCGCGCCGAACGGCGGCTGTCGCCAAAGACGCTCGAAGCCTACGCCCGAGACCTCCGCCAATGCCTCACCTTCCTGGCCGAGCATTGGGGGGCCCAAGTCACGCTGAAGCGGTTTGCGGCGCTCGAGGCGACCGACGTCAGGGCCTTCATGGCGATGCGTCGCGCCGACGACATCGGCGGACGCTCGCTGATGCGGGCCTTGGCGGGCTTGCGTTCGTTCGGGCGCTTTCTGGAACGGGAAGGCAAAGGCAAGGTCGGAGCCCTCTCCGCCATCCGCGCGCCGAAAATTGCAAAAAGCCTGCCGAAGCCGATCCAGATGGCGGCGGCCAAGCGCTTTGCCGATGCCGATGAGCGCGCCGGCGAAGAACGCGATCCCTGGATACTCGCGCGCGACGCCGCCGTGATGGCGCTGCTCTACGGATCAGGCCTGCGCATCGCGGAGGCGTTGGGACTGAAACGCCGCGACGTGCCCAAGCCCGGCGAAGGCGATGTCATCATCGTCACCGGCAAGGGCAACAAGACCCGCATGGTGCCGGTGCTGCAGAACGTGCTGGCGCTTATCGCCAATTACGTTGCGATGTGCCCGCATTCATTGCCGCCGGCCGGCCCGATCTTCGTCGGCGCGCGCGGCGGGCCGCTTTCCCCGCGAATCATTCAACTCACCATGGAACGATTACGCGGCGCGCTGGGGTTACCCGACAGCGCCACCCCGCACGCGCTGCGGCATTCCTTTGCCACCCATCTGCTCAGCCGCGGCGGCGATCTGCGCGCGATCCAGGAACTGCTCGGCCACGCCTCGCTCTCCACCACGCAGATCTACACCGGGATCGATAGCGAGCGGCTGCTGGAAGTCTATCGCAGCACTCATCCGCGCGGCTGAATCTCAGCGTTCGGCGACATACTCCCGTCACATCGGTGGCTTCCTTAGCTGGCCTCTTGCGCTCGCGATGCGGTTCCGGCAATCGTGCGCGCGCCAACTACAGGAGGGGAATAAATGGGCGCACATGAAAGCATGGAGCATGCGGAGCACGCCGAGCATGCTTCAGGCTCGAACAAGAAGATCGCGTTGCTGATCGCCGTGATCGCATTGTTCCTGGCGTTCTCGGAAACGCTGGGCAAGGGCGCCCAGACCGAGGCGATCAGCAAGAATGTTGAGGCTTCGAACCTCTGGGCATTCTTCCAGGCAAAGAGCATTCGCCGCACCGTGGTGCAGGCCACCGCCGAACACGCCAAGCTCAGCATGGGAACCGTCGGCGACGATGCTGCAAAGGCGGCGCTTCAGAAGCAGATCGACGACTGGAACAAGACCGCACAGCGTTATCGCTCGGAGCCGGAAACCGGCGAAGGTTCGGAGGAGCTGGCAAAACGCGCCAAGCACGCCGAGCACCAGCGCGACGAGGCGACCGCAAAATATCACCACTACGAAATCGCTTCAGCCGCCTTCCAGATCGGCATCGTGCTGGCGTCCGCCACCATCATCACCGGCATGATCGTGCTGGCCTGGGTGTCAGGCATACTGGCGATCGCCGGCATCGGCATCACCGCGCTCGGCCTCTACGCGCCGCATCTGCTGCATCTGCATTGAGCAGCATCTGTCGAATTGCTTCCGCAGTCATGCCCCGCGAAGGCGGGGCATCCAGTACGCCGCGGCTTCTCGGTTCAAGCGCTGACGTCTCTGGGATACTGGATCGCCCGCCTTCGCGGGCAATGACAGTGATGCCCTACCGCGCTTCGTGCACGCTCCTGCGGAAGCGCGCGATCGTGCGCAGCATGCGCGACGACCAGCTATCGCCGTCGCCGCGCAGGATTTCCCGGATGCGCTGCTTGATTGGATAGACCAGGGCGGCCGCCCTGGCGCGCATCGCCATGACGAATTCATAGACCTTCTTGAACCACGCCATCTGCAACAGCTTCGCGCGCGTGACGTCGAAGATGAATGCAGTGACGCCGACGCCGAGCAATTTGCCGAACACGATCACAACCGCCGCGCTGAACCAGTATTGGTGCGCCAACAGCCAGAGCCCGGCCAGCTTGAGCGGAAACAGCGGAATCACCGGCACGGCGAACACGATCAGGGTCATCGCCGGCGACAGCGCATCGACGCGATTGGACAGCCATTGCTTGAAGGCGCGAAGCGGGATCAGCGCAACGACGCGCTCGACGATCGGCTCGAGATGATCCCACAGCCAGGCTTCGACCAGGAAAATGACCGCAAGCAGGACCCAGAACGGTTGAAGTAAGCGGCGCATCATCGATGTGGTCTGTGCCCGCTTCTGCCGGGTTCAATCACATGTGGATTGCCCGCTTGCCGACTGCAAGCGCGGCTTCCTTGATGGCCTCGGAGCGGGTGGGATGCGCATGACAAGTCCGCGCCAGATCCTCGGCAGAACCGCCGAACTCCATGAGAACGGCCGCTTCCTGGATCATTTCGCCGGCTTCGCGGCCGACGATGTGTACACCGAGGACGCGGTCGGTCTTCGCATCTGCGAGAACCTTCACGAAACCGTCAGTGGTCTGGTTGACCTTGGAGCGGCCGTTGGCGGTGAACGGGAATTTGCCTGAGGTGTAGGCAACGCCAGCCTGCTTCAGCTCTTCCTCGGTCTTGCCGACCGACGACACTTCCGGCGTGGTATACACCACGCCCGGGATAACATCGTAGTTCACGTGGCCCGCCTGCCCTGCAATGATCTCGGCGCAGGCGACGCCTTCATCCTCGGCCTTGTGCGCGAGCATCGGACCCGCCACGACGTCGCCGATCGCATAGACGCCCTTCACGCTGGTGGCGAAATGCGCGTCGATCTGCACGCGGCCGCGGTTGTCGAGCGCAATGCCGGCTTCCTTGAGCCCGAGACCTTCGGTGTAGGGCACGCGGCCGATGCAGACCAGCACCACGTCGGTCTCGATCGTCTCTGCCGTGCCGCCAGCCGCCGGCTCCACCGTCGCCTTCAACGTCTTGCCGGAAGCGTCCACGGCCGTCACTTTGGCGCCGAGCTTGAATACAAAGCCCTGCTTTTCGAGGATGCGCTGGAATTGCTTTGCAACTTCCCCATCCATGCCGGGCAGGATGCGGTCGAGAAACTCGACGACCATGACCTCAGCACCAAGCCGTTTCCAGACCGAGCCGAGCTCGAGCCCGATCACGCCGGCGCCGATGATCAGAAGCTTCTCCGGCACCTTGTCGAGCGATAGCGCGCCGGTCGACGACACGATGCGCTTCTCGTCGATCTCGATGCCCTTCAGCCGCGCGATGTCGGAGCCCGTCGCAATGACGATGTTCTTGGTGTCGACCGTCTGCGACTTACCGTTACCGCTGACCTCGACCTTGCCGGCGCCGAGAATCTTGCCGGCGCCGTAGAGGACGTCGATCTTGTTCTTCTTCATCAGGAATTCGACGCCCTTGACGTTGCCGTCGATCCCCTGCTGCTTGAAATTCATCATCGCGGGCAGATCGAGCTTCGGCGCGGAAACGCTGACGCCCATCTTGGCAAAGGAGTGCGCGGCCTCCTCGAACATTTCGGACGCGTGCAGCAGCGCCTTCGACGGCATGCAGCCGACGTTGAGACAGGTGCCGCCCAGCGTCGCGTTCTTCTCGACTACGGCCACCTTCATGCCAAGTTGCGCCGCGCGCACCGCGCAGACATATCCGCCCGGGCCGGTGCCGATGACGACGAGATCGTAGGAAGCCATGGTGAAGTCCTGTAGCTGAGAAAGGTGTCAGTTATTACCGCCCGCCCGACACATCAAGGATGGCACTGGTGACGTAGGACGCCTCGTCCGAGATCAGCCAGACGATGGCGTTGGCGATTTCTTCCGCGGTGCCGACGCGCTTCATCGGTACCATATGCGCGAGCCGGTGCGCGCGATCGGGCTCGCCGCCCGAGGCATGAATCTCGGTATCGATCAGCCCGGGCCGGATCGCGGCGACGCGAATGCCCTCGCCGGCGACCTCGTGGCCGAGGCCGACGGTGAAGGAATCCACCGCGCCCTTGGACGCCGCATAATCGACATAGGTGTTGGGCGAGCCGAGTTTCGCCGCAACCGAGGAAAGATTGACGATGACGCCGCCCTCGCCGCCCTTACGGGTCGACATCCGTTTCACCGCTTCGCGCGCACATAAAATGCTGCCGGTCACATTGACCGCCATCATGCGCTGAATGCGCTCGGCCGACATGTCTTCGACCCGCGCCGAGGGCCCGACAATGCCGGCATTATTGACCAGCGCCCCTAACGTGCCGAATTCGTCGGCAGCGGCGAACAGCGCGAGAATTTCCTTCTCGCTGCCGACATCGCATTTCACGGCAATCGCCTTGCCGTTCTTGCGCTCGATCAGCGAGACGACTTCCTTTGCCGCCGCCTCGTTGCTGGCGTAGCCGACAACGACCCGAAAGCCGCGCGCGGCGGCCGCTAGCGCAGTAGCGCGGCCGATGCCGCGGCTGCCGCCGGTGATTACAACAACCTTGTCCGTCACATCAGGCCTCTACAAATCAATGCGCATGGATCCACGGCGCGCGACGCAGGCTTTGAGCGCCGACGCCGGCAAGCGCGATGTATCAGAGATCCAGCACCAACCGCGCCGGGTCTTCCAGGCTCTCCTTGACGCGCACCAGGAACGTCACGGCTTCCTTGCCGTCGATCACGCGGTGATCGTAGGACAGCGCCAGATACATCATCGGGCGTACCTCGATCTTGCCGCCGACCACCATCGGCCGCTCCTGGATTTTGTGCATACCTAAAATGCCGGACTGCGGCGCGTTGAGGATCGGCGTCGACATCAGTGAACCATAGATGCCGCCATTGGTGATGGTGAAGGTGCCGCCCTGCATCTCGTCGATCTTGAGCTGGCCGTCGCGCGCGCGCCGGCCGAAATCGGCGATCGATTTTTCGATGTCGGAGATCGACTTGTGGTCGCAGTCGCGCACCACGGGCACGACCAGTCCCTTGTCGGTGCCGACGGCGACGCCGATGTGGTAGTAGTTCTTGTAGATCAGGTCCGAGCCATCGATCTCGGCGTTGACGGCCGGGATATCCTTCAGTGCCTGCACCACCGCCTTGGTGAAGAAGCCCATGAAGCCGAGCTTGCTGCCGTGCTTCTTCTCGAACACGTCCTTGTACTGCGCGCGCATCGCCATGATGTGGCTCATGTCGACCTCGTTGAAGGTCGTCAGCATCGCCGCCGTGTTCTGCACGTCCTTGAGCCGCCGCGCGATGGTCTGGCGCAGCCGCGTCATCTTCACGCGCTCTTCGCGCGCGGCGTCATCGGCCGGCGACGGCGCGCGGACCTGCACGGAAGCGGCCGGCTGATTGACCGGGGTCGGCGCCGACGCCGCCTTCTCGATCGCAGCCAGCATGTCGCCCTTGGTGACGCGGCCGTCCTTGCCCGAGCCGGGCACGGTCGCGGCATCGATGCCGCTCTCGGCGGAGAGTTTTCGTACTGACGGCGCCAGCGGGGCGTCTGACGGTGCCGCCTTAGGGGCCGCGGCAGGCGCTGCAGCCGGAGCGGCGGCCTTGGCGGGCGCGGCCGCGGCTGGCTTCGCGCCACCGGTTGCGCCATCATTGATCTGCCCGAGCAGCGCGCCGACGGCGACGGTCTCGCCATCCTTGGCGGCGATCTCGCCGAGCACGCCGGCGGATGGCGCCGGCACTTCGATGGTGACCTTGTCGGTCTCGAGCTCGACCAACGGCTCATCCACCGCCACCGCGTCACCGGCCTTCTTGAACCAGCGGCCGATGGTGGCTTCCGTCACGGACTCGCCGAGCGTCGGAACACGAATTTCAGTCATGGTATGTTTCCTCGGTATCCTTAAGCGTCATCAATTCCAAAGTGTCATCGCCCGCCTTGTGCGCAGTTGCGCACTGGGGCGGGCGATCCAGTACGCCGGGATGGCCGTGATCGAAATCTAACTGCACGGCGTACCGGGTGCCCCGCCTTCGCGGGGCACGACAAGCGGCAAAACGTTAGTTCAGCGCCTCATCCAGCATCGCCTTGAGCTGTGCCAGATGCTTCGACATCAGACCGGTGGCGGTTGCCGCCGACGCCGCGCGGCCTGCATAACGCGGACGCCGGTTCGGCGCGTGGATCTGGTTCAGCACCCATTCCAGATAGGGCTCGATGAAGTGCCATGCCCCCATGTTGCGCGGCTCTTCCTGGCACCAGACCACTTCGGCGTTCTTGAAGCGTGCGAGTTCGTGCACCAGCGCCTTCAGCGGCACCGGGTAGAGCTGCTCGACACGCAGCAGGTAGATGTCGTCGATGTCGCGCTTCTCGCGCTCCTCGTAGAGATCGTAATAGACCTTGCCCGAGCACAGCACGACGCGGCGGATCTTGTCGTCCGGCGCCAGCTTGATCTTCTCGTCCGGCAGCATCTGCGCGTCATCGTACAGAATGCGGTGGAACGTCGTGTCCTTGCCGAGCTCGTCGAGCTGCGAGATCGCGCGCTTGTGCCGCAACAGCGACTTCGGCGTCATCATGATCAAGGGCTTGCGGATTTCGCGATGCAACTGGCGCCGCAGCACGTGGAAGTAATTCGCCGGCGTGGTCGGATACACCACCTGCATGTTGTCTTCGGCGCACATCTGCAGGTAACGCTCGAGACGCGCCGAGGAGTGTTCCGGCCCCTGCCCTTCATAGCCGTGCGGCAGGAGGCAGACGAGGCCGGACATGCGCAGCCATTTGCGTTCGCCCGACGAGATGAATTGGTCGAACACCACCTGGGCGCCGTTGGCGAAGTCGCCGAACTGCGCTTCCCACATCGCCAGCGCGTTGGGCTCGGCCAGCGAATAGCCGTACTCGAAGCCGAGCACCGCCTCTTCCGACAACAGCGAGTTGATCACCTCGTAATGGCCCTGTTCGTGACCGAGGTGGTTGAACGGCGTGTAGCGGCTTTCGTCTTCCTGGTCGATCAGCACGGAATGGCGCTGCGAGAAGGTGCCGCGCTCGGAGTCCTGTCCCGACAGACGGACGTGGTGGCCTTCCTGCAGCAGCGTGCAGATCGCCAGCGCCTCGCCGGTCGCCCAGTCGATGCCGACACCGTTATCGATCGCTTTCGCACGGTTTTCCAGGTAACGCTGGATGGTGCGGTGAACCCGGAAGCCATCCGGCACCTTGGTGATCTTGCGTCCGATATCCTTGAGGATACTGACATCCACGCCGGTGACGCCGCGACGCGCATCCTCTTCCTGGTCGGCGACCTTGAAGCCGGCCCATTTGCCGTCGAGCCAATCCGCCTTGTTGGGCTTGTAGCCAGCACCGGCTTCGAGCTCGGCGTCGAGCCGCGCGCGCCAGTCGGCCTTGGCCTTGTCGACCTCGCCTTCGGTCAGCACGCCGTCGGCGACCAGCCGCTTGGCGTAGAGCGCGAGCGTCGACGGATGCGAGGCGATGCGCTTGTACATCACCGGCTGGGTGAACCCCGGCTCGTCGCCCTCATTATGGCCATGCCGGCGATAGCAGAACATGTCGATCACGACCGGCTTGTGGAATTTCTGCCGGAACTCGATCGCGACCTTGGCGGCGAACACCACCGCTTCCGGATCGTCGCCGTTCACGTGGAAGATCGGCGCGTCGATCATCTTCGCCACATCGGACGGATAGGGCGAGGAACGCGAGTAGCGCGGATAGGTGGTGAAACCGATCTGGTTGTTGACGATGAAGTGCAGCGAGCCGCCGGTGCGGTAGCCCTTCAGGTCCGACAGGCCGAAGCATTCCGCCACGACGCCCTGTCCCGCGAACGCTGCGTCGCCATGCAAGAGGAGCGGCAGCACCGAGATGCGCATATCAGGCGGATCGCCGTGCTGGTCCTGCTTGGCGCGGACCTTGCCGAGCACGACCGGATCGACGATTTCCAGATGCGAGGGGTTCGCGGTCAGCGACAGATGGATCTTGTTGCCGTCGAACTCGCGGTCGGACGAAGCGCCGAGGTGATACTTGACGTCACCGGAGCCTTCGACGTCCTCGGGGTTGGCGGACCCGCCCTTGAATTCATGAAACAGCGCACGGTGCGACTTGCCCATCACCTGGGTCAGCACGTTGAGGCGGCCGCGATGCGGCATGCCGAGCACGATTTCCTTCACGCCGAGATTGCCGCCGCGCTTGATGATCTGCTCCAGCGCCGGGATCAACGATTCGGCGCCGTCGAGACCGAAGCGCTTGGTGCCGGTGAATTTGAGATCGCAGAATTTCTCGAAACCTTCGGCTTCGATCAGCTTGTTCAGGATCGCGCGGCGTCCTTCGCGCGTAAAACTGATTTCCTTGTCCGGCCCTTCGATGCGCTCCTGGATCCAGGCCTTCTGCGCCGCGTTCGAGATGTGCATGAACTCGACGCCAAGCGTCTGGCAATAGGTGCGCTCGCAGATCGCGACGATCTCGCGCAGCGTGCCGTATTCGAGGCCGAGCACGTGGTCGAGGAAGATCTTGCGGTCGAAATCGGCCTCGGTGAAGCCATAGGTCCGCGGATCGAGCTCCTCGCGATCGCGCGGCGCCTCGATGCCGAGCGGATCGAGCTTGGCGTGGAAATGACCGCGCATGCGGTAGGCGCGGATCAGCATCAGGGCGCGAACCGAATCGCGCGTCGCCTGGTTGACGTCGGCGGGGGATAGTTCGGCGCCCTTGGCCTGAGCTTTGGCGGCCAGCTTGGCGCCAACGGCCTTCTCGACAGTGACCCAGTTACCGTCCAGCGCCGAGGTTAATTCGTCCTGCGGCGTGATCGGCCAGTTGTCGCGGCCCCAGGACGGGCCATCGGCGTTTTTCTGGACGTCGGCCGGGGTATCTTTCAGGCTCTTGAAGAACTCCTGCCAGTCGCTGTCGACTGAGCCGGGGTTCTGTTCGTAGCGGGAGTAGAGCTCGTCGATATAGGTGGCGTTGGTGCCCTGCAAAAACGAGGAGAGGGCAAATGCTGCGTTCGCGTCCTGGCGAGACATGATGGCGTCCTGGTGAGTTTTCGCTTTGCGCGTGGAAAACGGCGCTGTAGCCGGTCCGGGAGGCCCGAACCAGCTCGGTAAAGAGCTTTACCCTATTTAGGCGCGATATTCGCGCCTAAAAGAACCAAGGACTGAATTAAGATTTCAATTTTTCGGCAAGGGTATGTCCGAGCCGTGCCGGGGACGGAGACACTGTAATTCCGGCCGCTTCCATGGCCGCCGTCTTGGATCCGGCGTCGCCCTTGCCGCCGGAGATGATGGCGCCGGCATGACCCATGCGTCGGCCGGGAGGGGCGGTGACGCCGGCGATGAAACCGACCATCGGCTTCTTCCGGCCGCGCTTGGCCTCGTCCTTGATGAACTGGGCGGCGTCCTCCTCGGCGGAGCCGCCGATTTCACCGATCATGATGATCGAGGTGGTTTTCTCGTCCTTGAGGAACATCTCCAGCACGTCGATGAATTCGGTGCCCTTGACCGGGTCGCCGCCGATGCCGACCGCGGTGGTCTGGCCGAGGCCCTCCTGGGTGGTCTGGAACACGGCTTCATAAGTCAACGTGCCGGAGCGGGAAACGATCCCGACGCTGCCCGGCTTGAAGATATTGGCCGGCATGATGCCGATCTTGCACTCGCCCGCCGTCATCACGCCCGGGCAGTTCGGTCCGATCAGGCGCGATTTCGATCCCGACAAGGAGCGCTTCACGCGCACCATGTCGAGCACCGGAATGCCCTCGGTGATGCAGACGATCAGCGGAATTTCCGCATCGATCGCTTCACAGATCGCATCCGCCGCGCCCGGCGGCGGAACGTAGATCACGGAAGCATCCGCGCCGGTCTTCTCGCGCGCCTCGCGAACGGTGTCGAAGACGGGCAGGCCGAGGTGCTTCGAGCCGCCCTTGCCCGGCGAGGTGCCGCCGACCATCTTGGTGCCGTAAGCGATCGCGGCTTCCGAATGGAACGTGCCGTTCTTGCCCGTAAAACCCTGGCAGATGACTTTGGTATTCTTGTCGATCAGAACGGACATGACTGCGAACGCTTTCTTCGGTGACCGTGAACGAGAGGGTTAATGAATGCGGCGGTACGTGCCGGTGAGCACGTCGGCCCATCCTTCGGCATCAGGCGAGAACTGGATCTTCATGGTGTAGTTGTCGTTGTCGACGATTTCGTAGACGTGGCGCGCGTTGCCGCGCAGCGAGCCGCGCACGAGAGTCAGCTTGTTGCCGACCCAGGCGCCGGAGGCCGGCGCCGGCGAATAGTAGCCGAGCGAATCGTGCCAGAATAACTTGTAGGTCCGGTCGTCGCGGTCGTAGGTGAACACGCCGTGGGTGGCGAAGGTCTCCTTGCCGTCACGCATCTGACGGGTGTCCTGGATCAGGTAGAAGCCGTTGAGATCGACGCGTGCGACGACGTGCGAGGTCGCCGGACCGCCCGCGGTCCAGCGCGACGGGTAGACCATTTCCTCGCCCGCCCACTCGCCCGCAAATACCGCGAGCCGGCGGTGTTCTTCCAACGGTGTCGGAGCGGCGAGACGGTCAGCCATCGCTAGCCTCCCTTGACGGCTTTCACGATTTTCTGTGCGGCATCGTCGAGATTGTCGGCCGGCACCACGTTGAGGCCGGATTCGCGGATGATCTGCTTGCCGGCGTCGACATTGGTGCCTTCGAGCCGTACCACCAGCGGCACTTTCAGGCCGACTTCCTTCACGGCAGCTACCACGCCTTCGGCGATGATATCGCATTTCATGATGCCGCCGAAGATGTTGACCAGGATGCCCTTCACGTTCGGGTCGGCGGTGATGATCTTGAACGCCGCAGCGACCTTCTCCTTGCTGGCGCCGCCGCCGACGTCGAGGAAGTTGGCGGGTTCCATGCCGTAGAGCTTGATGATGTCCATCGTCGCCATGGCAAGGCCTGCGCCGTTGACCATGCAGCCGATGGTGCCGTCGAGCGTCACATAGTTCAGATCGTATTTCGACGCCTCGATTTCCTTGGCGTCTTCCTCGGTCAAATCGCGCAACGACACCGCCACCTCGGGATGGCGGAACAGCGCGTTGTCGTCGAACGACACCTTGGCATCGAGTACGCGCAGCTCGCCCTGCTTGGTGACGACGAGCGGATTGATTTCCAGCATCGCCATGTCCTTGGCAACGAAGGCCGTGTAGAGCTGCGTCACCAGCTTCTCCGCCTGCTTGGCGAGATCGCTGGTAAGGTTCAGGGCCTTCGCGACCGTGCGGCCGTGATGGGCCATGATACCGGTTGCCGGATCGACCGAGAAGGTCACGATCTTCTCGGGCGTCTTGTGCGCAACGTCCTCGATGTTGACGCCGCCTTCGGTCGAGACCACGAACGCAACTTCAGACGTTTCGCGGTCGACCAGGATCGAAAGATAGAACTCCTTTTCGATGTCGGAGCCTTCCTCGATGTAGAGGCGGTTGACCTGCTTGCCCTGCGGGCCGGTCTGCACCGTGACCAGCGTCGCGCCGAGCATCTGCTTGGCGAATTCGTTGACCTCGGCGACGGATTTGGCGATGCGGACGCCGCCCTTGTCGCCGGCGGAAGCTTCCTTGAACTTGCCCTTGCCGCGGCCGCCGGCATGGATCTGGCTCTTCACCACCCAGATCGGGCCGGGAAGCTGTTTGGCAGCGGCGTCAGAATCCGAGGCTTTCAAGACAGGCACGCCGCGCGAAATCGGCACGCCGAATTCATGCAGCAGAGCCTTGGCCTGGTATTCATGGATATTCATCTGGACGCTCCCCAACCCTTAGCGGCGAGTTCTACAGTTCACCGGCATTGGTAGTTGGCATACCATATACCAATAGAACTGCAACCCTGAAAACGCTTTCGCCCCGGCAAGGAGCGAAAGCCGAGTAAAATCAACAACCCAACAGGTCGGGCGCGATCTTCTTGCAGGCGTCGACCAGGCCCTGAACCGCGCCGACCGACTTGTCGAAGGCTTCGCGATCCTTGCCGGCCAGTTCGATCTCGACGATACGCTCGACGCCCTTCGAGCCGATCACGACGGGGACGCCGACATACATGTCCTTCACGCTGTACTCGCCGTTGAGGTAGGCGGCGCAGGGCAGCACGCGCTTCTTGTCCTTCAGATAGCTCTCCGCCATCGCGATCGCCGAAGCGGCCGGCGCGTAGAAGGCCGAACCGGTCTTCAGCAGGTTGACGATCTCGGCGCCGCCATTGCGGGTGCGGTCGACGATCTCGTCGATGCGGGTCTGCGAGGTCCAGCCCATCTTGACGAGGTCGGGCAGCGGAATGCCGGCGACGGTGGAATAGCGCGTCAGCGGCACCATGGTGTCGCCGTGGCCGCCGAGCACGAAGGCGGTGACGTCTTCGACCGAGACGTTGAATTCGTCGGCCAGGAAGTAGCGAAACCGCGCGGAGTCGAGCACGCCGGCCATGCCGACCACCTTCTTGTGCGGCAGACCGGAAGCCTTCTGAAGCGCCCACACCATGGCGTCCAACGGGTTGGTAATGCAGATGACGAACGCATCGGGGGCATATTTCTTGATGCCGGCGCCGACCTGCTCCATCACCTTGAGATTGATGCTGAGGAGATCGTCGCGGCTCATGCCGGGCTTGCGCGGCACGCCGGCGGTGACGATGCAGACCTTGGCACCATCGAGCGCCTCATAGGAGTTGGCACCAGTGAGATTGGCGTCGAAACCGTCGACCGGGGAAGACTGCGCGATGTCGAGCGCCTTGCCCTGCGGCACGCCCTCGGCGATGTCGAACATCACGACGTCGCCCAGTTCCTTCAGGCCAACGAGGTGAGCCAGCGTTCCGCCGATCTGACCGGAGCCAATCAAAGCAATCTTGTCGCGCGCCATGGGAAATTTGTCCTTCTGAGACGAAGAGGGAGGGTGAATAATCAGTCGGATGGCTGGTTATCCCTTTCGATTGACCGGTTCAAGCCGGGGCATGCCCGATTCTAAGGCCGCGCCTTGAATTCGGTCAGGTATGCCAGGTGCCGCCGTCATTCCGGGCGCGCGACAGCGCGAAGTCAGGTGCGTAGTTGCGCACCGGAGAATCCAGAATTTGTGGCTTGGGATTCCGGGTTCGCGCTTCGCGCGCCCCGGAATGACCGACTACGTCTCGACCAGCCCCGTGCTCGATCCGCTTGCTGCGGAATCCTTCCGGCCGTGCGGGAGCGCCAGATAGGATTCGGAACTCATCTCGATCAGCCGTGACGCGGTCCGCTTGAACTCGTTGGCCTCAACGCCTTCGGTAGCGCCATACAGCGACACCGGATCGGCCTCGGCCGACGCCATCAGCTTCACGGCATTATCGTAGAGCGTGTCGATCAGCGAGATGAAGCGCTTGGCGGCGTTGCGCTCGGCGTAATCCATCACTGGAATGCGGTCGATCAGGATGGTGTGGTAATCATGCGCCAGCCGCAGATAGTCGGATGCGGCCAGCGGCTTTTCGCAGATGTCGGCAAAGGAAAACCGCGCCACGCCGTGCGCCGAACAGGGCACGCGCAGGACGCGGCCCTTGATCGAGATGTCGCGCGGCTTGCAGGGCGCGTTGCCGGTCATCTTGCGCCAGGCCCGATCGAGCGCGGCGCCCGCCTCATCATCCGGCGGCACCAGCCACATCTTCACGCCGGCAAGTTTCTCCAGCCGGAAATCGGTGCGTGCATCGAGCCGCAGCACGTCCATGCGACCTTCGATCTGCGAAATAAACGGCAGGAACAGCGCGCGGTTGAGACCGCCTTTGTAGAGGTCTTCGGGCGCAACGTTCGACGTCGCCACAACCACGGTGCCGAGTTCGAACAGTTTTGAGAACAATCGCCCCAGGATCATGGCATCCGCGATGTCGGTGACGTGGAATTCGTCGAAACACAACAGCCACGCTTCGTCGAAGATCGCGTTCGCCGTCAGCTCGATCACGTCGCTGTCTGCGATTTCACCGCGCGCGATGTTCTGACGATAGGCGTAGATCTTCTCATGCGCCTCGGCCATGAATTCGTGGAAATGGGCGCGGCGCTTGCGCTGGACCGGGCTCTGCTGAAAGAACAGATCCATCAGCATGGTCTTGCCGCGGCCGACCTCGCCATGAACGTAAAGCCCGCGTGGCGGCGGCTCGCTTTTGTCACCGAACAATCGGCCAAGCAGGCTCAACTTGCGCGCCGGCTTGTAGCTAGACAGCCGCTCCTCAAGCGCGGCAAGCGCCTCGGCAGCTTCCGCCTGCGCGGAATCGGCCTCGATCGCGCCGGAGGAAACCAGCGCCTGATACTGCGCGCGGAACGAGGTGGGGTCAGTCGACAGCATGGCCCCTTTCGGCCTCAAACGTGCGGAAATTGCAAGCCGCGAATTGGTGCTGGGGGTATGCACGCGAAGCCATCAGCGGAGAGGCGGCAAGCGCCCCGCCCTCACGCGCTCAGCGCATAGGAATCCTCGACCACGTAGGGCCCGCCGCCGGTGGAGGCGCGCGAGGAAAACAGCACGAAGCGCGAAGCCCAGAACGTGCGGCTCGGGAAATAGCCGCGCACCGAGAGATAATCGGCAACGTCCTGGCTGGAGGCGTCATGCAGCCGCGCCAGCGTCACATGGGGAATGAATTTGCGCCCCTCCGGATCGAGCCCGAGCCGCTGCATCAGCCGTTCGAGCTCGGCCTGCAGCTCGATCAGCGGCCGGCTCGGCTCGACGGACGCGACCACCGCGCGCGGTTTCTTGCCGCCAAAGCTCTGCAAGCCCTGCACCTTGACCTCGAACGGCTTGCGGTTCACCCGAAACAGCATCGAGGCGATTTCATTCGCCGACATGCCGTCGATATCGCCGATGAAGCGTAAGGTGACGTGGTAATTTTCGGGATCGACCCAGCGTGCGCCGGGAAGGCCGCCACGCAAATTGGAAAGGCTCTGGCCAATCTCGGCCGGAATTTCCAGTCCAGCAAACAAACGCGGCATCGCATGACTCCCGATGCTTGGGCATGACCTTGAAAAGGACCATGTCCTGTAACAGCGCCCGGCGACGAATCACCGATAGATATTTTGTATCCGACTTATGTGACTCTGCGAAGCGCGCGGCGCGAGCACTCCGCAATGCTACGGGAAAACCTTGGGGTAACCTCATTCGTTGCTGCTTTTTCAACTCCGCTGACCGGAGATCGTGCCAATAAATGCCTCCACCGTAGGCAGAATGTTCTTCACGATGATATCGACGCCCTCGGCGGTCGGATGAATTCCGTCGGCCTGGTTGAGCTTGGCCTCACTCGCAACCCCCTCCAGGAAAAATGGGTAGAGCGGCACGCCGAACGATTTGGATAGTTCCGGATAGATGGCGTTGAAGCGCGCCGCATATTCGCTGCCGTAATTGGGCGGCGCCAGCATCCCGCACAAGAGAACGGCGATCTTGCGCGCCTTCAGCCGGGTCAGGATGTCGGTCAAGGCGGCCCGAGTAATGGCGGGATCGATCCCGCGCAGCGCGTCGTTGGCGCCGAGTTCGAGGATCACCGCCTCGGTTCCCTCCGGGACCGACCAATCCAGACGGTCGCGACCGCCGGACGTGGTATCGCCGGATACTCCGGCATTGATCATGTCGACCTTTATCCCCTTGTCGCTCAACGCTTTTTGCAGGCGGGCGGGGAACGCGGCCGGCGCAGAAAGGCCAAGGCCAGCGCTCAAGGAATCGCCGAGGACGACCATTTTGACCGGTTTGGCGGATGCAGTGGCCGGGGCTTGAGCCTGTGCCAGGGCCGGCCCGGCCGTCATCAAAGCCACAATCAACACGCGTATGTGCGCAAACATCCGTTTCAAGCCCTCGACCCGAGCGGTGGAAGTGCCATATGACCGAGCCATGGACAGTCTCATCGAACCCTCTTCACTGACCGGCGTCGGGCCGGACACCATTTCCATCTCCAACGTCAACCTCTCGCTCGGCACAGGCGCCGCCCGCGTTCATATCCTGAAAGATATCAGCCTTCGTGTGGCATCCGGTGAGGCGATCGGCCTGATCGGGCCGTCAGGTTCGGGCAAATCGACCTTGCTGATGGTGATGGCGGGGTTGGAACGTCCTGACAGCGGAGAGGTGGTGGTCAACGGCACGCCGTTCAATGCCCTCGACGAGGACGCCCTCGCCCGCTTCCGCGGACGCCAGGTCGGCATCGTGTTCCAGTCGTTTCACCTGATCCCGACCATGACGGCGCTGGAAAACGTCGCCGTGCCGCTGGAGCTTGCCGGCAGTCCCGACGCGGCGGAGCGCGCGGCACAGGAACTGGCGTCGGTCGGCCTCGGCGAGCGGCTGCATCATTACCCGACCCAATTGTCCGGTGGCGAACAGCAGCGCGTGGCGCTGGCTCGCGCCCTGGCACCCGATCCCGCCATTCTGGTCGCGGACGAGCCGACCGGCAATCTCGATGAAACCACTGGCAAGCAGATCGTCGACATGCTCTTCACCAAACATGCCGAGCGCGGCATGACGCTGGTGCTGGTGACGCACGACAGCTCGCTCGCGCAGCGCTGCGACCGCGTGGTGCGGCTGCGCTCCGGCCGGATCGACGGGCACTCATGACCGCGATTTCCGGGCCGGTCTACAAGAGCCGCGCACCCTCACTGGCGCTGCGCTACGCGCTTCGCGAATTGCGTGGCGGCCTGCGTGGCTTTTACGTCTTTATTGCCTGCATCGCGCTCGGCGTCATGGCAATTGCCGGCGTTGGCTCGGTGGCGGCAAGCCTTAGCGAAGGGTTGACGCGCGAGGGACGCACCTTGCTCGGCGGCGATGTCGCGTTCTCGCTGATCCAGCGCGAAGCCAAGCCGGAGGAACTCGCTTTCCTGCGCGCGCGCGGCCAGGTGTCGGTTGCGGCCGCGCTGCGGGTGATGGCCCGCGCCAGCGACGGCAGGCTGGCGCTGGTCGAGCTCAAGGCGGTCGACGGCAACTATCCGATGCTCGGACAGTTGACGCTTGATCCTCAAATGCCGATGTCGGAGCTGCTGGCTGAACGCGACGGCGCGTTCGGCGCAGCGGTCGATTCCACGCTGCTGGCGCGGCTCGATCTCAAGCTCGGCGACCCCATCGGAATCGGCAACGCCACGTTCCAGATCCGCAGCGTGGTCGGCGCCGAGCCAGACAAGCTCGCCGGCAATGTCGGCCTGGGCCCGCGCGTTCTGGTCAGCGAAACCAGCCTGCGCGCCACCGGATTGCTGCAGCCGGGCAGCCTGGTGCGCTGGATCTACCGCGTGAAGTTGCCGGACAATGCATCCGACGAACGCGCCGCGGCCCAGTTGGTCAGCAGCGCCCGGAGCACCTTGCCGGAAGCCGGCTGGTGGATCCGCAGCCGCGACAACGCCTCGCCGCAGCTCGAACGCACCATCAACCGCTTCACCCAGTTCCTGACGCTGGTCGGCCTCGCGGCCCTTCTGGTCGGCGGCGTCGGCGTCGCCAACGCCGTCAAGAGCCATATCGATCGCCGCCGCGACGTCATCGCCTCGTTCAAGGCGCTGGGCGCCACCGGCCGCGACGTCTTCACGATCTATCTGACGCAGGTGATCCTGCTCGCCGGGATCGGGTCGGTGATCGGGCTTGCCGCCGGCGCGGCCTTGCCGTTTGTCATCGTCGGCCTGTTCGGCAAGCTACTGCCGCTGCCGGTGATTCCTGCCCTGCACGCCGACGAACTGGCGCTGTCGTTCCTCTACGGCCTGCTCACCGCGCTCGCCTTCGGGCTGTGGCCGCTAGGCCGGGTGCATGATGTCCCCGTCGCGGCATTGTTTCGCGAGGAGGTCGCCCGCGAATGGCACCGCCCGCGCTGGGGCTATCTCGCGCTGATGGCCGTGGTGATCGTACTCCTTGTCACGGTCGCGATCGGGCTGGCCTACGACAAGCGGGTCGCCGCCGTGTTCGTCGTTTCCTCGGTCGCGGTGTTTGCGCTGCTGCGTGGCGTCGCCGCCGGGCTGATGGCACTCGCCCGCCGGCTGCCCCGAAGCCGAATCACCATGCTGCGGCTGGCGATCGCCAACATCTACCGGCCCGGAGCCCTGACGCCCTCGGTCGTGATGTCGCTCGGCCTTGGGCTCGCGGTCCTGGTCACGATCACCCAGATTGACGGCAATCTGCGTCGGCAGTTCCTGGCCGCATTGCCGGAGCGTGCGCCCTCGTTCTACTTCATCGACATTCCGACCGCCGATGCCGACCGCTTCGGCGACTTCCTCAAGAAAGTGGCGCCGCAATCGACGGTGGACGATGTGCCGATGCTGCGTGGACGCATCGTCGCGGCCCGCGGCGTCAGGGCCGACGAGCTCAAGCCGTCGCAGGATACCGAATGGGTGCTGCAGAGCGACCGCGGCCTGACCTATACCAACGAAGTTCCCAAAGGCTCCAAGGTCGTCGAGGGCGAATGGTGGAACGCGGACTATAAGGGGCCGCCGCTGGTCTCGATGGAAAAGCGGATCGCGGACGGCCTCAAGCTCAAGATCGGCGACGAGATCGTGGTCAACGTGCTCGGCCGCGACATTCCGGCCCGGATCAGCAATCTCCGCAACGTCGACTGGCAGGGGCTCGGCATCAATTTCGTGCTGGTGTTCTCACCCAACGCCTTCAAGGGCGCGCCGCACAGCCATGTCGCGACCCTGTCCGAGGTCCACCCGGAGCCGGCCGGCGACGCCCGAATCATCAAGCAGGTGGCTGACGCTTTCCCGATGGTCACCAGCGTTCGGGTCCGCGAAGCTCTGGAGACCGTCGGCACCGTCGTCACCAACCTCGTGCTCGCCATCCGCGGCGCCAGCGCGGTGACGCTGATCTCGGCGATCCTGGTGCTCGGCGGCGCGCTCGCCGCCGGCCACCGCCACCGGGTCTACGACGCGGTGATCCTGAAAACGCTGGGCGCCACGCGGGTGCGGCTGCTCGGGGCCTATGCGCTGGAATACCTGATGATCGGCCTCGCCACCGCCGTGTTCGGCGTCATCGCGGGCTCGATCGCGGCCTGGCTGATCGTGACCCGGCTGATGACGCTCAGCTTCATCTGGCAGGCCGGCAGTGCGGCCGGCGTGGTGGCCGCCGCCCTGATCGTCACGGTCGGGCTGGGGCTCGCCGGAACGTTGTTGGCCCTGAACCAGAAGCCGGCCAGCGTGTTACGGAATTTGTGACAATTTGTAGCGGCGAAAGGCGGGGTTAACGCTGCATTTACGCGCAGATGGCCGGTAGAAGCGACATTCAGCCGCGCATGGAAGCTTGCGTCGAATGTGTTAGTTTCCCACATACCAGCCAGGATCAGTGGCCGGGTTCATGACGTAAGTTTAACGTCGGCAGATCGGGACATCTGAACTAAGAAATCTAACCGGCGCCGCAAACCCCTTGCGCTCCGCCGGGCAACCAACGGGAATTCGACCATGTCGGACCTAGACCGTAACTACGTATCTCCTTTCGGCCGGGCTGCCGGACGCGTTGACGCTGCGGCCGTCGATGCCGGTCTGCGCGCCTACATGCTGCGCATCTACAATTACATGAGCATCGGCCTTGCGATCACCGGCCTTGCGGCGCTCGGCGTCTACATGGCCGCGGTGACGACCGACCAGGCCGGGGCCGCCGCCAGGTTCGGCAACGCCTTCCTTACGCCGTTCGGCTACGCGATGTTTGTCAGCCCGCTGAAGTGGCTGTTCATCCTCGCGCCGCTGGCGATGGTGTTCGCGATCTCGTTCGGTATCAACCGGCTGCGGCCCGCGACAGCACAATTGCTGTTCTGGGCCTTCTCGGCGCTGATGGGCATTTCGCTGTCGTCGATCTTCCTGGTGTACACGCACACCTCGATCGTGCGGGTGTTCTTCATCACCGCGGCGACCTTCGGCGCACTGAGCCTCTACGGTTACACCACCAAGCGTGACATGAGCGGCATGGGGTCGTTCCTGTTCATGGGCCTGATCGGTGTCATCATCGCGAGCCTGGTCAACCTGTTCCTGGCAAGCTCGATGCTGCAGTTCATCGTCTCGGTGGTTGGCGTGCTGGTGTTCGCGGGCCTCACCGCCTGGGATACCCAGCGGCTGAAGAACGACTACATCTACGGCTACGCCTCTCAGGGCGGCGAGATTGCCGAGAAAGCGGCGATTACCGGTGCGCTGTCCCTCTACCTGAACTTCATCAACCTGTTCACGCTGCTGTTGCAGCTACTCGGCCAGCGCGAATAGGCGCCTACCGACCAGGTATGAGTTGAAGCCCCGGCCTCGCGGCCGGGGCTTTTCTTTTGCGCGCAGCAAAAATATCCTGCCGGCATGTCCACGCCTGAAATCCGGCCCGCCACCGAGGCCGACCTCCCTGCCATCACCGAGATCTACGAGCACGCGGTGCGCTACGGCACCGCCACGTTCGAGCTTGTCCCGCCCGACCTCGCCGAGATGACCCGGCGGTTCAAAGTCCTGTCGGATGGCGGCTTTCCCTATTTCGTCGCCGCCGAAGGCCAAGTGATCGGATACGCCTATGCCGGCCCCTACCGGCCACGGCCGGCCTACCGCTTCACGGTGGAGAATTCGGTCTATTTGAAACCGGCCACGCACCGGCGCGGCATCGGCCTGCAACTGATGCAGCGGCTGATCGCCGAATGCGAGGCGCGCGGGTACCGGCAGATGATCGCCGTCATCGGCGACTCCGCCAATGCTGGCTCGATCGGTGTTCACGCCAAATGCGGTTTCCAGATGATCGGGACGCATCCCTGTGTCGGCTTCAAGTTCGGCCGCTGGCTCGACACGGTGATGATGCAGCGCGCGCTGGGTGAAGGCGCAACGACGATCCCCACTTCGTAGTCTGGATAAAGCGTAGCGCCTCTTTGACGGTACACCCACGGGATCAGACTCAAAATCGCGAAAACAACCCCATGCAAAGTAGAATGGGCCCCGGCTCGCAGTAGCCCGGCCGATTAAACCACCGCCAGCTTGCGGTCGATTACCAGCAGCACGCGGTCCAGTTCGTGGCCGCGGCGCAGGATCAGTCCGGTCGCCGAGATCACGCTGTACATGCCCTGCTTGCGCGCGAGCCGCGGATCTTTCTCGATGCGATAGATCGGAACTTCGGAAGCGCGGCGAAAGACCGAAAACACCGCGCGGTCCTTCAGAAAGTCGATGGCATAGTCGCGCCACTCGCCATCGGCGACCATGCGCCCGTACAAATTCAGGATACGGTTGAGTTCGAGACGATTGAATGTGACGCTGCTCGGCGGCGGGACTGCAGTGGCGGCGCGCGCCACTGCGCGGCTCGCGCTCGGATCGGTGTCCTCCGATATCGGGTTCATGGAGCGCCTCCTGTCATCCAACTTACATGATTGCGCCAACCGCTGGACGCCGCAAGGGGGTTGTAAATACGAAAGAAACCGCGGCGGATCGCCGATATCCCGGAAACCAGCGATTCACGGGATCGTTAGCGGAATCTTATTGCTGCCCCACTTCCGCCCACCGCCCGCCCCGCTGAATTGCGAAAAGATAATCCTGCGTTGGCCCGGTCCTTTCGGTTCCGGATTCCTCAGCCCCCAGCCCCCCGGGGCCGTCGGGATCGGGCCTGTTCGCAGAGGGAGTTAATCCCGATACTGGGCCAACGAGAGTTGGTCCTTTTTCGTTTTGGTGACTGCTCTTGCAAATGTCACACGCGGCTCTGACTTCGCCGACCTTGCGACGCTGAAGGTGGCCTCGTAGCCCGGATGGAGCGTGGAGCTAACTAACTAGCGCAGCGCCGTCATGGCGGCGCCGAGCATCGCGCCCGGCTTGTCGCGACTGCCGTCCTGGACGTAGACAACCGCGGCATCCACGCCGTCGCGGGAAATATTTTCCAGCGGAACGGTCCAGTTTCCCGAACCGCCGCTCCAGTCGCCGACCTTCACGAGATTACGCACCACGTTGTAGTAGGTGACTTGTTGGCCGCGATTCTCGCCGCGCCCAATCGAGATCGGCACCGCCTTTGAGATCGAGCAGATCCAGACTTCGCCGCGGCCCGCCGTCGGCACCTTGCTCGCCTCTATCGAGACGTTGAGCAGTTTGCCCGACAACGTCATCTTCACCGGCACCGACATCACGCCTTCAGTCTTGCTGGTATTCTTGATGGCGCTGTCGATGGCCGCGCGATCGCTGCCGATCACCTGCACCGAGCCGTTGACGATCATCTGCGGCGTGTAGAGGTTACGATCGCCGCGCACATGCGAATAGGCTTTCTGACGCGCGCTGAAACGCGAATCCGCCAGCGTGTCCTTCCAGCCAAGATAGTCCCAATAGTCGATCGGCATGCTCAGCGCGATCACGGACGGATCCTTGGCGAGTTCGCCGACGATCTGGTCGGCCGGCGGGCACGACGAACAGCCCTGCGAGGTGAACAATTCGACCACGGCACGCGGATCGGCATGAGCCGGGCGGATGACGGCGATGATCGCGCAAACGCCGAGCGCACCGGTCCATCGCGATATGCAGTTGTAGGCCATCATCGCAGACATGCTGTGAACCGGTGGTAGCGTTTTCCGTCCGTATTTATACGGGGCATGATGTGAGCTCCTGAAAGCGTGCCCCAGACGCGCGAAAGCGGCCTTTTCATAGGCCGCCTTCTTCTTGGTCGCTACTCACTTCGAAGTGAGGCACTGATCACAAATCCGCGTTACAGCGTTTTCAAGCGAAGTGGGATTCCGGCTCGCGTAAAGAAAACGCGTCAAAACAAAAACCTGGAGCCCGGTTCTGATTCAATCAGAACCGGAAAGGCTCTAGGCCGCAAGTTTGCGCAGCACATAATGCAGAATGCCGCCATTTCGGTAGTACTCGAGCTCATCGAGGGTATCGATGCGGCAAAGCAGCGGCACGCGCTGCAGCGAACCATCGCCGGACACGATCTCGGCCGTCAGGGTCTGGCGCGGCTTCAAATCGCCCTGGAGCCCGCGAATCGTCACCGTCTCGTCGCCCTTGAGGCCCAGCGATGTCCACGACGTGCCGTCTTCGAAGGTGAGCGGCAACACGCCCATGCCGACCAGGTTGGAGCGATGGATACGCTCAAAGCTCTGGCAGATCACGGCGCGGACGCCGAGCAGACGGGTGCCCTTCGCAGCCCAGTCGCGCGAGGAGCCGTTGCCGTATTCGGCGCCGGCGAACACCACCAGCGGCACGCTCTCCTGCTGATACTTCATTGCCGCGTCGTAGATCGACATCTGCTCGCCGTCCGGCCAGTGCTTGGTAAGTCCGCCCTCCGGAATATTGCCGTCGGCGCCCTTCAGCATGAAGTTCTTGATGCGGATGTTGGCGAACGTGCCGCGCATCATGATCTCGTGATTGCCGCGCCGCGTGCCGTACTGGTTGAAGTCGGCCGGACGCACCTGATGCTCGCTCAGGAATTTACCTGCGGGAGAGGTCAGCTTGATCGAACCGGCCGGCGAGATGTGGTCGGTGGTGATCTTGTCGCCGAACAGCGCCAGGATCCGCGCATCGACGACGTCGGCGATCGGATCCGGCTGCTTCTTCATGCCCTCGAAATAGGGCGGATTCTGCACATAGGTCGAGCTCATATTCCAGCGATAGGTCTCGCTCCCGACCGTCTTGATCTTGCGCCAGTTGGTATCGCCCTTGAACACGTCGGCGTAGCGCTTCTTGAAGATCGTCGCCGTCACGAACTTCTTCATGAAGGCGTTGATCTCCTTCGCGGTCGGCCAGATATCCTTCAGGTAGACCGGCTTGCCGTCCTTGCCGGTGCCGATCGGTTCGACCGCGAGGTCCTTGGTCACCGTGCCCGCCAGCGCGTAGGCCACCACCAGCGGCGGCGACGCCAGGTAGTTCGCCTGCACGTCCGGCGAGACGCGGCCCTCAAAATTGCGGTTGCCCGAGAGCACGGCCGCGGCAACGATGCCGTTGTCGTTGATCGACTTAGAAATGTCCTCCGGCAGCGGGCCGGAATTGCCGATGCAGGTGGTGCAGCCGAAGCCGACCAGGTTGAAGCCGACCTTGTCGAGATCCTTCTGCAGGCCGGAATTGGCCAGATATTCCGCAACCACCTGGCTGCCCGGAGCGAGCGAGGTCTTCACCCACGGCTTGGCCGTCAGCCCCTTGGCGGCGGCGTTGCGCGCGAGCAGGCCCGCGCCGATCAACACGCTCGGGTTGGAGGTATTGGTGCAGGAGGTGATCGCGGCGATCACGACATCGCCATGGCCGAGATCGAAGTCGCGGCCCTCGACCGCATAGCGGTTCGACCCGCCTTCAGGCTTCTTGTATTCGCCGGCGAGCGCGGTCGCGAAGCCGGTGGAGACCGCCGGCAACGCGACGCGGCCTTCGGGGCGCTTCGGGCCAGCCATCGACGGGACGACATCCTTGAGATCGAGCGTCAGCGTTTCCGTGAATACCGGGTCGGTCGATTTCGCCGTGCGGAACAAGCCCTGCGCCTTGGCATAGGCGGCAACGAGCGTGACACGGTCGGTCTTGCGACCGGAGGTCTTGAGGTAATCGATGGTCGCGGCATCGACCGGGAAGAAGCCGCAGGTCGCGCCGTATTCCGGCGCCATGTTGCCGATGGTCGCCTTGTCCGCGACCGAGAGATAGTCGAGGCCGGGGCCGAAGAACTCGACGAACTTGCCGACCACGCCCTGCTTGCGCAGCATCTGGGTCACCGTCAGCACGAGGTCGGTCGCGGTGACGCCTTCCTTGAGCTGGCCCTTCAGCTTGAAGCCGACGACTTCTGGCAGCAGCATCGACAGCGGCTGGCCGAGCATGCAGGCTTCCGCCTCGATGCCGCCGACGCCCCAGCCGAGCACGGCGAGGCCGTTGACCATGGTGGTGTGCGAGTCGGTACCGACCAGCGAATCCGGATAGGCGACTTCGAAGGTGCCGGTCTTCTTGCCGACCGTCATCTTCTCTTTCTTGGTCCACACCGTCTGTGCGAGATATTCGAGATTGACCTGGTGGCAGATGCCGGTGCCAGGCGGCACCACGGAGAAATTCGAGAACGCCTTCTGGCCCCACTTCAGGAACTCGTAGCGTTCCTGGTTCTGCTTGTATTCCTCGACGACGTTCTTGCCGAACGCCTTGTTGTCGCCGAAGAAATTGACGATGACCGAGTGGTCGATCACGAGGTCGACCGGCACCAGCGGGTTGATCTTTTCGGCGTCGCCGCCGAGCGCCTGCATCGCGTTGCGCATCGCGGCAAGATCGACCACCGCCGGCACGCCGGTGAAATCCTGCATCAAGACGCGCGCCGGACGGAACGCCACTTCATGCTCGAGCTTGCGCTTCCTGAGCCACTTCGAAACCGCGACGATGTCTTCTTTCTTGACCGTGCGGCCGTCCTCGTTGCGCAGCAGGTTTTCCAAGAGCACCTTCATCGAATAGGGCAGCTTGGCAATTCCCTTCAGACCGTTCTTCTCGGCGGTGGGCAGGCTGTAATACACGTAGGTCTTGCTGCCGACCTTGAGGGTCTTGCGGCATTTGAAGCTGTCGAGCGAGGTCATGTCAGGGAATCCCAAATTCTAGTTATACCCGGCAAGGGTATTTAAACACCTTCAGCGTGAGGCTTGGCCTGATGGCTTGCAGCCGCCGATCGTGTGCTGCATCAAGTTCCGGGCTTATAGAATCTTTCTAGAAGCGCCGCCACACCGACAAACGTGCTGCAGCAATGCGGTACCCACAAATTCCGACGCGGTACCCATCAATTTCAGAGGGCTGTGACGAAGCAAAATGCGGCTCTCGGGGCGCCAAATCGACTGTATCAGGGGTGGCCGCGGCGTGTTCTCAGGCCTCGATTTCGAAGCCGCTTCTGGCGAGGTGCTGGCCGTGGTTGGCCCGAACGGCTCCGGCAAAACCTCGCTGCTGCGTCTGATCGCGGGTCTCCTGGTGCCGGCGGGCGGGTCAGTCGAGCTGGAGGGCGGTGATGCCGAGCTGACCCTGCCGGAACAATCCCACTATCTCGGCCATCGCGATGCGCTGAAACCTGCACTGAGCGTGCTCGAAAACCTGTCGTTCTGGCGGGATTTTCTGGGCGGCGAGACCGGCGACGTCAACCCATGCCTCGCCGCCGTGGGACTCGGCCACGCCACCTATCTGCCGGCGGCTTATCTCTCGGCCGGCCAGCGGCGGCGGCTTTCGATCGCGCGCCTGCTGGCGGTGCGCCGGCCGGTCTGGCTATTGGACGAGCCGACCTCGGCGCTCGACACTGCCGGACAGGAAATATTCGTGGGCGTCATGCGGGAGCATTTGGCCAGCGGCGGGATCATTGTTGCGGCGACGCATGCCCCGCTCGGGATCGAAGCGAGGGAACTGCGGATGGGGGGTGGGAAGTGACGGTGCCCGCTATGGTCCCGCTTGTTCGCTTGACGCGCGCCTCCCCATGACCGCCTTGGCCGCGCTGATTCGCCGGGACATCAAGATCGCGCTCCGTGTCGGCGGCGGGGCGCTGATCGGGGTGCTGTTTTTCCTCACCGTTACCGTGCTGATGCCGTTTGCGATCGGGCCCGATCTGCCGCTATTGACCCGGCTCGGCCCCGCAATCCTCTGGCTTGGCGCGCTCTTAGCCAGCCTGCTCACGCTCGACCGGCTCTTCACAGCCGACCATGAGGACGGCTCGCTCGACCTGGTTGTAATGGGCCGGACACCGCTGGAACTCGCCTGTGCGGCGAAAGCGCTGGCGCATTGGCTCGCTGCCGGTGTACCGCTGATCGTGGCGACGCCCGTGCTCGGGCTGTTGCTCAACCTCGACGCCGCGGCGACGTCGGCGGTGGCGCTGACCCTGCTGGTGGGAACGCCGGCGCTGACGTTTACCGGCATGATCGGCGCGGCGCTCGCCGTGACATTACACCGCGGCGGCCTCTTGCTCGCGGTGCTGGTGCTTCCGCTATCTATCCCGGTGCTGATCTTCGGCGTTGCAGCCTCGCAGGCGGCCATTACCGGCCCGCTGTCGTTTGGAACTCCGTTTTCGATCCTTTGCGCGCTCTCGCTGGTCAGTTTCGTGGTCGGACCGTTTGCCGCTGCGGCCAGCCTGCGGCACGGTCTGGACTGAATTTGTTGACGCCGATCAACTCTGGCGGAGGCGATGTGAAACAAACCATGCCGCATTGCCTGCCCCGCCGCTGACGACTATCAGGATGCCATGACGCTGATCGACCTCGCCAATCCCTCGAAATTTCTCGCGCTGACGGCGCGCGTGTTGCCGTGGCTGGCAGGCGCGACCGCGATCCTTTTGCTGGTCGGTTTCTATCAGTCGGCGACGGCTCCCGACGATTACCAGCAGGGCGCTACCGTCAAGATCATGTTCATCCACGTGCCGAATGCGTGGCTTTCGATGTTTGTGTGGGGCGTCATGAGCATAGCCGCGCTGGGCACGCTGGTATGGCGCCATCCGCTGGCCGACGTTGCGGCCAAGGCCGCCGCGCCGATCGGCGCGGCATTCACGTTTCTCGCGCTGGTCACCGGCTCGCTGTGGGGACGGCCGATGTGGGGCACCTATTGGGAATGGGATGCGCGGCTGACGTCGGTGTTGATCCTGTTCCTGATGTATCTCGGGCTGATGGCGCTGTGGCGCGCGGTGGACGATCCCTCACGGGCGGCGCGGGCCGCAGCCGTCCTGACGCTGGTCGGCGCAATCAATCTCCCGATCATCAAGTTCTCGGTCGATTGGTGGAACACGCTGCATCAGCCAGCGTCCGTGATGCGGATGGGCGGCCCCTCCCTCGACAACGCATTCCTGATTCCCCTGCTCGTGATGGCAGTCGGATTCTCGTTTTTGTTCGTCACGCTGCACCTGGCGGCCATGCGCAACGAGATCCTGCGCCGCCGCGTGCGCAGCTTGCAGATGATGCAAGCCAGCCAACAGGCGGCATGACGCGATGTCGCTCGGCCCCTACACATCCTTTATCGTGACCTCCTACACGCTGGTGGCGGCGGTCGTGCTGCTTCTGATCTTCTGGATCGCGCTCGACTATCGTCATCAAAAGGAACGCCTGCGCGAACTCGAGGCCTCTGGCGTAACCAGACGCTCCGGCCGCCAGACGGCGGACATTTGATGAGTGCGCCCGCAACATCGGATCAACCGCGCAGCCGCCGCTGGGTCGTCGCGCTGCCGCTGATCGGCTTTCTCGCGGTCGCTGGACTGTTCCTGCTGCGGCTCTACGGCGGCGACCCGTCAAAGATCCCTTCCGCGCTGATCGGCCAGCCGGCGCCGCAAACAATGTTGCCGGCGCTGGAGGGCCTCGTCCATAACGGCGTCCCCGTCCCTGGGCTCGACCCGGCCGTGTTCAAGGGCAAGGTCTCCGTCGTCAATGTCTGGGCGTCCTGGTGCGTGCCATGCCACGACGAGGCGCCGTTGTTGACCGCGCTGGCAAAGGACACACGGCTGCAGATCGTCGGCATCAACTACAAGGACTCTCCTGATAACGCCCGCCGCTTCCTCGGCCGCTACGGCAATCCGTTTGTCGCCGTCGGCGCCGACAGCAACGGCCGCGGCTCGATCGAATGGGGCGTCTATGGCGTGCCCGAAACCTTCGTGGTCGGCCGCGACGGCACCATCCGCTACAAGCTGGTCGGGCCGGTGACGCCGGCCAATCTCGACAGCGTGCTGAAGGTCGAAATCGAGAAGGCGTTGAAGTGATGACGTAGTCGTCATTCCGGGATGGTCCGAAGGACCAGACCTCAGATGCGCAATTGCGCATCGGGGAATCTCGAGATTCTCAGGGGCGCAAGGGGCACCCCATAGTTCGCGCTTCGCGCGCCCCGGAATGACAAAACAAATAATTTTCGCTTTTATCTATCGTTCATTTCGCGGCCATGGCGCCGCCACGAATTCGCAGCTAGCTTTGGTGCGTTACTTGAACCGTCCTGGGAGGGACACCCATATGCGTCATTTCACGCTCGCTTCTCTTCTCGCCACCGCGCTGACCTTGGGCATGCTGACGGCCAACCCGTCGATGGCCCAGACCGCGCAGCCCGCGCCTAAATCCGACAGCAAGATGGCTCCCGCGCCGAAGGCCTCGGAGTCGAAGATGGCGCCGGCGCCGAAGGCCGAGCTGCTGGACATCAATTCGGCGACCGCCGAGCAGCTCGATGCGCTGCCAGGCGTCGGCAAGGCCTATTCGGAGAAGATCATCAAGGGCCGCCCGTACAAGGGCAAGGACGAGCTGGTGCACAAGAGCATCGTCCCGCAGGCGACCTACGACAAGATCAAGGACAAGATCATCGCCAAGCAGAAGAGCTGAAACTCTTTCTTTCACCTCTCCCCGCGCTTTGCGGCCGCAAGAGCGGGGCGAGGGAGAAGGAAGCTTCGCTGCTCGCGATCACCCCTTGCTCACGTCGCCTGCTTCCGCTTCGCTCGCTTCCAGCGAAGCCGGCTCCAGATGGTAGCGCTTGATCAGCGGCATTTGCGTCACGGCAAACAGCATCGTCAGCGGCACCATGCCGAAGACCTTGAAGGCGACCCAGAAGTCGGTGCTTTGCGTGCGCCAGATGATCTCGTTCAGCACCGCCATCGCGAAGAACCACCACGCCCAGCGCGCGGTCAGGATGCGCCAGCCGTGCGGGGTGAGATTGAACATCTGGTCGAACATGATGGCGATGAAGGAGCGGCCGAACAGCAGGCCGCCGCCGAGAATGGCGGCGAACAGCGTGTAGACGATGGTCGGCTTCATCTTGATGAAAGTCTCGTCATGCAGGATCAGCGTCAGCGCGCCGAACACGACGACGACGACCGCAGTGACGATCGCCATCATCGGCACATGCCGCGTCACCATGTAAGACGCGATCATCGCAGCCACCACCGCCACCATGAATACGCCGGTGGCGACGAAAAGGTTGGACTTGGCATTGGCGACGAAGAAGATGAGCAAGGGGCCAAGCTCGGTCGCAAGCTTGAACAGCGGATGCGGTACTTTCTTGTCCATTACTCGATTCCTGCGATCGCGTTTGCAAAGTCCCGCGCGGTGAACGGCGCGAGATCGTCGACGCCTTCGCCGACACCGATGAAGTGCACCGGCAGTTTGAACTTCTCCGCCAGAGCCACCAGAATCCCGCCGCGCGCCGTACCGTCGAGTTTCGTCATGACGAGCCCGGTGACACCAGCGGTACGATGAAACGCCTCGACCTGCGACAGCGCATTTTGTCCCACCGTAGCGTCGAGCACGAGCAGCACCGCATGCGGGGCTGACGCATCGACCTTCTTGATGACTCGAACCACCTTTTCGAGCTCGTTCATCAGTTCGGCCTTGTTCTGCAGGCGGCCAGCCGTATCGACCAGCAGCACGTCGAGCTTCTGTTCTTTCGCCGCGCTCAGCGCATTGAAGGCAAGGCTTGCCGAATCCGAGCCTTGCGCGCCCGCAATGACCGGCGATTTGGTGCGCTCGCCCCAGACCTTGAGCTGTTCGATTGCGGCGGCACGGAACGTATCGCCGGCCGCCAGCATCACCTTGCGGCCCTCGGTGCTCAGTTTCGCTGCCAGCTTGCCGATGGTGGTGGTCTTGCCAGAACCGTTGACGCCGACCACGAGGATGACGAACGGCTTTTGCGCCGCGTCGATCTCCAGCGGCTTTGCCACCGGCGTCAGCACCTTCTCGACCTCGGTCGCGACGACCGTCTTGACCTCGTCAGCGGAAATCGCCTTGTCATAGCGGCCGGCGCCGACGGCGTCCGCGATCCGCACCGCGACAGCGGTGCCGAGATCGGCGCGCAGCAGCACATCCTCGATATCGTCGAGCATGGCGCGGTCGAGCTTGCGCTTGGTGACGAGGTCGGCGACGGCGGACCCGAGCGAACTCGACGTCCGTTTCAGGCCGCTAGACAGCCGCCGCCACCAGCTCAGTTTGGGAGTTCCGGGAGTGGTATCGCTCATGTCGGGGACGTGTTAGCGGTTTCGCGCCATGAGCGGAAGTCACAACAAATCCTTTGCTGTTCCCAGGACATCCTTTGATGTTCCCCGGACATCGCTTGATGTCCGTGGCCTAACGGCAGACGAAATCCTGGCCCGCGTGCTCCATCGCGACGGGCTGATGCTGGTGATCGACAAACCGGCCGGCCTGCCGGTACATCGCGGCCCCAAGGGCGGCGCCAATCTGGAAGCCTCCTTCGATGCCTTGAGATTTGGCCTGCCGCGGCCGCCGGTGCTGGCCCACCGGCTCGACAAGGACACGTCAGGCTGTCTCGTGCTGGGACGCCATCGCAAGGCCACCGCCTCGCTCGGCCTGTTGTTCAAGCACGGCAAAGTCGGAAAGGCTTATTGGGCCGTGGTCGAGGGCGGACCTGCCGAGAATGAAGGCACCATCGATATGCCATTGGGTCGCCTGAACGCCGAGCGCGGCTGGTGGCAGAAGCCGGACCCGGAGGGTCAGAAGGCCATTACCACCTGGAAAGTGCTCGGCCGCGGCGACGGCCTTGCCTGGCTGGCGCTGGAACCGGTCACCGGCCGCACCCACCAATTGCGCGTACACACGTCGGCGATGGGATGGCCGATCGTCGGCGACAATATCTACGGTAACGGCCCGAGGTTCGGCGAGCCGATCCTGCATCTGCATTCCCGCGAGATCGTGGTTCCGATTTCGAAGAACAAGGAGCCGATACGCGTAGTGGCGCCGGCGCCGGAGCATATGCGCGAGCGGCTCAGGAAGTGCGGGTGGAACGGGGAGTGACCTCTTCCCTTCTCCCCTTGTGGGAGAAGGTGGATCGCTGACGCGCAGCGGCAGCGAGACGGATGAGGGGTCTGTCTCCGCGGAGAGAACCCCTCATCCGGCGCTGCGCGCGCTGCGCATGCAGCGCCAGGGCATCAGCCGTTGGCATCCGGACCCAGCGGGCGAGTGCGACCGCGTCGAGGCCATCGGAGGCGGCTAGGTAGGAGATTTTAGAACTAAGGTCCGGGATGTTGAACTTCCCGAAAGGAACGTAAGCTATCCTCCGCCCTCGCTGGCCTCTCGCCAGCTTGCCCGTCCTATGCGAATGTCCACAAATGCCTGATGTGAATCCGGATATTTTGGTTTGGGCGCGTGAGACCGCAGGTCTTACGTCGGAGGAGGCTGTAAAAAGGCTAGGCCTGAATTCAAATAAGAACATGAGCGCCGCCGAAAAGCTGGCCGCCTACGAGAAAGGTGTGCTGAGCCCGTCACGGCCTTTGCTGCTCAAGATGTCGCAGCAGTATCGCCGTCCTCTTGTAGCATTTTATATGAAGGACAGACCGGCGCAGGGGACGCGCCCGGAGGATTTTCGAAACATCCCTGATCGAGACCCGTCCTCCGACATTCTGATTTCCGTCCTCGTTCGGAATGTGAGAGCGAGACAATCAGCAGTCAGGGAAATCCTTGTAGATGAGGAATCGGCTCCGCTGGAGTTCGTTGCGTCCAAATCAATCAAGGATGGTCCCGACGCAGTAATTAAGAACATCATCGAGGTCACAGGAATTAAGCGAGAGGAGTTTCGGGCGAAAGCAACTCCGGAGCTGGCCTTCGCTTACCTCAGAGCAAAGATCGAAGCCGTTGGTGTCTTTGTTCTGTTGATCGGCAACTTGGGCAGTCATCACACGGCTATCGATGCAGAGTCATTCAGAGGATTCGCTCTCGCCGACAAAATCGCGCCGTTTGTTGTTGTGAATGACCAAGACGCTAGGACTGCATGGTCATTTACACTGTTGCACGAGTTGGCGCACATCTGGCTAGGTGCAAGCGGCATCAGTGGTAAGGTTTCTGACGTCGAGACCGAGAAGTTTTGCAACACTGTTGCCAACCTCTTCTTTCTTTCGGATGGCGAACTAGACGAACTGAAAATTACAAAGAATACGTCGCTTCAAGAAGCGATCTCAGCCATCGCAGAGTTCGCTAGGAAGCGACATGTAAGCGGGTCAATGGTCGCTTATGGTCTCCTGCGAAAGGGGCGCATTACTGTTGAAACTTGGCGCGCCATCACACATTTTTTCGCTGCGCAATGGCGGAAAAGCCGAGATGACCAAAAGCAGCGAGACCAAGATTCGACAGGACCCAGCTACTACGTTGTGCGGCGTCACCGTCTGGGCCGCGCCCTCATGCATACTGTCTCCAGAGCGCTCGGCGAGGGTACTCTGAGCCACACTCGGGCAAGTCAAATCCTAGGTGTGAAGCCGCGAAGCGTTTCTCCGCTCCTCAACGATGAGCCCATGAATGGCAGAGCGGCTTGAGCATGTTGTATTTGCTCGATGCAAACGTGCTCATTACCGCTCACACCCTTTATTATCCCGTCGATAGCGTGCCTGAATTTTGGAGCTGGCTGGCCCATCAAGGAGCTGCTGGCAAACTGAAAATCCCTATCGAGAATTTCGAAGAGGTGAAAGACGGAGGCACCGACGACGAGAAGGACCTGCTCTTCGCTTGGATTTCGGACAAGGACGTTCGGGACGCAATCGTATTCGACGCGCAAAGTGACCCGGCAACAGTGGCGGATGTGATTAGTCGCGGTTACGCCCCTGATCTTACAGAAGACGAACTCCTTACGCTCGGGCGAGACCCATTTCTCATTTCGTATGCTCTAGCTTCTCCGAAGGATCGATGCGTCGTTACTACGGAGGTTTCTAAACCGAAGCGGGTTCGACAGAACCGGCATATTCCAGATGTTTGCAACACTCTCGGCGTTTTATGGTGCGACACCTTCAAGATGACAAAGGCGCTTGGTTTCAAAACGGGATGGAAGCCATAGGCTTCAAGTCTTCGCGATCCTAGGTCATTTTGTACGGTAAGCGTCCAACAGTTCTTCGAAGGTCATGTCATTAGGTTCGAGAGACCGCCCGATCAGTGCCTTCGTTAATGCACGGCACATCGGGTAGCTGTTTGACCCTAGCGCCCTGAATTCCTCGACTTTAGCGAACTCGCGAAGCACAGCAGCTAGATCGAAGCCTTGCATCGCCAGATCAATAGCCGTTTCAAGCATCAGGCGGACGCGTTGGCTGTCATTCATTTCCTCCCATTGCAGGTAGGATGCGCCAATAGGGTCGCCCCACATGCCACCTTTGGTGTCCGGCCGGTATTCCCCTTGAGCAGCCACACGAACTTCGCGAGTAGAGTCGTTAGTCCAAACGACCGCATTCTTGGCACTTATCATTCAATGGGTCCTTCCGTTTGCGAATCGCCTCTCCACGGTGGCACAATTCAGAGTAGCAGCACGAGGGTCGGGAGCCTTGTCCCGGTTATTCACAGGGAAGGACCAACAATATCGCTGGCGAAGGCTGAGATGGACAAGTTGGATAGTTCCGAGTGAGCGCAGTGATGGAAGACGAGGAAGAAGACGACGAGGACGGCGTCGATTTGTTCGAGGCATATTTCGACGTGAGGGATCGTGCGGTCGCGGTCCACGAGGCCGGTCACGCCGTCGTCGCGCGCGCGCTTGGTGCCGAGGTCTTGTTCGTGGAGATCGATTTGACAACCGGCGACGGCAGGTCGCATTCTCAAAACTTCGTCGAGCGCGTCAATAACCTTGCGGTCTGCGTTGCAGGCTGCAGAGCCGAGCACGCTTTCGACGCGCGGTCATCGCGAAGAACCAAGATCAGCGACTTCAGGAAGATGCGGAAAATGCTGTCGGAGTTGCCTGAAGCCGATAGGCGTGCCGCGCGTGCGGAAGGCTACCGGCTTGCCGAGGCGATGCTGAGAGAGCACGCGGCCAAGGTGCAACGACTCGCAGACTTACTAATGGCGCGGCGATGGAAAGACGGAACCGATACGGTTCGCATTGAACGTGACGAACTGAATACGGTGTTCGGAGCTGCTCGCGATGAACCAAACTCCAGATGATCCGCCCGAGGGCGGCGAGGTCTTTGGCGACGTTAACCGCCTCCAGAGTTTTCTGACGCATCTGGACGAGCGTGGCCTCATTCTTTCTCTAGCCTCCTTCGCAGAAGATGCCTTGGGAGACCTGATTAGGGCATTCTTACTTCCCGGCGCGTCCGCAACGCAATTGCTCGATGGTTTCAATGCCCCGATTGGAACATTTTCAACGCGCATCAAAATGGCCTATTCGCTAGGCCTAGTTACAAAGCGTCAATACGAAGACCTTGATCGGCTACGACGAATCCGGAACGAGTTCGCACACAATTGGGAGCCCATCTCGTTCGCAGATCAGAAGATCGCCGCCCACATCTCAGCGCTGCACTTTAGTACTTTGGACGACGACTTTCCGTCGTCTCCGCAAGAGAAGGTACGCAAGTCGTTTGGAGCGCTATTGGTGGAGCTGCGATCTACAACTCATCAAATCAACAAGCACGGTCGTCGCGCCAAGCTCATTGGGACGCATTTGATCGGTGGAGTCACGGGTGAGCTGGATGACCAAATCGCCGCATGTCGAACGCGACTGACAGAACTCGCGGAAGAGCTGAAGTCAGCTTCTGGCGACCATCGGCGTTTTCTTCTCACTGTGCGCCGAAACTGGGCGAGCAAACTTGAGATAGTTCGGCTAAATGCCCCGAGAGAGCGGCAGGCCGAAATCAGGCGCGTGCAGGATGAATTGCAGGCAGGGTGTCTTTAGGCGCGACACCATGCTCTCGCGCCGAAACGACGCATCTCGTAAGCGGAATTTCGATTTTTTACACTGGCCGTACACTCGGATGTGGACCGACTGATATTGTTCGGTTATTTCCGCTGTTGACTTTCCCACAAGGGGAGAAGGAAGAATCACACCGTCAGCCGCACGCCATCATGGCCGCTGATCGCAAGCGTCATCACCTTGCCCGGTGCTTCGCCCGATATCGCAACCGGCAGAAAATGCTCGGTGCGTCCCTGCGTCGCGCCTTCGATCAGCACCTGACGCGTCGCGCCGATTTCCGACGCCAGCCGCCGCTGCAACGCCGCCTCGCCTACGGCGCGCAATCGCTTCGCCCGCACCTTGATCACCTCACCCGCGACCTGCGGCATCCGCGCGGCCGGCGTGCCAGGACGCCTGGAGTAGGGGAACACGTGCAGGAAGGTGAGATCGCATTCCTCGACGAGATCCTGCGACCGCACGAACATCTCCTCAGTCTCGGTCGGAAAACCCGCAATGATATCGGCACCGAACGTGATGTCCGGGCGCAATCGCCGCACCTGCCTGCAGAATTCGATTGCGTCTTTGCGCGAATGCCGCCGCTTCATCCGCTTCAAGATGAGATCGTCGCCGGACTGCAGCGACAGGTGTAGATGCGGCATCAACCGCTCATCCTCAGCAATGACGTCGAGCAGATAACGGTCGGCCTCGATGGAATCGATCGACGAAATCCGCAGGCGCTTCAGTTCCGGCACATGCCGCAGGATTTGCCGAGTCAATTGCCCGAGCTTCGGCGTACCCGGCAGGTCGGCGCCGTAGCTCGTCAAGTCCACGCCCGTGAGCACAATCTCGGTATGGCCGCGTTCGGTGAGCGCACGCACCTGATCCACTACCGCCCCCATCGGCACCGAACGCGAATTGCCGCGGCCGTAGGGGATGATGCAGAAGGTGCAGCGATGGTCGCAGCCGTTCTGCACCTGCACGAAGACGCGCGGCAGACCGGCCTTGAACCCGTCAAGCAGATGCGGCGCCATCTCCTTGACCGCCATGATATCGGCGACCGCGATCTTTTCGCTGGTCCCGACGCCAAAGCCCAAGTCGAAGGCCGCGCGCGCATCGCGCCAGGCTTCGCCCCGCATCTTGTCGTCATTGCCGACGACGCGATCGACCTCGGCCATTTCGGCAAACATTTCTGCCTGCGTCTGCGCCGCACAGCCGGTGACGACGATGCGCACATCCGGCCGCTCGCGCTTCAGCCGTCGGATCGACTGCCGCGCCTGCGCCACCGCCTCGTTGGTCACCGCGCAGCTATTGATGACGACGGTATCGGAAAGTCCGGCGCGCTCCGCCTCGCTGGCGATCACCTCGGATTCGAAGGCGTTGAGGCGGCAGCCAAACGTGAGGACGTCGACGCTCATTGTTCTCAGGCGACGCTGGCGAACAGCGCCGGATCGAAGCGGCCTTCATACTCGAAATCGGCGGTGCCGGTCATCAGCACGTGGTCGTCGCGCTCGCGCCATTCGATTGCGAGCTTGCCGCCGGGCAGCGTGATCTCGACCGAGCGATTGGCGCGCTTTAGCCGGGCGGCGGCGACCGCGGTGGCGCAAGCGGCCGAGCCGCAGGCCCTGGTCAAGCCGACGCCGCGCTCCCAGGTGCGGATCGTGATGCGGTCGCGATCGACGATATGGGCGAGCGTGATGTTGGCGCGCTCGGGGAAGATCGGATGGTTTTCCAGAAGCGGCCCGAAGCGCTCGAGGTCATGGGCGTTGATGTCGTCGACCCAGAAGATCGCATGCGGATTGCCCATCGAGACTACCGACGGCGAATGCAGCACCGGCGCATCGATCGGCCCAACCTGCAATTCGATATAGCGGGTGTCACGAAATTCCTCGGCCAGCGGAATATCCTGCCAGCCGAACTTCGGCGCCCCCATGTCGACGGTGTAGAGGTCGGGCGCCGGGCCCTGCCAGCAATTCAACAGCCCGGCACGGGTCTCAAACGTCACCGAGGTCTGGCCGGTCTTCTCGAACAGGCGGCGCACCACGCAACGCATGCCGTTGCCGCAGGCGCCGGCCTCCGAGCCGTCATTGTTGTAGATGCGGATAAAGGCCTCGGTGCCCGCGAGCCGCGGCGGCTGCAATACCATCAACTGGTCATAGGGCACGCCCGCCGGCGAAGCCACGGCGCGGGCGTCTTCCGGCGTCACGGCGGCGGCCTTCGAGCCAGCCTTGGAATCGCGCAGGTCGACCACGACGATTTCGTTGCCGATGCCGTTCATTTTGGCAAATGCGTGGTTGGCCAGCGCGCTCATGGAATTTCCCAATTTATGCCTGCCTTATATGGCGAATGATGGCGCGTTGACCAGTGCAAGGGCCTATGACGCATCTGTCATGGGACGAAAACCGACCTTGCGTGTTAGGAATAGCGCCCATCCTGGCGGGCGCGGACCGGGACATGCCGCCGCCAGGTGGGGTGGATGGAGAATACCTGAAATGAACCGTATCAGCACTTTCCGTGCGGCCGTGGCCGTGCTCGCCATGGTTGCGCTTGGCGGGGTCGCACTGGCGCAATCGCCGGCGCCCGCAGCCCCTCCGGCCGCAAACCCGGCGACGCCCAGCCCCGCACCATCGGCGGTGCCGGTCCCGCCGCCGGCCGAAACCAAGTCCCCGGCGGATGTCCCGACCGCAGAGAAACCCCCGACGCCCGTACCCCCGCCGCCAGCCGCCAACGTCCAGAACGCCGACCCATTCGGCGAAGAGTTCACGCTGGAGCCCAGGAAGGTGGTGGTGATGAAGGGCACCGCCAACTGGGATGCGGCGTTCGACACCCTGATCGATTCGTTCAAGGCGCTGACCGCCCTGCTCGACAAGCAGGGCATCAAGGCATCTGGCAATTCGATGATCGTCTACACCTCGACCGACGATACCGGTTTTACGTATCTGGCGCAGATTCCGGTCGACCAGGACGTCAAGAACCTGACCAAGGACATCAGCATGGGCAAGTCGCCCGAGGGCAAGGCGCTGAAGTTCGTCCATCGCGGATCCTACGACAACATGGACAACACCTATGAGGCGATCACCAACCACCTCGACGACAAGAAACTGGAGGCCAAAGACACCTTCATCGAGGAATACATCACCGATCCGCTGAAGACGGCGGAGGACAAGCTGGTCATCAACGTCTATGTGCCGCTGAGGTAACCGGCATGAAACATCCGCTTGCCCTTGCCGTCGTTGCCGCTACGTGGCTCGCCGCGCCCGCGCTGGCGCAGATGGCGCCGCCGCCTGCGATCTCCGTGACCGGCGAGGCGAACGTATCGGTAGCTCCCGACCAGGCCCAGATCGACGGCGGCGTAACGTCGGACGCCAAGACCGCGCGCGAGGCGTCGGAGGCCAACAATGCGGCGATGGGCAAGGTGCTGCTGGCGCTGAAGGGCGCCGGCATCGAAGAGAAGGATTACCAGACGTCGCGGCTGTCGCTACAGCCGCAATTTGCGCCAAATCGCGCCGGCCCCTCGCCCATCGTCGGCTATCGCGCCAGCAACCGCGTTACGGTCAAGATCCGCGACGTGACCAAAGTGGCGAACGTGATCGACGTGCTGGTCGGTGCCGGCGCCAATGACATCGGCGGCATCCACTTCAGCGTGACGCAGGCATCCAAATATCTCGACGAGGCCCGCGAGAAGGCGGTCGCGGATGCCCGCCGCAAGGCGGAGATTTACGCCAAGGCTGCCAGCGTAACGCTTGGCGACGCCATCAGCATTACCGAGGAAGGCGCCCCCGTGCCGCTACATCGCGGCAAGATGGCAGCCCCGATGGCCGCCGGCGCACCGGTGGCACAAGGCGAAGAGACGCTGTCGGTGACGGTCAGCGTCTCCTGGGCGATCAAGGCAAAAGAACAGTAATTTCCGTCGTCCCTGCGTTCGCAGGGCCGACGAGAGGTTAGACCTCATAAACCTGCCCCGGCTTCAGCGCGCAGAACCGCTCCGGCGGAATCTTCGCTTCCTTGAGCGCGTCGGCCAATGCATTGACCGGCGCGTCGATCGCCTCATCGGTCAGTTGGAACGTGCCGTGATGATGCGCGAGCGCTTGTTCGGCGCCACAATCGGCGAACGCCTTCACCGCGTCCGCCGGATTCATGTGCTGATCCTTCATGAACCAGCGCGGCTCATAGGCGCCGATCGGTAATATCGCCAGCCGCAGCGGGCCGTGCTGCTCGGCCACGCGGCGAAAATGCGTGCCCTCGCCATACCCGGAGTCGCAGACGATGTAGAGTTTGCCGGCCGGCGTCTCCAGGACAAAACTCGCCCACAGCGCCTTGTTGCGGTCGAACAGGCCGCGCGCCGACCAGTGCCGCGTCGGCACCAGCGTCACCGCGATGCCGTTGCCGAGGTCGACGCGATCCTCCCAGTCGAACGCCTCCGCTTTGATGGCCGCATCCGCATCGCGCATCGTGATGTCGTTGCCGAGCGGCGTGATCACGCGCGGCGAAAACTTTTCCGAAAGTTTTGATAGCGTGGCGATGTCGAGATGGTCGTAATGGCCGTGCGAGACCAGCACCACGTCGATCTTCGGCAGCGCGTCGAAGGCGACGCCGGGATCGTTGTGCCGGTGCGGCCCGGCCCATGAAACCGGCGAGGCCCGCGTCGACCATACGGGATCGACGAGAATGTTGAGATCCCGCGTCTGGATCAGCCAGGAGACGTGGCCGACGAAGGACAGCCGCACCTTGTCGCCGGAAACACGCGGCGGCGGCGTATCGCTGTGCGCATTCGGCACCCAATCCGGCCAGCTCGCGCGCTTGCGGTCCGTGCCGAACTGCCAACGCAGCACCTCCGCCAATGATTTTGGCGGCACGCCGTCGGGATCGAAGAAGCGCATGCCATCGAAATGATCGGAGACGGGACCCTCATAGGTTTTCATATTGCTGATCCAGACAGACGGCACGCCGACGGCCGTGGCGGCGCCGGCAAAGAATCCCAGAAGGCGGCGGCGGGTGATTGGCACGGGGCGGGTCAGGAAACGCGGGCGACGATAGACATGGGGCGTTATATGGAGGGTGCAGGCTCAACTTGAAACTGCGGCAAAAAGGGAGCTGACGCATCGGTCGGCCTCACGTCTAAAAAAGGAAGCTGCATCAAAGTCTTATGCTACATCCCGTGGGCGTTTTGGTCTAGTTTCTCCTTGACTTTCGCCCCTTCCGGGCGTTTAACCCGCCCACTTTCTCGGAAAGACGTTCTTTTCGACCCGCCGCCCGGCCCATGAGACCGGAGGCCAACGCCCGACAGCGCGATGCGCCCTCGGGCGCGAAAGTGTTTGGAATATCGTTTTGGCGTTTGGCGCCGGGACATATCTAGGTCGTCATATCCCGCGAAAGCGGGGTATCCAGTACGCCGCGGCTTCTCGGTTCGAAACGAGCTGCTCTGGAATACTGGTTCACCCGCTTTCGCGGGTGATGACAGTGGTGGATGGATCGACGCAGCGCCTGCAAGGGCAGCAACAGGACAACGGCATTGTTCGACAATCTGTCGGAAAAGCTTGGTGGGATACTCGATCGGCTGACGGGCCGCGGTTCGCTGTCGGAAGCCGACGTTGACGCCGCGATGCGCGAGGTGCGCCGCGCGCTCTTGGAAGCCGACGTTGCGCTCGAGGTGGTCAGAAGCTTCACCGAGCGCGTCCGCGAGCAGGCGGTCGGCGCCACCGTCGTCAAGTCGGTCACGCCCGGCCAGATGGTGGTCAAGATCGTCCACGACGAACTGATCGCCACCCTTGGCGCGGACGGTCAGACCATCGATCTCAATGCGGTGCCGCCGGTCGCCATCATGATGGTCGGCCTGCAGGGCTCCGGCAAAACCACCACCACCGCAAAACTCGCCCGCCGCATGACCCAGCGCGACAAGCGCAAGGTGCTGATGGCCTCGCTCGATATCTACCGCCCGGCGGCGATGGAGCAATTGGCCGTGCTGGGGCGTGACCTCGACATTCCGACGCTGCCGATCGTGACGGGGCAAAAGCCGGCGCAAATTGCCAAACGCGCACTCGAAGCCGGCAAGCTCGGCGGCTACGACGTGGTGCTGCTCGACACCGCAGGCCGCACCACGCTCGACGAAGAGATGATGAGCGAGGCAGCCGAGATCAAAGCCACGGCCAATCCGCATGAAGTGCTGCTGGTCGCGGATTCCCTGACCGGCCAGGACGCGGTCAACCTCGCGCGGTCGTTCGATCAGCGCGTCGGCCTGACCGGCATTGTGCTGACGCGCGTCGATGGCGACGGCCGCGGCGGCGCCGCGCTCTCGATGCGCGCGGTGACCGGCAAGCCGATCAAGCTGATCGGCACCGGCGAAAAGACCGATGCACTGGAAGATTTTCACCCGAGCCGCATCGCCGGCCGCATCCTCGGCATGGGCGACGTGGTGTCGCTGGTCGAACGGGCGGCCGCGAACATCGACGCCGAAAAGGCTGCGCGCACCGCCGAACGGATGCGCAAGGGTCAGTTCGACCTCAACGACATGCGCGAGCAGTTGCTGCAGATGGCGAACATGGGCGGCATCAGCGGCTTGATGGGCATGATGCCCGGTATCGCCAAGATGAAGAACCAGATTGCGGCTGCCGGGATCGACGACAAGATCCTCAAGCGCCAGGTCGCGATCATCGATTCGATGACGCGGGCCGAGCGCAAGAACCCGGACATTCTGAAAGCCAGCCGCAAGAAGCGCATCGCCGCCGGCGCCGGCCAGAATGTCGAGCAGGTCAACAAGCTCCTGAAGATGCACCGGAACATGGCCGACATGATGAAGGCGATGGGTTCGGGCAAGCGTGGTCCGCTCGCCGGCATCGCGCAGGCGATGGGTTTTGGCGGCGGCATGAAGCCGCCCTCGCCGGAAGAGATGAAGGCGCTGGCGGACAAGATGCAGGGCGGCGCTGGTCCGGGCGGCCTGCCGAATTTGCCGAAGGATCTTCCCGCCGGCCTGCGTCAGGGATTGCCGAATCTGCCGGGACTTACCGGGCTGAGCGGCAAGCCGACACTGCCGGGCCTCGGCGGCTTTCCAGGAAAGAAGAAATGAGGACACCGTCATTGCGAGCCAACGGGTCCGGCCTTCGGCCGGCCCGATGACAGGCTCCGCGAAGCAATCCATCGATCCGCGAAAAGAAGAATGGATTGCCGCGTCGCTTCGCTCCTCGCAATGACGAACTAAACAACTACCAGGCTTTCAATTAAACCCACACTCAGGAGAACTAAATGTCAGTCGTTATCCGCCTTGCTCGCGCAGGCACCAAGAAGCGCCCGGTCTATCACGTCGTCGTCGCCGACTCGCGCTTTCCCCGCGACGGCCGCTTCATCGAGCGTCTCGGCTATTTCAATCCGCTGCTGCCGAAGGACAATGAATCGCGCCTGAAGCTCGACATGGACAAGGTGAAGTCCTGGCTCGCCAAGGGCGCGCAGCCGTCGGACCGCGTGACGCGCTTCCTGGATGCGGCCGGTGTCGTCAAGCGCGCGCCTCGCAACAACCCGGAAAAGGCCGTGCCGCGCAAGGAGCGCAAGGCCGCCGAAGCCGCCGCGAAGGCGTAAGGCGTAGCGGCGCACGACGGTGAAAACACCGATTTGCGTCGCCCGTATCGGCGCCGCGCATGGCGTGCGCGGCGCGGTGAAACTGTGGACGTTCACCGAGGATCCGCTGGCCGTAAGGCATTACGGCCCGCTGATGACCAAAGACGGCGCGCGCCAGTTCGAGGTGACGCATGTCCGCGAGGCCAAGGATCATCTGGTGGCGACGCTGAAGGGCATCACCACCCGCGAGGACGCCGAACGGCTCAACGGGCTCGAGCTCTATATCGCCCGCGACAAATTGCCTGAGACCGACGAGGACGAGTACTATCACGCCGACCTGATCGGGCTTGCGGCGGTCAACGCCGCCGGCGAGCGGCTCGGCCGCGTGATTGCGATCCATAATTTTGGCGCCGGCGACATTATCGAAATCGCGCCGGACAAGGGCGCGACCATACTGCTGCCGTTCACCAATGCGGTGGTGCCGACAGTCGACCTCGCCAGCAGCCGCGTGGTGATCGAACTGCCGCAGGAAATCGAAGGCGACGACGCCCCGACGCTCACGTGATGGGTTTTGTATGATCTGGCGCGCCACGGTTCTCACGCTCTTCCCCGAGATGTTTCCCGGACCGCTCGGCGTCAGCCTGGCGGGCAAGGCGCTGGGGTCTGGCGTGTGGGCGCTTGAGACGCGCGATATCCGGGCTTCGACGACCGACAAGCATCGCAGCGTCGACGATACACCGGCCGGCGGCGGCCCAGGCATGGTGCTGCGGGCCGACGTGCTGGCCGCGGCGATCGACGCCGCGGAGATCGCTCCCGATCGGCAGCGCCTTCTGATGAGCCCGCGGGGTCGGCCATTGACCCAGTCCATGGTTGCCGAACTGGCAGCGGGGCCTGGCCCCCTGATCGTCTGCGGCCGGTTCGAAGGCGTCGACCAGCGGGTCATCGAGGCCCGGAACCTCGAAGAGGTCTCGGTCGGCGACTACGTGCTGTCAGGGGGTGAGATCGCCGCGATGGCCCTCATTGACGCCTGCGTACGGCTGTTGCCGGGGGTGATGGGCAAGCAGGCCTCGGGCGTAGACGAAAGCTTTTCCGAGGGACTACTGGAATACCCCCAATACACCCGCCCGCAGGAGTTCGAGGGCCGGACGATCCCGGAAGTCCTCGTCTCCGGCGACCACGCCAAAGTGGCGGCCTGGCGGAGGGCCGAGGCCGAAGCCCTGACCCGGGCGCGCCGACCGGATTTGTGGGCGGCGAGGGGCGGCCAAAAAGGCACAAAAAGCACGACAGACGGGTGACAAGCGCGGTCCGATGCCTTATACGGGCGCCAAATCCGCACACGCGCAGGATAGATGGACGTTTGCGCAGCCCCCGAAAGGCTGGGCGCGCCGCCGATGGAGATTTCAATGAACCTCATTCAACAGCTCGAAAAAGAGCAATTCGAAAAACTGTCGGCGACCAAGTCGATCCCGGAATTCGGCCCCGGCGATACCGTGATCGTCAACGTCAAGGTGGTCGAAGGCGAGCGCACCCGCGTGCAGGCCTATGAAGGCGTCTGCATCGGCCGTTCCGGTGGCGGGCTCAACGAGAGCTTCACCGTCCGCAAGATTTCCTACGGTGAAGGCGTCGAGCGCGTGTTCCCGGTGATGTCGCCGATGATCGACTCGATCAAGGTGGTGCGCCGCGGCAAGGTGCGCCGCGCCAAGCTGTATTACCTGCGCAGCCTGCGCGGCAAGTCGGCCCGCATCGTCGAGAAGCAGGATCGCGCCGCCGCCGTCGGCGAGTAATTCGTCCCGGACGGGATGTGACGAAAAGGCGCGGGGTTTGGCCCCGCGCTTTTTTGTTGCGGCCCTCGTCATTGCGAGAAGCCAACGGGTCGCGCCAATGCGCGCCCCGTTGGCTTCTCGCAATGACGGCTGGTTACAAACGCATATCGCGCTTGGATACCTCATGTGCTATGAGGCTGGAATGGTTCTAGATCGTACCAGCGCCGCCTTCGGCACCGCCCCGCGAATCGTCATCGACGATCGCTCGCGCCTGCCCGGCCGCTTTTTCGGACGGTTCGCGACGTCGGCCACGTCCGAGCTTGCGCGCGCGGCTTGACGCTGCGCTGACGTCCGCTGCTTGCGCATTTGCGCTTGACCGCTCACACAGAAATTCTTTTTGGAGCTTACGCTCATGTCCAAACCGACCACGCTGTACGACAAGATCTGGAACGACCATCTGGTGCACGAAGCCGAAGACGGCACCTGCCTGCTCTATATCGACCGCCATCTGGTGCATGAAGTGACCTCGCCGCAGGCGTTCGAAGGCCTGCGCGCGACGGGACGCAAGGTTCACGCGCCGGAGAAGACGCTCGCCGTCGTCGATCACAACGTTCCGACCACCGACCGCACAAAACCCAATCCCGATCCTGAAAGCGCCGAGCAGATCAAGGCGCTGGCTGAGAACGCCAGGGAATTCGGCATCGAATATTACAACGAGTTCGACAAGCGCCAGGGCATCGTGCACGTGATCGGTCCCGAGCAGGGCTTTACCCTGCCCGGCACCACCATCGTCTGCGGCGACAGCCACACCTCGACCCACGGCGCTTTCGGCGCGCTGGCGCACGGCATCGGCACCTCGGAAGTCGAGCACGTGCTGGCGACGCAGACGCTGATCCAGAAGAAGGCGAAGAACATGCGCGCGGTGGTCGACGGCAAGTTACCCGACGGCGTCACCGGCAAGGATATCATCCTGGCAATCATCGGCGAGATCGGCACCGCCGGCGGCACCGGCTACGTGCTGGAATATGCCGGCGATGCGATCCGCGCGCTGACGATGGAAGGCCGCATGACGGTCTGCAACATGTCGATCGAAGGCGGCGCCCGCGCCGGCCTGGTCGCGCCGGACGAGAAGGCGTTCGAGTTCCTGAAAGGCCGCCCGAAATCGCCGACGGGCGCCGATTGGGATGCCGCGATGCGCTATTGGGAAAAGCTGCGTTCCGACGAGAGCGCGCATTTCGATCACGAGATCCGGCTGGATGCGGCGAAGCTGCCGCCGATCGTGACCTGGGGCACCTCGCCCGAGGACGTGGTGTCGATCTCGGGCTTCGTGCCCGATCCCGACAAGATCGAGGACGAGGCCAAGCGGCTTTCGAAACATCGCGCGCTGAAATATATGGGCCTGACCGCGGGCACCAAGATCACCGACATCAAGCTTGACCGCGTCTTCATCGGCTCCTGCACCAACGGCCGCATCGAGGATCTGCGCGCAGCCGCAAAGATCGCCGAGGGCAAGACGGTCAACGCCAACGTCAACGCGATGATCGTGCCGGGCTCCGGCATCGTGAAGGATCAGGCGGAAGCCGAAGGCCTCGACAAGATCTTCATCAAGGCGGGCTTTGAGTGGCGCGAGCCGGGCTGCTCGATGTGTCTTGCCATGAACCCGGACAAGCTGGCGCCGGAAGAGCGCTGCGCCTCGACCTCGAACCGCAATTTCGAGGGCCGCCAGGGTTTCAAGGGCCGCACCCACCTGGTGTCGCCCGCGATGGCCGCGGCTGCGGCGATTGCCGGGCACTTCGTTGACATCAGGGAATGGCGTTAACGCTTCCTTTGTTTAGATAGCGAGACGTTCCGGAAACGCCGCGTTAACAGGCAAAGCGCACACTGGTCCCTTGCGAGGCGCTTCGCGAGGGACTTTGGCCGTGACCGACAAGTCTGAATTCGTCGATATGATCAGCGAGGCCACGCGGCAGGTGAGGCGCCGCACGACGCCGCGCATCGTCGACCTGCAGCCGGTCGCCACCAGGGAAGCTTCGCGCCTCAGCCACTGGCCGCCGGAACACTGGCAGCAATGGCGGATGGAGAAGCTCACGCCGTGGAAGATCAAGCCTTGGGAAGGCAAGGACTGGTAGTCCGCAGCATTCCCTGCCGTTCGAGAATACAGGCACCCGATTGGGGCGCCTGTTTCGCTTTTGCTCTCACCAGTAACCGTAGTAGCCGGCGCGCCAGTAAGGCCGATACCAAGGTCTGCAGATCCTGCGCGGCCCGTAATAGGTCCAAATCACGCGGCAACGGCGCGGATAATAGTAGGCCGGATACGTGTAGTAGGCCGGCGCGTAGTAGAATCGACGATGGAAGTGACGCCGGTGGCCGAAGTGAGGCCGATGGAAGACGTGAGGCCGGTGGAACGCATGACGATGTACGAAGCGGTGTCCGCCGCCATGGAAGACGGGCCCCCTGCGAAACCCGCCGCCATGAAAGGCGGGGCCTGCGCGAAAGCCGCCACCGCGGTGAATTGCCATGCCACCGCCCCTGAACCCACCGCCGTGAAAGGCCGCGCCGCCTCCACGGAAGCCGCCACCATGAAATGCCGCTCCGCCGCCGCGGAAGCCGCCGCCTCCACCGCCGCGAAAGCCGCCGCCGTGGAAACCGCCACCACCGCCGCCGCCGCGAAAGCCGGCGCCGCCCATCCCACCGCGGTGTTGAACCTCGGTCGTCAGTCCGTCCGTTGCGTATTTCGCTGACGGCGCCGTGCCGGGGGTCGCTAGCGAAAGCGCCTCGGCGCGCTGTTGCGAGGCCGCTGCAAGCGCGAATACCGCCGCAGCCGTAACGCCCAGACAGCGGACAAGGCCGCGTCCGGGATCGGATGTTGTCATGGATTTATCCTCCCTAACCGGCGACGGCGCCTCGGGCCGCACTGCGGTTGGCTCCGTCGCATCCCTTTGCGATCGCTCCCAACGTTACGCTAAAGACAGGCACGTGAACGCGCCATGAATGCCCACCTCAAAGATGAATGCGCAGGAACGAGCGCTGAAGAGATCTTGTTTGCGGCGCACGGAAGTTGTGCACGCTCCCTACCAGAACGGCCCGAACCCGATGCCGAAGGTGAACGGCGCCGGCACGTGGTAGGGATATGGCCGATAGTAGACGGGCCGCGCGTAATAATGGGGCCGGTAGTCGTAAGGGCGATAATACGGACGATAATATCCGTAGTGACGATAGTAGCGCCGGTGCGCGCTGAAATCGGTGGAGTCGGATGTGCGGGCACTTTGCGCTCTTGCCTGCGCCGCGGCGCTATCGATCGCTCCTGGCCCGGCGATCGCGAACGCGCTAGCGACGAGGGCCGCAGAGATCAAGCTCCTCATCATGGACTCCCTTGCGGATGCTGATGTCTGAGATAACGGACGGCAATCTCGCCAGTTTCAAGGCGACCGCCGAAGTCGAAACAGGCCCGCGATGAAGCGGGCCTGTTTGGCATCTGCGCCAAGCTGTCGCACTCACCACCGGTGCCAATGACGATGATGGTGGTGATGATGGCGATGATGGTGATGGTGCCAGCGATGCCACCGATGATGATGGTGGTGGTAGCGGTGATGTCGCCAATGCACTTCCGTCGTCGCCAACCTGGCATCGTCCTGAACCGCCGCGGCGGCGCCGGGATTGCTGAGCGACAGCGCATTGGCACGCTCGGCCGGAGCGGCAAGCGCCAGCAAGGCGCCAATGGCGGCAAGCCCAAAAACCTTCACTACCTGCATATCCAGTCTCCTCGGGTCGTCGGATGCACGTCTGCGCCGAATGGCTTGCATCAACTAACGGCATCGCCGCGACACGCGCGCAGACTGAAGCACGTGACTTGAATGAGGTGTGAATGACTGCGCCATCAACATGAAGAATGCGCCACGAACATGAACGGATGCTGCTTGCCGCAATCTCGCGAGCACAGTCTGTTCAGGCCGACGTCTGCAACATCAACAACGTCTGTCCACAGAGCCCGACTCGGCGCCTGTCGCAAAAATGCTCGACAGATAACTCGACAGATAAATAGAGAGGGAACGATCTAGCCCGGCCGCCACCAGCAGTTCATGCGCGGGGTGATTACCGTGCCGCTCGGCCGGTACTCCTGCACGTAATGCGCGGTGCAATCGCGCACGGCGTTGGGGCCGGGGTTGTAGCGCGGATAGACACTGGGAGCCCACGGCTCGCTGCGATAGATCGGCACGCGCCGCAGCGGGCGCCGGCGCTGGGCGGAAACATCCGTGACGATCGGCTGCGGCGCCTGCGCGATCCGCAACGCTGATGATGCCGTCTGCGTCTCCGCAGCCGCCACGTCAGGGAGCAAAAGCCCGGCCAAGGCAGCCGATATGGCGACCGTCACAATCCGCTTCATTGAAGTCCACCCAAAACTGATCCCCCGGCACGGTCACCGATCGGCGCGTCAAAATCAACTCGCAAAACTAGTATGCGCCTAGGCATAACACACGCTAAATACGACGTGATGTGGACCGAAGCAAAAGCCCCCTCGCTCGCCGAAATGGAAGCCATGGCGCATGAGGTATTCGAGCGCCTGCCAAAAACGTTTCGAACCCTGTGCCATGGCGTGATCATCCGCGTCGACGACTTTCCGACCGACGAGGTGCTGGACGAGATGCAGGCGCAGAGCGAGTTCGACCTGCTCGGCCTGTTCCAGGGCGTCGGCCTGCCGCAGCAGAGCAACCAGGACATAGCCCGCCTTCCCAACATGATCTGGCTCTACCGCCGCCCGATCCTCGACTACTGGGCCGAGCATGAGGAAACGCTGGGCCATATCGTCCGCCACGTCCTGATCCACGAGATCGGGCACCATTTCGGGCTGTCGGACGCCGATATGGAGGCGATCGAGGCCGCCGCAGACTAGGTCGGTTCGCGCCAAAACAGGCGGCCTATGCGCAAATTGGCCTTTTGCCGGGGCCATATTCGCGATAAATCACTGGCCGTCCCACCTTTTCAACCGGGAAGTGCGATCGATGGAAAAGTTCTCCACACTGGAAGGCGTCGCGGCGCCCCTGAAGATCATCAATGTCGACACCGACATGATCATCCCGAAACAGTACCTGAAGACCATCAAGCGCACCGGCCTCGGCAAGGGCCTTTTCTCGGAACAGCGCTACAAGGATGATGGCAGCGAGAACCCGGATTTCGTGCTCAACCAGCCGGCCTATCGCAACGCCAAGGTGCTGGTCGCCGGTGACAATTTCGGCTGCGGCTCGAGCCGCGAGCATGCGCCGTGGGCACTGCTCGATTTCGGCATCCGCTGCGTGATCTCGACCTCGTTCGGCGACATCTTCTACAACAACTGCTTCAAGAACGGCATTCTGCCGATCCGCGTCAGCCAGGAAGACCTCGACAAGCTGTTCGACGATGCCGAGCGCGGGGCGAATGCCACGCTGACCATCGATCTCGCCAACCAGGAAATCCGCGGCCCCGACGGCGGCAAGGTGAAATTCGAGATCGATCCGTTCCGCAAGCACTGCCTGATGAACGGCCTCGACGACATCGGCCTGACCATGGAGAAGAAATCGTCGATCGACGATTACGAGGCGAAGCTGAAGAAAGAGCGCGCCTGGGCGTGATCGTGTTACCTGATCCTGTTACGAGAGCCCCGACCAGATCGGGGCTCTTTCGTTGAGCGGAGGCGGCGCGGATGCGGCCTGACGTCGTCACCTTCTGGCACGGCCCGCTCGACGGGCTGCGGCTGACCTGCCTCAGGTCGCAGGTCGCCGCCGGCCACAAGGTCACCGTCTACAGTTTCGATCCGTTGCCCGGCCTGCCCGACGGCGTCGGCAACGCCGAAGCGGAAGCGATCCTGCCACATTCCTTTTCCGAGCGGCTGCGCCCGCCCGAGGCTGACGGAAGCTGGCGCGACTGGACCATTTTGCAATTCAGCGATTTCTTCCGCATGCGGCTGATGGCCGAGCGCGCCGGATTGTGGCTCGACGCCGACGTGCTGCTGCTCAAACCGGTCGAGATCGATCCCGCAAAGCCTTACTTCGCGTGGGAACGCCGACGCCAGCTCGGCAACTCGGTGTTGTACCTGCCTGCGAACGATCCGATCGTGCAGGCGTTCAGGGAACTGATGGAGCAGGAGGACCTGACGCCGGATTGGCTGGCGTTGCGCCATCGCCTCACCTTCATGCTGCGCCAGTTACGCCGCCGATCGAGCCGCCTCTCCGACATCCGCGTCGCCATCTACGGCCCGGCTTCGCTCACCGCGCTCGCGCGCCGCTCGAACGCATTGCAGCACGCGCTGCCGAAGCAGTCGTTCTACGCGGTCCACGCCGAACCAAAGCTGTTTTTTGAGCCGACGGATTTTTCAGGCCTGCTCGCCGACCCCGAAATCGTCGGCCTGCACATCTCGCCCAAAGGCCGCGGCGGTGAGAAGCCGATTCCGGGCAGCCTGTATGCATGGGCGGCGGAGAGGTTCGGGGCGCGATACCCTCCCCTGGAGAGGGAGGGTCGACGCTCATGAAATGAGCGGCGGGGTGGGGTGAGGGTCTCTCCACATCCAACGGTGCCCGAATGGAGAGATCACCCCACCCCGTCTCGCATGTCGCTACGCTCATGCGAGCCGACCCTCCCCCTCCAGGGGAGGGTGAGATCGACGCGCCCCCTCTTTGACCCAGCGCAACGACGCCCGCTTCGGCTTGCCCCATCCTTGGTCATTCGAGCTACCAAGGGAGCCGTGCCATGACCGTTCAGGAAAAGCCCTATCCCACCGTCAACCGCATGGTCGATATCTTCGGCGAATGGCTGAAACACCGGCGCGAGCTGCGGGAAATGCGCGAGTTGGACGCCGCCAATTTCGGCCAGATCGCAAGCGATCTGCGGATGTCGTCCGCCGACCTGGAGGCACTGGTCCGCCAGGGGCCGCATGCCGCCGATGAGCTGCCGAAGATGCTGTCCGCGCTCGGCATCGACCATGAAGCGCTGGCCCGCACAGAGCCTCTGGTGCTCCGCGACATGGAGCGCGTCTGCGCCATGTGCATCCACAAGCGCCAATGCGACCGCGATCTCGCCGCCGGCACGGCCGCGGCGCATTACGAGGACTATTGCGCCAACGCGCCGACGATCGACGGGCTCGGCCCACGGGCAAACCAGTAAAGGCCGGGCACCTTTTCTCCTGCCGCGAGTTGACCAAAATGTCGCGCTTCACTTGGCTGCACGTTTTGGTCGCAGTTCTTTGCGCGCTCGCGATCCTGCTAGTGCTGCGGGTACGTAACGCGGGCGGCGCCACGCTGCCTGCAGACAGTATCTCGGCCGGACATCGTCTCGCCGAGGCGTGGTGCAAGGATTGTCATGCCATCGATGCCAAGACCGCAGGCGCCAAGGGCGGTCCGCCGGATTTCGTCGCGATCGCCAACCGGCCATCGACCACGGCGCTGTCGCTGAAAGTGTTCCTCAGACCAGCCACCAACGGATGCCCAATCTGATCATCGCACCCGAACAGGCCGACAATCTTGCAAACTACATCCTGAGCCTGAAACGCGACTAATGCCCCATGTTCGCGATCGCGTCGGCAATCGCGATCGTCCGCCGCGCCATGTCGGCGTGCAGCCGTTCCACCATCCGTCCGTCGAGCTGGATCGCCCCGCGCGAGGCGTTTTCCGGCTTCTCGAACGCTGCAATGATCTTGCGCGCCTGTTCGACCTCCTCGGCCGGCGGCGTGAAGATGGCGTTGCAGGCCTCGATGTGGCTCGGATGGATCAGCGTCTTGCCGTCGAAGCCGAGATCGCGGCCCTGCGCGCATTCGGTCGCAAAGCCGTCGATGTTGCCGATGTCGCTGTAGGGGCCGTCGAGAATTTCCAGTCCGTGCGCGCGCGTCGCCAGGATGCAGTGTGTGATCATCGGAATCATCGCCGCGCGGCCCGGCTGCATCCGGATCCGCGTCTCCCGCGAGATGTCGTTCGGGCCGAACACGAAGCCTGCAAGCCTGGTTTCGGAATCCCTCGCCGCCGCGGCGAGCTTGTCGGCATCAAGCACCGCGCGCGCGGTTTCGATCATGGCCCAGACCCGGATGGACATGTCGGCGTTGATGTCGCTCAGGCGGTTCGCGATGGCGTTGAGATCGGCGACGCTGGAAATCTTGGGAACCAGGATGCCGTCAGGCCGCGCCTTGCCGGCCATGGTGACGTCGTCGACCCACCAGGACGTATCGAGGCTGTTGACCCGGATCAGCACCTCGCGCTTGCCGAATCCGCCGGCCGCAATCGCCTTGGCGATCTGGTCGCGGGCCATTGCCTTGGCATCCGGCGCCACTGAATCCTCGAGGTCGAGAATAATGCCGTCGGCCGGCAGGTTGCGCGCCTTTTCCAGCGCCCGCGCGTTAGATCCCGGCATGAACAACAGGCTGCGGCGCGGACGGATCATGGCTGGTTCCCGGATGGTTTTTCAGGCCTCCGCGATATCACCTCACGCGTTCGCCTGAAAGCCTTGTTCCCGTCATCGGCTTATGGTTAGGCATGGCACCATGACCTCATTCCCGCAACATCTGCTCGACGGCTACCGGGCCTTCACCTCGCAACGGCTGCCGACCGAACAGACGCGCTACCGGGAACTCTCCGAGCGCGGCCAGTCGCCCGCCGTGATGGTGATCGGCTGCTGCGATTCCCGAGTCTCGCCGGAAGTGATTTTCGACGCCGGCCCCGGCGAGCTGTTCGTGGTGCGCAACGTCGCCAATTTGGTGCCGGTCTATCAGCCCGACGGCGGCGCCCATGGCGTGTCCGCGGCGCTGGAATATGCGGTCAACGTGCTTCGCATCAAGCATATCGTCGTGCTCGGCCATGCCCAGTGCGGCGGCATTCGCGCCTTCATCGACAAGACCGACCCGCTGTCGCCCAGCGACTTCATCGGCCGCTGGATGGCGATGTTCATCAAGCCGGGCGAGGTCGTCGAGCAGCGCGAGCGCGAGACGATGCACGAGTTCACGATCAGGATCGAGAAAGCTGCGATCTTCCGCTCACTGGAAAATCTGATGACGTTCCCGTTCGTCCGCGCCCGCGTCGAGCGCGGCGAGATGGAATTGCACGGCGCCTATTTCGGCGTCGCCGAGGGTTCGCTGTTCGTGCTGGATCAGGTGGCGAAGGAGTTTCGCAGCGTAGTCGCGTAGGGTGGGCAAAGGCGTAACGCGCCGTGCCCACCATCCGTCCTCGATCGCGGCACTAAATGGTGGGCACGCTGCGCTTTGCCCACCCTACAAATCCTACGCCGCCTTCTTCTTCGCGGTGATCAGCTTGCGGTTGATCAGGCATTCGGCGATCTGCACCGCGTTCAGGGCTGCGCCCTTGCGCAGATTGTCGGAGACGCACCACAGCGCGAGGCCGTTCTCCACCGTCGCGTCCTCGCGGATGCGGCTGATATAGGTCGCGTCCTCGCCGGCCGACTCATAGGGCGTGACGTAACCGCCGGGCTCCTGCTTGTCGATGACGAGGCAGCCCGGCGCGTTGCGCAGGATGTTGCGCGCCTCATCGGCGGTGATCGGATTCTCGAACTCGATGTTGACGGCCTCCGAATGGCCGACGAACACCGGCACGCGGACGCAGGTGGCGGAGAGCTTGATCTTTGGATCAAGAATCTTCTTGGTCTCCGCCATCATCTTCCACTCTTCCTTGGTGTAGCCGTCCTCCATGAACACGTCGATATGGGGGATAACGTTGAAGGCGATGCGCTTGGGGAATTTTTTGTTGACCAGTTCGTCATTGGTGTAGACGGCCTTGGTCTGCGAGAACAGTTCGTCCATCGCATCCTTGCCGGCGCCCGAGACCGATTGATAAGTCGCGACCACGACGCGCTTGATGGTGGCCTTGTCGTGCAGCGGCTTCAGCGCCACCACGAGCTGCGCGGTCGAGCAGTTCGGATTGGCGATGATGTTCTTCTTGGCAAAGCCCGCGGCCGCGTCCGCGTTCACTTCCGGCACGATTAGCGGCACGTCCGGGTCCATCCGCCAAGCCGACGAATTGTCGATCACGACCGCACCGGCGGCGCCGATCTTCGGCGACCATTCCTTCGACACCGAGCCGCCCGCCGACATCAGGCAGATGTCGACGTCGGAAAAGTCGTAGTGCTCGAGCGCTTTGACCTTCAGGGTGCGGTCGCCATAGGACACTTCGACGCCGACGCTGCGGCGCGAGGCCAGCACCACGACCTCGTCGGCGGGGAATTTGCGCTCGTCGAGAATATTGAGCATTTCGCGCCCGACATTGCCGGTCGCACCGACGACAGCGACTTTGTAACCCATCGTTCACTCTCCGAGGAAAAATGCCGCCCCGCCGCCTCAAGCGGAAAGGGAGAAGGCAGCGCTTCTATGCGAGAAACGCCGATATGACAACGTTTGGCGGTTGCGTTTGGGCGTTTGATGCATTCGTTTCCGGCCGGTTCGGCCGATTCCCAATATAGGACGAGAATTCACCCGGCGCTGGCAAGCCTCATAGACGAGGTCTGCGGCACGCTGGCCCGGCTCTGCGCCTATCTGATGACGCTGGCGCTGATGACCATCGGCGGTATCGCGCTATGGCAGCATTTGCCCGATATCACTGCGATGGAGACGGCGCCGAAGGCCTGGAGCCAAGCCGGGCGCATGGTACCGGCGTTCGCCGTAAGCCAGTTCATTTTCCCCGGCAAGACAGAGACTTACGAGATCTTCCGGCACCCAGAAGGCGGCCGCAAGGACGTGTTCCACTGGACCGGCACCGGAGGCGTGCCGGTTGCCGAGCTCGAAATCTATCGTCCGGGTGAAGAAATCGACCAGGTCGGCTCGGCGGCCGGCTATCTCGCTGCACGGATGGATCCCGCCGGCGCTCGCGAGTTGGAGGCGGCAGGAATCATCGACAGTAAGTTCGGCGCCGTGACGCTGTTTCGCCGGGTCGGCGGCACTGAGGCAGCCCGCTCCTGCCTCCGATTTTTCAAACACATCGATGAGCCGAAATTCCGTCTATCGGGCTGGTCGTGCCTGGGCGAGGACCTGCCGGCCCGCCGCACCGCGATCGGCTGCCTGCTGAACCGGCTGATTCTGCTATCGGCCGGCAACGATACCAAACTGACGGAATTGTTCGCCCGCGCCGAAGTCAGGCGCAGCGATTGCGCGACATCGGGCGCCCCGGCCTTGTCAGCGGATTGGGTGACGGGCGCCGATAATCCGCGGCTGCGCGGCACACTTTAAGCCCGGCCGCGGCGCGGTTGTTTTCGCCGCCCCTCACAATTGTGGCAACAAGCAGCCAAGACACTGGTTTTCATGAAACTTTTTCGCTTCGCACCGCATTATTCCGGCGCGGTGTGGCTCAATTGACCTAGCGACGACGATCCCACCCTGGCTACAATGCACGTAACCAGATTTGGCGATCAGCCGGCCCGTCGCGGGCGGACAATGACGAGGATGCAATGACCCGAAAATTCCCTGCTGCGAGCAAGCTCGCGATGTTGCTTGCCGCGGCCGCCCTCGTCGCCATCGGCACGACCTCCGCCAGCGCGCAGTCCCGGCAGCAATATGACCGCGACGGCCGGCCCTATTACGGCCCGAACGGTCCCAACCGGTCGTACCAACAGGGCCCGCGCACCCGCGTCTACGTCACCACGCGCTCCTGGCTCGATGCAGGCACGGAAGTGCTGCCGGGCGACCGCAAGTTCCAAGACTACGCCTTCCCGCCGGATCTGGGATATCCGTCATTCGCGCGCGAAAACCTCAACCGGCCGATCGACCGCCAGCCGCTCAACCCGCCGTCGGACATGGGCGGTTATCCGCAGCGCTTCCCGCTGTATTGATTTAGATCGAATAATCACGCCGTCGCCCCTGCAAAACGCAGGGGCCCTTACGCTGCGGCTTCTCGATTCAGGGACGCTGGTCGACGGCTTTCGCTTCACGACCAACGGCTGTGATTATGGGTCCCTGCGTTCCGCAGGGACGACACCGAATTTGTTGCCCGCTCACGCGTGCAACTTCTGCAATTCCTTCAAAATCGCTTCGCCCATCTGCGTGGTTGAAGCTGCCGTCGTGCCCTCGGACTTGATGTCCGCAGTCCGCAGACCGCTGGCGAGCACCGCCGCGATCGCCGCGTCGACCTTGTCGGCCAGCGTGCCCATGTCGAAGGAATAGCGCAGCGCCATCCCGAACGACGAGATCATCGCGATTGGATTCGCGAGGCCCTTTCCGGCGATATCGGGCGCCGAGCCGTGCACCGGCTCGAATAGCGAGCGGCGCTTCCTGGTCTTGGCGTCGATCTCGCCGAGCGACGCCGAGGGGAGCATGCCGAGCGATCCCGTGAGCATCGCCGCGATATCGGACAGCATGTCGCCGAACAGATTGTCGGTGACGATGACGTCGAACTGCTTCGGCGCCTTCACCAACATCATGCCGCCGGAATCGGCGAGCTGATGCTCCAGCGTCACGTCCTTGTATTCGCGCGCATGCACTTGAGTCATGACCTCATTCCAAAGCACGCCCGATTTCATGACGTTGCGCTTTTCCATCGACGTCACCTTGTTGCGGCGCTTGCGCGCCAGGTCGAAGGCGACGCGGCCGATGCGCTCGATCTCATAGGTGTCGTATACCTGGGTATCGATGGCGCGCTTCTGGCCATTGCCGAGATCGGTGATGGTTTTCGGCTCGCCGAAATAGACGCCGCCGGTGAGTTCGCGCACGATCATGATGTCGAGGCCTTCGACCGCCTCGCGCTTCAGGCTGGAGGCATCGGCGAGCGCCGGGTAGCACACTGCGGGGCGCAGATTGGCGAACAGACCGAGATCCTTGCGCAGCCGCAACAGGCCAGCCTCGGGCCGCACCTCGTAGGGGACGCTGTCCCACTTCGGGCCGCCGACTGCGCCGAAGATAATGGCATCGGCCGCCTTGGCCTTGTCCATGTCGCCTTCCGAGATCGACACCTTGTGCGCGTCATAGGCGGAGCCGCCGACCAGCCCCTGCTCGGTCTCGAATTTCGCGATGCCCTGCGCATTGATCCAGTCGATCAGGCGCTGCACCTCCCCCATCACTTCGGGGCCGATACCGTCGCCGGGGAGAAGCAGCAGTTTATGGGTCGCCATGGTCAGGTCCTTCTAGGGTCTCTCGTCGTCATTCCGGACGCCGAGCGCGAGCCGAGGCGATCCGGAATCCATGCCGGCCACGAGCCCACGCGGACGAATGGATTCCGGGCTCGCGGCTTCGCCGCGCCCCGGAATGACCGGTCGGGCGGAGTGCTAGAGCGGCATTGCGCGATTGGCAAGACACCATTGCGGCCGCAGAGCCTGTGCATCCCCCTGCCGGCCTGCCACAATGCCGTTCCGCCGGAGCAAATTCCTTGCACGCCCCCGACCGTCCCGCGAGTTACGCGCATCCCGCACGGCTGATCCTCATTCTGTCGCTGGCGCCGACCGTCGGTCTCGGCATCGGCCGCTTCGCCTATGCGCTGGTGCTGCCTGACATGCGCGACACGCTGGCCTGGAGCTATTCCGCGGCCGGTTTCATGAACACCATCAATGCCGCCGGCTATCTCGCGGGCGCTCTGTTCGCCTCGCGGATGATCCGGCGTTTTGGGCTGGCGGCTTCGGTTCGGTGGGGAACGCTGGCCTGCGTGCTATCGCTGGCGCTCTGCGCCATCACCGGCAACTTCTACGTTCTGAGTTTTGCCCGCCTTCTGGCGGGCGTCGGCGCCGCGGCCGGATTCGTCGGCGGCGGCGCGCTGGCGGCGACGATTGCGCAGTCGCGCCCTGAGCGGGCGAATTTTCTGCTCAGCCTGTTCTATGCCGGCCCCGGGATCGGCATCCTGGCATCGGGACTGGCGGCGCCGTTCGTGCTGCAGGGCTTCGGGCCGGGCTCGTGGTGGATCGTCTGGTGGGCGATGACCGCGCTGGCGGTCGTCATGACGATCCCGGTCCTGCTCGCACCGTTTCACGCCCGTGCAGCCCTGACCGAAACGACGGCAGTCAAATTCGCCGTCGCGCCGGTCGTGATCTATCTCACCGGCTACTTTCTGTTCGGTGCCGGCTACATCGCCTACATGACCTTCATGATCGCCTATATCCGCGACGCCGGTGGCGGCGCCGCGGCGCAGAGCGCGTTCTGGAGCCTGATCGGTGTCAGCGCTTTCGCCACGCCCTGGGTATGGCGTCGCGTACTGGCGCTCGACCGCGGCGGCCTCGCCACCACTATCATTCTCGGCGTCAACGCCATCGGCGCGGCGATGCCGATCTTCGGGCACTCGGTGTGGCTGCTCGCCACATCGGCGCTGGTATTCGGCGTGGCGTTCTTTGCGGTGGTCGGCTCCACCACTGCCTTCGTCCGCTTCAACTACCCGCCGCAGGCCTGGCCCACCGCGATCGCGGCGATGACGATTTCATTCGGCATCGGCCAGACGCTGGGCCCGATCGTGGTCGGCGCGATCACGGATGCGCTGGGCAGCCTGTCGTTTGCGCTGAATGTTTCCGCGGCGATGCTGGCGCTGGGTGCGGTGTTGTCGGCATTTCAGAGGAAGGTGCGAAGTTTTTGAGTGGACGCCTGATGGTAAGGTGTCTGCTCGGCAGCGGGAACTGTGGTATGCTCCATCAAACGCGATGGGGCGATAGCTCTCCCGGGTCTCGAGGAGGACCAACGTCGTGAAGCGGGACTTCGACCTCATCATCTATGGAGCGACGGGTTACACCGGCCGTCTCATCGCCGAATATCTGGCGACGTCCTATCGCGGCGACAATGCCCCGTCCTGGGCGATCGCGGGGCGCTCGACCGACAAGCTCCAGAAGGTTCGTGCTGACATCGGCGCACCGGACGATTTGCCGTTGGTCAAGGCGGATGCCGACGAGCCGGCCAGCCTGCGTTCGATGTGCGAGCGCGCGGCCGTGATCATCTCGACTGTCGGGCCCTATCAGCTCCACGGTCCCGGGCTGGTGGCGGCCTGCGCGGCCACGGGGACGGCCTATGTTGATCTCTGCGGCGAACCGGTTTGGATGCGGCGCATGATCGACGCCCATCACGAAGAGGCGAAACGGACCGGCGCGCGCATCGTCTTCTCCTGCGGCTTCGATTCCATCCCGTTCGACCTCGGCGTGCTCACGCTGCAGGAGAAGGCGCGCGAGAAATTCGGACGTCCGGCGCGGCGGGTCAAAGCCCGCCTGCGCAAGGTGAAAGGCGGCATGTCTGGCGGCACTGCGGCGAGCGCCCAGGCGACGTTGGCCGCCGCCGCGCGCGATCCGGCCCTGATCGGGCTGCTGACCGACCCCTTCGCGTTGACGCCGGGGTTCACCGGGCCGTCTCAGCCGTCGGGCCTCATCCCCGAATACGACCCGCACATGAACGCGTGGCTCGTGCCGTTCCCGATGGCGCCGGTCAACACCAAGAACGTGCACCGCACGAATTTCCTGTTGGGTCATCTCTATGGCAGGGATTTCGTCTACGACGAGATGATGGTCGCGCCGGGATTGGGGGAGATCGCCGGCGTGACGACGGAGACGTTCGCCACGGTGTTTTCGTTGTTCAGGACCGGCGGTCTCAAACCCGGCGCAGGCCCGACCCGGGAAGAGCGCGAGAAGGGCTTCTACGACATTCTCTTCCTGGGCGAGCAGCCGGATGGCGGACGGGTCGAGACGGTCGTCAGGGGCGACCGCGATCCGGGCTACGGCTCCACCAGCAAGATGATCGCCGAGAGCGCTCTCTGCCTCGTGCGCGACGTGCAGGGCGAGGGCGGCATCTGGACGCCGGGCGCGCTGATGGGTCCGGCGTTGCGCAAGCGTCTGACGGGGCACGCCGGTCTCACCTTCAGTGCGCGTTGAGATAACGCTCAGAACTGCAGCGGCGTGATCCAGTGCAGTTCCTTCCGCGCAGCCCCAAACCCGCCGTATGCTCTCGCCTTTGCGCGAGAGGATACCTATGTTGCGGAGTACCTGCAGCGCCCCCAAAGCGACAATGGGAGGTATGCTCATGGACGCGCCGAGCAAGGAATTTGCGCTGGCGGGCCGCCTTGAGGAGCTGAAGCTCAAGGGGCGGCTCGTTGTGCGCGGTGACCATCGTCCGATCCTTGTCATCTACGACCGCGGACGTGCCTTCGCCCTCGACAATCGGTGCCCGCATATGGGCTTCCCGCTCGAGCGCGGCAGCGTCGAGGACGGCATCCTGACCTGTCACTGGCATCACGCGCGCTTCGATCTCGAAAGCGGCTGCACCTTCGACCTGTGGGCGGACGACGTGCCGATCTGCCCGGTCGAGGTGCGCAATGGTGACGTCTGGGTGAAGACCACGTTCACGCATGCCGATCTCGCCGCGCACTGGCATCAGCGGCTTGCGAACGGCCTTGCCCACAATCTTGGCCTCGTCATTGCCAAGGCCATACATGGTCAGCTCGCGGCCGGCGTACCGCAGACCGAAATCGTACGGGAGGTGGCGCTGTTCGGGGCGCAAAATCGCGACGGCTGGGGCGTCGGTCTTACGATCCTTACGGCACTCGCCAATATCCTGCCCTTGCTGCCGGAGAATGAAGCCTATCTCGCTCTATTCCACGGCGCACGCCGCGTGGCGGCGGACTGCGACGGCGAGGCGCCGCGGCGGGAACGCGCGCCGCTTGGAAGCCGGCCGGACCCGGCCACGCTCAAACGCTGGCTGCGGCGTTGGACAAACGTGCGCCATCGCGAGGCCGCGGAGCGCACCCTGCTCTCGGCGATTGCGGCCGGCTTCTCCCCGGCTGAACTCGCCGATGCGCTTTTCGCCGCCGAGACCGAGCGGGCGTTCGCCGACACCGGGCACTCGCTCGACTTCATCAACAAGGCATTCGAGTGCCTCGACCTGATCGGCTGGCAACACGCGGCGGCTCTGCTGCCGACTGTCGTCGGTCAGATGGTAGCGGCCCGTGGCGCCGAGGAATCGACTGCCTGGCGCCAGCCCGTTGACCTCGTTGCATTGTGTGAAGGATCAACCAGCGAACTCGCGGACCTGTTCGCTGCCGGACGCGGTTCGCGTGACTGGTCGAGCCACGCCGCACTTGCTCAAGAGCTGCTCGGTGACGATCCGGCCAGAATCGTTGACGCGCTCAAGGGGGCGATCCGCGCCGGTGCCGCTCCTGCCGACCTTGGCCAATCCCTCGCCTACGCGGCAGCGCTCAGGGTGGCGCGCTTCGGCAATGCCAACGAGCACGCCGATTGGGAGACGGCGCATCACGTCTTCACCTACGCCAACGCAGTCCACCAGATGCTGATGCGCATCGGGACTGCCAACATCGACACGCACGTCACGGCCGTGCGCGGCGTATTGCACGGAGCGATGGCGCTCTACCTTGCTCGCTATCTCAATGTGCCGCCGGCGCGCATCCCGGGCGACGGCGGCGAGCAGCTCGATGATCTGCCCGCGGATCCAGAGACGATCGGCGCCGCCTTGCTCGACGCCTTCGACCGGCAGAGGCAGGTCGATCTCGCCGCAAGCCTGGTGGCACGGCATCTCACGCTCGGCCATTCGCCGCAGGCGCTGATCGTCACGCTCGCGCATGCGGCGCTGCGCGAAGATGCAGGCTTCCATGCGTATCAGATGCTGGAGGCGGGAGTCCGGCAGTTCGGCGCGTGGGGCGACACGGACGAGGGCCGGCACATCCTGATCGCAGTAGCCCGCTATCTGGCGGCCCATTCACCGACAGAACGCGCGTCGCTGCAGACGGCCGACATCGCCCGCCGCTTGATGCGGGGTGGCGAGCTGCATCAAGAGGCTGGATCGTCCTGACGTCACGCGCTGACGGCGAAACGACGAAGCGCGACTAACTCCCGCTAAACGAATTATACCCCTGGTCTTCCCAGAAGCCGCCTTTGTAGTCGTTGGTGACTTCCATCGAGATCACGTATTTCGGGTTCTTGAAGCCGAGCTTGGTCGGCACCCTGATCTTCATCGGGAAACCATAGGCGCGCGGCAGTATCTCGTCGCCGAATTTGAACGTCATCTGGGTCTGCGCATGCATCGCGCTCGGCATGTCGAGCGGCGAATTGTAGCCGTCCTTGTCGGCGCACTGGAACCAGACATATTTCGCGCGCGTATCGGCGCCGATCAGTTTGAGGAAATCGCGCAACGGCGTGCCGGTCCAGCTTCCGATCGCGCTCCAGCCTTCGACGCAGATATGGCGCGTGACCTGCTTGACCTGCGGCAGTTGATAGAGCTCGTCCAGCGTCCAGGACTTCTTGTTCTCGACGAGACCACGCACCTCGAGCTTCCAGGTCTTGCCGTCGACTTCAGGTGCCTCGTCGAGATTATAATAGGCGTTGAACGGGAACGGCTTGGTAATCGCGCTTTCCGGGAAGGTCGGCGCCATCGCATTGGGATTGAACATCAATGCCTGTACGCCGTCATTGAATTTCGAGACCTGCTTGAGCATTTCCTCGGCCGAGAAACTGTCCGTCACATCGCAACCGGTCAGAAGTGTCAGCGCGCCAAGGCTCGCGCCGCCCGAGATGAAGCGCCGGCGCGTGAGATCCGGCATGGACTTGACGGCGTCTCTGACGAGAAGCGCCTTGTCGACACCGGGGATCAGAAGCTTGCGCATGCGGCCCATGGTCGTACTCCGTGTCTATATCTTGCGCATGATCTTAGCGGAAAACCGGTACCCACTTTTCCGGATCATGCTCTAGCGGCCGATGATCATGGCGCGCAGGCTCTTCGGCACCAGGAGGGCGAGCGCGACATGCACCACCATGAAGGCGACAATCGCCGCCATGCAGAAGAAATGGACGTAACGGGCGCCCTCGTAGCCGCCGAACAACGCCGCCAGGTATTGCAGTTGCACCGGCTTCCAGAGCGCCAGACCTGACAGCACGATGAGGATGCCGACGACGATGATGCCGGCGTAGAGCAGCTTCTGCACATAATTGTATTTGCTGAGGTCGTCGTGCGACAGCTTGCCGGTCAGCGCAGCTTTCGTATCTGAAATCACGCCCTCCGGCGTGATTGGCAGCAGCTTCTTGCGGAAGCGGCCGGTAACAAAGCCCATCACCAGGTAGATCAGCCCGTTGACCATCAACAGCCACATCGCGGCGAAATGCCAGAGCAGCCCTCCGGCGAGCCAGCCGCCCAGCGTGATCGAACGGGGGAACGTAAAGCCGAATAGCGGCGAGGCGTTATAGATCTGCCATCCCGACATGATCATCAGGACCATCGCAAACGCGTTGGTCCAGTGCAGCGCCCGCACCCAGGCCGGCTGAATGGTTTTTGCCTTGGTTGACGCGGCGTGTTGGTCGCTGACTGTTACAGCCGACATGGCTCATCCCCGCTTGCAATTCGTTATCGAATATACGCCCGGAACCGGGTTTCGTTACTGCCATGATTCTATCAGAACGATGCATGGCGCGTATCGACTTTCACGAAAAAGCGAGCCGGGTTGCCCCGGCCCGCCAATCCACACGCCCCTGTTTGGGACCCGTCAGGGGCGCGCGGGGAGTTCAGGACGCCGGCATCAGCACGGTGTCGACCACATGGATCACGCCGTTCGACTGATTGACGTTCGAGATCGTGACCATGGAGGTTCCACCCTTCGCGTCGACGATCCAGACCTTGCCCTCCTGAAGCTTGACCGAGAGCTGTTCGCCTTCGGCGGTCTTGAGCTTCATGCCATCCTTCAGGTCGGACGCGGCGAGCTTGCCCGGCACGACGTGGTAGGTAAGGATCTTGGTCAGCGTCCCCTTGTTCTCCGGCTTCACCAGCGTCTCGACCGTGCCGGCCGGCAGCTTGCCGAAGGCGGTGTTGGTCGGCGCGAACACCGTGAACGGGCCCTTGCCTTCGAGGGTCGCGACCAAGCCGGCGGCCTTCACCGCGGCAACCAGCGTGGTGTGGTCCTTCGAATTGACGGCGTTCTGGATGATGTTCTTGGACGGGAACATCGCCGCACCGCCGACCATCACGGTCTTTTCTTCCGCGCTGGCGGGCGCGGTGATGGTGGCGGTGAAAGCCAGCGCGCTGAACACGGCGGCGGACAGAAGTGCAATACGTTTCGACATGAATCTTCTCCCGAGATTGCGATAGCCGGCGGATGCCGGTGCTGAAAACAACGACGCTGGTCGATGGACCGGTTGATTTCGTCGTCGTTGGCCCGAGCTACGGGAGGTTTTTCGGCTGGTTTCGGCGAATAATTTATCGTGATGTTTGAAACTTTTGAGGGCGCAGTCCGTGCGGCAACGGCGCGCGCTCCCGTCGCCCCTGCGAACGCAGGGGCCCATAACCACAGGCGTGAGTTGTTTGGAACGCTGGGGCCGCCGCTGGTGCGCAATACAAACATCAGTGGATATGGGTCCCTGCGTTCGCAGGGACGACAGTTGGAGAGAGCTCGCTTTAATCCCTATTCGCCGGCGTCTGGATAAATCCGCGATTATGCGTCGGGCTGATCAGGATTTCGTTGACGCAGACCCGCGGCGGCAGGCTGGCGACGAAGGCGATGGTGCGGCCGCAATCTTCCGGCTGCAACATTTTCGCCTGCTCTTCCTCCGAAGGCACCACCGGGCGCGATTTCAGGATCGGGGTCGCGACCTCGCCGGGTGAGAGACAGCAGGCGCGCAGCCCGTTGACGCATTCGTCCATGTTGAAGGAATGGGTCAGCGCCAGCACCGCATGTTTTGTGGTAGTGTAGGCCGGTCCCGGCATCTTTGACACGTGACGGCCGGCCCAGGACGCGACGTTGATGATGCAGCCGTCCTTCTGCTTGCGCATCGCCGGCAGCACCGCGCGCATGCAATAGAGCACGCCGTTGAGGTTGATATCGACGACCTTGTCCCAGCCCTCCAGTTCCATGTCGGCCCAGCTTCGCTTCGGCACATTGATGCCGGCGCTGTTGACCAAAAGGTCGATCCGGCCGTGTTTTGCGAGAATCTGATCGGCGGCTTTGTCGACGTCTTCCTTGTTGCTGACGTCGAGCGCGATCGCCTCAGCCTTGCCGCCGTTTTTGGCGATATTGGCCACGACCTCGTCGAGGGCGTCTTTGCGGCGTCCCGAAACCACTACGATCCAGCCATCCGCCGCCAGGAATTCCGCCCCTGACGCGCCAATTCCGCTGCCCCCGCCCGTTACCCAGGCCACGCGTTTCCCGCTATTTGTCATGCAAACTGTCTCCGTTGCTTTTTGAAGGGCGTTCTTGCTATTCCAGCCGACGAAATTCCCGGCCAGCGCCCTTCAGGGAAGTTTGCATGAACACGACTGCCAACGCCAACCTGTTTTCCCGCCTGTTCGACACGCTCGACGATCCGAACCGGCTCGCGATCGAAATGCTCGATGGCACGCGCATCAGCTATGGGGAGCTGATCGCCCGCGCCGGCCAGATGGCGAACGTGCTGGTTGCGCGCGGCGTCAAGCCCGGCGACCGCGTCGCAGCCCAGACCGAAAAATCCGTGCCGGCGCTGGTGCTGTATCTTGCGACCGTGCGCGCGGGCGGCGTCTACCTGCCGCTCAATACCGCCTATACGCTTAACGAACTCGACTACTTCATCTCCGACGCCGAGCCCGCGCTTGTGGTTTGCGACCCGTCGAAGGCCGAAGGCATCGGCGCGATCGCGGCGAAAGTGAAGGCCAAGGTCGAAACGCTCGGGCCCGACGGCAAGGGATCGCTGACGGATGCCGCCGCCAAGGCGGCGGCGGCCTTCGCAACGGTCGCGCGCGTCAATGACGACCTCGCCGCCATCCTCTACACCTCGGGCACCACCGGCCGCTCCAAGGGCGCGATGCTGACGCATGACAATCTCGCGTCAAACTCCTACAGCCTGGTCGACTACTGGCGGTTCACGGACAAGGACGTGCTGATCCACGCGCTGCCGATCTATCACACCCACGGCCTGTTCGTGGCCAGCAACGTCACGCTGTTTGCCCGCGCCTCGATGATCTTCCTGCCGAAGTTCGACCCTGAAACGATCATCAAGCTGATGGGGCGCGCCACCGTACTGATGGGCGTGCCGACCTTCTACACGCGGCTCTTGCAGAGCCCGGCGCTGTCGAAGGAATCGACCAAGCACATGCGGCTGTTCATTTCGGGCTCCGCGCCGTTGCTCGCCGACACCCATCGCGAATGGGCCGCGCGCACCGGCCACGCCGTGCTGGAACGCTACGGCATGACCGAAACCAACATGAACACGTCAAACCCCTATGATGGCGAGCGCGTGCCCGGCGCGGTCGGCCATCCCCTGCCCGGCGTTTCCGTGCGCGTCACCGATCCCGAGACCGGCAAGGAGCTCGCGCGCGAGGAAATCGGCATGATCGAGGTGAAAGGGCCCAACGTGTTCAAGGGCTATTGGCGGATGCCGGAGAAGACCAAAGCCGAATTCCGCGACGACGGCTTCTTCATCACCGGCGATCTCGGCAAGATCGACGACAAGGGCTATGTGCACATCCTCGGCCGCGGCAAGGATCTGGTGATATCAGGCGGCTTCAACGTCTATCCGAAGGAAATCGAGAGCGAGATCGACGCCATGCCCGGCGTGATCGAATCCGCCGTGATCGGCGTGCCGCACGCCGATTTCGGCGAAGGCGTCACCGCGGTGCTGGTCTGCAACAAGGGCGCAGACGTCACCGAGGCGGGCGTGCTGAAAGCGCTCGACGGACGACTTGCCAAATTCAAGATGCCGAAGCGCGTGTTCGTCGTCGACGAACTGCCGCGCAATGCCATGGGCAAGGTGCAGAAAAACATTTTGCGGGATATGTACAAGGATATCTATTCGAAGCATTAGGAGCGCGAGCAGTCGCGACTTGAAATAATGAACCGCGAGCAAGCTGTCCGAATTCAAAAGTACTTCCTCGACGCCGACGTCGCTTTGGATCATGCGAGAATGGCTATCGCGGGCCTCGGAAAAGAGGAGCGGCTGGCCCTCGACGGATTGCTTCGAGAAGTTGTCGACGCTTTGCACTTGGATCTGCTCGCGCAAATCTACGACCAGCATCCAGACTTGGAACCACCTCCTCGCGATGAGGAAATCCCGACCATCAGCAGCAGTCTCACGTGGGATCAAGTTCGCTTGCCGCCATCTGTGACCGAAGCGGACCTCGATGGCATCCTTTTCTCATTGTTGAAGCCGCGATGGCAAAAGACCGCGATGGTGGTCATTCTGGCCGCGAAGCGCTGTGAGGAGCTTGCCCTGCCGATCGGCGGTGAAGAGATCGCCGCACGGCTGCAAGTCCTCAGCGATTCCGATCGCATCGAAGGCATCGGCGATCTCCGCAAATGGCGGCACAGTGAAGTGCGTGTGAAAGACTAGGGGCCGGCGGTCTCTGCTGCGCGCCGCGACGGCTATTGCCCGCTTACCAAACTGACCACGAACCTCCCGCCGACGATGAACAGGTACGTGCCGAACGCCATTTCAAGGGCGCGTTTCGACAGGGCATGCGCCACCTTCACACCGAGCGGCGCAGCAACCAGCGTGGTCGGCATCACCAGCAGCGCTCCGATCAACGACACATAACCGATCGAGAACGGCACCTGCAGCGCGGCGACATCGGGAAAGCGCGCGGCGGCAGGCCAGCCGGCACAGATATAGCCGAGCGCCCCGGGGATCGAGATCAACACCGCCAGCGCCGACGAGGTCGCGACCGCCTGGTGGATCGGCCGGCCATAGAACGTCATCAGCAAATTCGCGAACAGGCCGCCGCCGATCCCCATCAGGGTCGACAGCAGCCCGACAAAGAAGCCGTAGGCGCGCATCAGAAAACCCTTCGGAACGTCATCGCCGAATTTCCAGGTTTCCCGCGCCAGCAACAGCCGCGCTGCCGCCGACCACGCCACCATCACGAACACGATCTTGAACAGCCGCTCCGGCGCGAAGCGCGCGGTGACGCTGCCGGCGATCACGCCGATCACGATCGGCAGCCACCAGCGCTTGAGGATTTCCATGTCGACCGCGCCCCTGTTGTAATGGGCGCGGAACGAGGAGAGCGAGGTCGGGATGATGATCGCAAGCGAGGTGCCGATGCAGAGCGGCATCCGCACCTCGAGCGGCACGCCCGCCAGCCGGAAGCATTCGTAGAACACCGGCACCAGGATGGCGCCGCCGCCGATGCCGAACAATCCGGCCAGAAATCCCGACAGCGCGCCAACCGCGATCAGCAGCAGGGCGAGTTCGATAAGCTCTTTCGGATCGAGGCCGGCGACCATGTCCCAAGCATCCCGTGTTCACCACCTGCGACGCGCGCATCTGCAGGCGGCCGGAGAGACTTAGCTGCTTCCGAAATGCGGGAATATCCATTATCTCCGGCAGCGTCGGATGGCGCTTTGCCGACGGCAGAAAACGGGCCGCAAAATCCGCATATCCGGTCGGCTCTGGATGAATAGCCTCGATGCGCTCGCCGCCACCGCAAGGGAAGGCGCCAACATCGTGCGGTTGCCGTCGTGGCAGGCCGGAGCCGATCTCGCTGCCGGCCCCTGGTTCGCCTGCTCGTCGACTACGAGCCGCAACCCGCCCCGCTGCATCTGGTGCTTCAGCCGTCACGGCTGGCTTCTCTGGAGATCGGAGCCTTCGTCGACTGTCTCGTAGAGCCGTGGCGCGGAACCGACCCTTTGGCGCGCAGCCTCGCTTGCCCTCAATGAATAGAATATATATTCAATTCTTCAACCTTGCCAAATGCCCGTGGTATACCAAGCCGCTGAACAATCGCGCTTCATCGCCACACTAGCAATGAACGGTGGTTCGATTCCAAGCCATTTGGCCGTTGCGCGGACTGTTTCGACTCCGTAAATAGAATTCATCTACCGCGTTCCCCGATGGGCCGGGCCGCGGTCCCACAGCAACGTAAAGCCGCCGCATGACCGCCAGGATCGAACGACCGCTATCGCCCCATTTGCAGACCTATCGCATGACCCTGACGATGGCGCTTTCCGTCATCCACCGTGCGACTGGTATTGCGCTCTATTTCGGCACGCTACTGCTCGCCTGGTGGCTGATTGCGGCGGCATCCGGCCCCGGGGCTTACGCCAATGTCCAGGCCTTTACTGGCAGCATCATCGGCAAGCTGATCGTGTTCGGCTATACTTGGGCGCTGCTGCACCATCTGGTCAGCGGTATCCGCTACTTCTTCTGGGATCTCGGCTACGGCTTCAAGGCCAACGAGCGTGAGGCGCTCACCTGGGGCGCGCTGATCGCGGGCATTTCGCTGACCGTCCTGGTCTGGATCATCGCCTACACAGTCGGAGGCGGGCGATGAGCGGCCGCTCCTCGATGCGCACGCCGCTCGGCCGCGTCCGCAATCTCGGTTCCTCGCATTCCGGCACCACCGATTTCTGGCGCCAGCGCCTCACGGCGGTGGCGATGACGCTCTTGATCGTGCCCGTCATCGTGATCGTACTGATGCTGATCGGCCGCAACCAGGCCGGCGCGGCACAGATCCTCGGCTCGCTTCCGATCGCGATCATCCTGGTGCTCTTCATCATCGCCAGCGTCTGGCACATGAAGATCGGCATGCAGATCATCATCGAGGATTATGTGCACAACGAGATGCTGAAGCTCGCGAGCGTGATGGCCAACAATTTCTTCTGTATCGCAGTGGCACTGGCCTCGATTTACGCGATCGTAAAACTGTCATCGGGAGTGTAGCCCATGGCTGCTGAAGGTAACGGCAAGGCCACGAGCCGCAGTGGCCCGGCCACCAACGGAAAAGCCTATCCGATCGAGGACCACACCTACGATGTCGTGGTGGTGGGCGCCGGCGGCGCGGGTCTGCGCGCGGTGGTCGGCTGCAGCGAGGCCGGCCTGCGCACCGCCTGCATTACAAAGGTATTCCCGACCCGCTCGCACACGGTCGCAGCCCAAGGCGGCATTTCGGCTTCGCTCGGCAACATGCATCCGGACGACTGGCGCTGGCACATGTACGACACCGTCAAGGGGTCGGACTGGCTCGGCGACCAGGACGCGATCGAATACATGGTGCGCAACGCGCCGGAGGCCGTCTACGAGCTCGAACATTGGGGCGTTCCGTTCTCGCGCACCGAGGACGGCAAGATCTACCAGCGTCCGTTCGGCGGCATGACCATGGACTACGGCAAGGGCCAGGCGCAGCGCACCTGCGCCGCCGCCGACCGCACCGGTCACGCCATGCTGCACACGATGTACGGCCAGGCGCTGCGCCATTCGGCCGAGTTCTACATCGAGTTCTTCGCCATCGATTTGATCATGGACGACCAGGGCGCCTGCCGCGGCGTCATCGCGCTCAAGCTCGACGACGGCACGCTGCACCGCTTTCGTGCCCAGACCACGATTCTGGCCACCGGCGGCTACGGCCGCGCCTACGCCTCCTGCACCTCGGCGCATACCTGCACCGGCGACGGCGGCGGCATGGTGTTGCGCGCCGGCCTGCCGCTGCAGGACATGGAGTTCGTCCAGTTCCACCCGACCGGGATTTACGGCGCCGGCTGCCTCGTCACCGAGGGCGCCCGCGGCGAAGGCGGCTACCTCGTCAATTCCGAGGGTGAGCGCTTCATGGAACGCTATGCGCCGTCCGCCAAGGACCTCGCCTCGCGCGACGTGGTTTCCCGCTCGATGACCATCGAGATCCGCGAGGGCCGCGGCGTCGGCAAGAAGAAGGACCACATCTACCTGCACCTCGATCATCTCGATCCGAAGGTGCTGCAGGAACGGCTGCCCGGTATTTCCGAATCGGCGAAGATCTTCGCCAATGTCGACGTCACCCGTGAGCCGATTCCGATCGTGCCGACCGTGCACTATAACATGGGCGGCATTCCCACCAATTATCACGCCGAAGTCCTGACCAAGAAGGACGGCGACGACAATGCTGTGGTGCCGGGCCTGATGGCGATCGGCGAAGCGGCTTGCGTGTCCGTGCATGGCGCCAACCGGCTCGGCTCCAACTCGCTGATCGACCTCGTCGTATTCGGCCGCGCCGCCGCGCTGCGGCTCGCAGAAAAGCTGACGCCGAACGGCAAGCAGCCGGAGTTACCGAAGGATTCCGCCGACATGGCGCTCGGACGGCTCGATCATTACCGCCACGCTTCCGGCGGCACGCCGACCGCGAAGCTGCGGGACAGCATGCAGCACGTGATGCAGAACAATTGCGCGGTGTTCCGCACCGGCGAAATCCTTCACGAAGGCCAGAACCTGATCCACAAGGTGCATGGCGGCATCGGCGACATCGCAACCACCGACCGCTCGCTGGTCTGGAATTCGGATCTGGTCGAGACGCTGGAATTCGACAATCTGATCGTGCAAGCGGTGGTCACCATGGATTCGGCGGCGAACCGCACCGAAAGCCGCGGCGCCCACGCGCGCGAGGATTTTGCCGAGCGCGACGACAAGAACTGGATGAAGCATACGCTGGCGTGGATCGACCCGAACGGCAAGACCACGATCGATTACCGCCCGGTGCACGACTACACGATGACGAACGACGTTCAGTACATCCCGCCGAAGGCGCGGGTGTATTGATGACGACAGCGAAGGCTTGCAGGTATGGCTGAATTCACGCTTCCGAAAAATTCGAAGATCACCGGCGGCAAGACCTGGCCGAAGCCGGCCGGCGCGACCGAGACGCGCGAGTTCCGGGTCTATCGCTGGAATCCGGACGACGCCAAGAATCCGAGCGTCGACACCTATCATGTCGACATCAACGATTGCGGCCCGATGGTGCTGGATGGCCTGATCTGGATCAAGAACAACATCGACCCGACGCTGACCTTCCGCCGCTCCTGCCGCGAAGGCGTCTGCGGCTCCTGCGCCATGAACATCGACGGCCAGAACACGCTGGCCTGCACCAAGTCGATGCACGATGTCGCTGCAGGCGGCGCGGTGAAGGTCAATCCGCTGCCGCACCAGCCTGTCGTGAAGGACCTGGTGCCCGATCTGACCAACTTCTACGCGCAATATGCCTCGATCGAGCCCTGGCTGAAGACCACGACGCCGACGCCGCAGAAGGAATGGAAGCAAAGCCACGAGGACCGCGAAAAACTCGACGGCCTTTACGAGTGCATCCTGTGCGCCTGCTGCTCGACTTCCTGCCCGAGCTACTGGTGGAACAGCGAACGCTTTCTCGGGCCCGCTGCTCTGCTGCAGGCGACGCGCTGGGTGAAGGATTCCCGCGATGAAGCCACCGGCGAGCGGCTCGACAATCTCGAGGACCCGTTCCGGCTCTACCGCTGCCACACCATCATGAACTGCGCCAAGGCATGCCCGAAGGGCCTGAACCCATCGGAAGCCATCGCCGAACTCAAGCTGAAGATGGTCGAACGGCAGATCTAGGCACTGTTCTGTAGCCCGGATGGAGCCAACTGCTGGATTTGAATCAACTACCATCAATCCGGCTCAACGCTCTCCGAGAAAAGTTCCCTTCCCCGCTGCGCTTTATTCTCCGCACTACTTTGCGTTATGCTCGGCGCGGAGCCGGAGCGAGCGTGCAGACCGCGCAACCTAATTCGCTGAGACTGCTGCAATGGATGATGGTCGCCTCGTTGGCGCTTCCGTTGGCGCTCTTTGTATTTGCATCCGCGGTTTCCTGGGTCTCGATCCGCGAAACCGCCGACCGTGAAATCGAGCGTACGCTGGATGTCGCGCATGAGCATGCGCTGAAAGTATTCGAGACCATCGACCGCAGCCTGTCGGAGATCGCCGAGATCATCCGCGATCTTCCGGATGCCGACATCGTTGCCCGCGAGCAAGCGGTGCATTTGCGGCTGAAGCAACTGGTCGCTTCCCTGCCGCACGTGAAGTCGGTCTGGATCTTCGACGCCAAGGGCCACGCGCTCGTCAACAGCCTCGTCGTCCCGGCGCCCGAGATCGATTTTTCCGACCGGGACTATTTCAAGGCCCACGTCGCCGGCGATATCGGAACCTATATTGGCGAGGCGCTCACGCCGCGGCCGCCCTATCAGGGCGCCGCGTTCTTCGGCGTCAGCAGACGGCGCCCGAGCGAGAACGGCAGCTTCGCAGGTGTGATCCACACCTCCGTGCTGCCGGAATATTTCGAAAATTACTACGCCCGGATCGGCCGCGAGCCGGGCAGCTTCTTCGCGGTCGGTCGCACGGACGGCACCGTGCTCGCTCGTTTTCCCGCCGCAAGCCGAGACATCCTCGACCGCAACGGCGCGCTCGGAAAACTGATCGGGGCCGATCCCAAGTCCGAGACCAAGTCCGAGACCAAGGCCGGGCTCATCACCCTGACCTCGCCGACTGACGGCATCGAACGGCGGCTCGGATACCAGCGGCTCGCCAAATACCCGATCTATGTCAGTGCGGGCCTCGAGACATCGGCGATCCGGGCACGCTGGCTGTCCACCATGAGCCAGCACCTGATTTTCGGCGCACCGGCCACCGCGCTGCTGTTTGCCCTGCTGGGGCTGGCCTTGCGCCGGACGCGTCACCTTCATTTCGAGGCCGAGAAGCGCCGGTTGGCCGAGGAAGCGCTGAAGCACGGCCAACGGCTGGAGGCGCTGGGCCAGTTGACCGGCGGCGTTGCGCACGACTTCAATAATCTGCTGACGGTGATCCGCGCTTCCGTGGACCTGTTGCGGCGGCCCGACCTGCCGGAGGCGCGGCGGCTGCGCTATATCGATGCGATCTCGGACACGGTGACCCGCGCCGCCAAGCTGACCGGACAATTGCTGGCCTTCGCGCGGCGGCAGACGTTGAAGCCGGAGGTGTTCGACGTCGGACGGACCGTGCAGATGCTGAGCGAAATGATCGGCACTCTGATCGGTTCGCGCATCGAAATTGTCATCCTTGGGCCGGAGGAGCCGTGCTTCGTCAACGCCGACGCCGGCCAGTTCGAAACCGCCATCATCAACATGGCCGTCAACGCGCGGGACGCCATGGCAGGCCGCGGACGGCTGACGATTGCGGTCGGAATGGCGGCCAGCCTGCCCAACGCCGCCCCGCTGCCGCTACATCCATATGGCTATGTGGCCGTATCGGTCGCCGATACCGGCAGCGGCATTCCGCCGGATCAGTTCGAACGCATTTTCGAACCCTTCTTTACGACCAAGCAGGCCGGCCATGGCACCGGGCTCGGCCTGTCGCAGGTATTCGGTTTCGCCAGGCAATCCGGCGGCGAGGTGGCCGTGGCCAGCGAAATGGGCAAGGGCAGCATTTTCACGCTGTATCTGCCACGCACCGCCGGCAGCGGGAAATCGCGACAGATGCCGACAGCAGATGCCGCGGCGATCGACGGCAGCGGGATGTCGGTGCTCGTGGTCGAGGACAATGCCGAGGTCGGACGCTTCGCCACCGACGCGCTGACCGAACTCGGCTACACCACCAGACTCGTCGGCAACGCCGTGCATGCGCTCGAAGAGCTTGCCAGCAGCGCGGAGCATTTCGATGCCGTGTTCACCGACGTCGTGATGCCCGGCATGACCGGCCTTGAACTCGCCCAGGAAATCCGCCGTCGCCATCCCGACCTGCCGGTCGTGCTGACCAGCGGTTACAGCCACGTGCTGTCGGAGCACGGCAGCTACGGTTTCGAGCTGCTGCAGAAGCCCTATTCGATCGAGCATCTTTCCCATGTGCTGCACCGGGTTGGTCGGCGGGAGGTGAAGCCCAGCGTGGAAACGCGGGCGTGACCTAGGCGCCGCAAGTGCCGATGATTGGCTTCGACATTTCCACGTCATTGCGAGCGAAGCGAGCCAATCCATCTCTCCGCGGAAAGCTGGATTGCTTCGTCGCGGAGCCTGTCATCGGGCGCGCTTTCGCACGACCCGTTGGCTCCTTCGCCAATGACGGCGGAGGGAAGAGCCAGCAGGGAACCATCTGATTTTCCTGGCGTTGTCGGGCCATGGCCAGATCCGATACCAAGGCAAAGCCACCCCGCAAAAAATCCAACGCGAAGAACACCCCTGAGTCCGAAGAAAAATCAGAGTTCGTCGACGTCACCGCCGAGGACGGAGATCGTGTCGAACCGCCGCCGCCGGAGGTCGTCGAGCCCGATCCGGAAATGTCTCCGGAAGAGACCGAGCAGGCTCGCAAGGATTATCTGCTGACGCGGTTCTGGATCAGCGCGCGCGGCTATTGGGGCAGAGGCGGCGATCGGCTGGCTTGGCTGTTCTCGATCGGCCTGCTGCTCCTGATCGTCAGCCATGTCGCCTTTCAATACGGCATCAATGTCTGGAATCGCGCAATCTTCGACGCCATCGAAAAGCGCGATGCCGCCACCGTGTCTTATCTCGCTGCGGTATTCTTTCCGCTCGCCATCGGCAGCGTCTTGCTCGGCGTGGCGCAGGTGTTCGCCCGCATGGGCATCCAGCGCCGCTGGCGCGCCTGGCTGACGAACGCGGTGATATCGCGCTGGCTGGCCAACGGCCGCTACTATCAACTCAACCTTGTCGGCGGCGATCATCAGAATCCGGAGTATCGCATCGCCGACGATTTGAGGATCGCCACCGACTCGCCGGTGGACTTCGTCGCCGGCGTAACGTCGGCATTTCTCTCGGCCGCCACCTTCATCGTCGTGCTCTGGACCATCGGCGGTGCGCTCACGATCCCGCTTGCGGGATCGACCATCACCATCCCCGGCTTCCTCGTGATCGCCGCGGTCGTCTATGCCACGATCGCCTCGGGCTCGATCACGGCGATCGGACGAAGCTTCGTGCAGGTGTCCGAAGACAAGAACCAGGCCGAGGCCGAATATCGCTATGTCCTGACCCGCGTGCGCGAGAACGGCGAGAGCATCGCGCTGCTCGGCGGCGAAGAGGAGGAGCGCGGCGGCATCAACAAGACTTTTTCAAAAGTGCTGCGGCAATGGGCGCGGCTCGCCGGCCAGCACATGCGCACCACGTTTGTGTCGCAGGGATCGGGCCTGATCGCTCCCGTGGTTCCGCTATTGTTGTGCGCGCCCAAATATCTCGACGGCAGCATGACGCTTGGACAGGTGATGCAGGCGGCGTCCGCCTTTACCATCGTGCAAACCGCGTTCGGCTGGCTGGTCGACAATTATCCACGGCTTGCCGACTGGAATGCCTGTGCGCGCCGCATCGCTTCGCTGATGATGTCGCTCGACGGTCTGGAGCGCGCCGAACGTGGCGCTGGCATCGGACGCATCAAGCGCGGCGAGACCAAAGGTGACGCCATGCTGAGCCTCAACGATCTCTCGGTGTCACTCGACGATGGCACCGCGGTGGTTGACGAAACCGAAGTTGTGATCGATCCCGGCGAGCGCGTGCTGGTGGCCGGGGATTCCGGCACCGGCAAGAGCACGCTGGTCCGCGCGCTGGCGGGGCTGTGGCCATGGGGCGGCGGCAGCGTCAATTTTCATCCCGATCGCCGACTCTTCATGCTGCCGCAGAAATCCTACATCCCCACGGGCACGCTGCGCCGCGCGATTACCTATCCCGGCGCTGCCGAGGACTGGCTCATCGAACAGATCTGCGACGCCCTGCACAAGGTCGGCCTCGATCACCTCAAGGACAAGATTGAGGAAGAGGGACCGTGGGACCAGACGCTATCGGGCGGCGAAAAGCAGCGGCTGGCGTTTGCGCGGCTGTTGCTGCACAACCCCGACATCGTGGTGCTGGACGAGGCGACGTCGGCGCTTGACGAGAAGAGCCAGGACAAGATGATGGAGCTCGTCATCAAGGAACTGCCGAACGCCACCATCGTCAGCGTCGCCCATCGCGCCGAACTGGAGGCGTTCCACAGCCGCAAGATCGTGCTGGAACGACGCAAGGGCGGCGCCAAGTTGGTCAGCGACGTCGACTTGATTCCGCGCAAGGGCAGACAGCGCCTGCTCGGCCGTTTCCTGCGCCATCGGAAAGCGGCGAAGAAGGCGGCGTGAGACGACAAAAGATCCCCGTCGTCCCTGCGAACCGCAGGGACCCATAACCACCAGCCTTGATTATGCGGAGTATCAACTCCGACCGCCCCAAATCGCGAAGCCGCGGCGTATGGGCCCCTGCTTCGCAGGGGCGACGGTGTCGTTGGAGTTGGCCGCAAAACCGGCTATGCATGCGCCGCTTCTGCCCGAGGACCTCTGTTTGACGCCCGACAACGATCCGTCTCCCGCGCCGTTCGGCGCATTCGCCCCGAATGCCGCACAGGCCGCCATTATCTCGCTCGCCCACCGCTCGCGGCTGAAACGCGGTGCATTCCGGCCTATGCTGTCGCGGCTGGTAAATCTGCTCCGCGCAGGGCCCGTCGACGTGCAATACCAGGGCGCCTCGTTCCGCTTCTATCATCAGGCCAGCGCCACCGAGCGCGGCGCGCTGTTCAATCCCGACTACAATCTCGAAGAACTGAATTTTCTGCGCGCGCATGTGCCCGCCGGCGGCGTGTTCGTCGATGTCGGCGCCAATGTCGGTACCTATGCGCTTGCGCTGGCGCGCCATGTCGGCGCCGGCGGCAAGGTGATCGCAATCGAGCCGCACCCGGTCACCCATGCGCGGCTTTCCTTCAACAATGCCGCCTCCGGCTGCAGGCAGGTGCGGCTGGTCGCGGCCGCCGCCGGTCCCGCCGATGGCGAGTTGATGATCGAGACCGATGGCGACAATCTCGGCGCCAGCCACATCGTGTCGGGCGCGGCCTCCGGCAAGGCGATCAAGGTGCCGTCCCTGCGGCTGCAGCGCATCCTCGAAGAAGGAGGCGTCTCGCACGTCGATGCGCTCAAGATCGACGTCGAAGGGTTTGAGGATCGCGTGCTGACCGGCTTCTTCGCCGACGCACCGCAGGCCTTGTGGCCCTGCGCGATCGTGATCGAGCATCTGTCGAAACACGAATGGCAGCAGGACTGCATCGCCGACATGCGGGCGCGGGGTTATGCCGAGACCGGCAAGACCCGCAGCAACACGTTATTGGCGCGAGGCTGAATTTGCGTTGCGAACCCATCTCTCAAACCGCAGGAGAGTTTCATGATCGACCACGTCGGATTTCCGGTTTCGGATTATGAACGCTCCAAGGCCTTCTATCTGAAAGCCCTGGCGCCGCTCGACTACACCCTCGTGATGGAAGTCACGCAGGAGCAACACAGCCACGAACCCGCCGCCGGTTTCGGCGCCAACGGAAAGCCCGACTTCTGGATCGGCGGCGAGGGCGGGTTGGACAAGCCGCTGCATGTCGCGATCGTGGCAAAGGATCGCGCCACGGTTGACGCCTTCTACAAGGCGGCGATGGCCGCGGGCGGACGCGATAACGGGCCGCCCGGGATCCGCGCGATCTATCATCCGAATTATTATGGCGCGTTCGTGCTGGATCCTGATGGCCACAACATCGAGGCCGTCTGCCACGCACCCGACTAACCGGGCTCCATCGGTTCCATTATTGGATCGCGCGGGAACTTGCGGCCGCCATCGCCGTTGTCGCTCCCGGAACTGTAGCCCCGGAGATGTGATGCCGACTGAACCGCCGGAAGTGCCACCGGCGACACCGGGACAACCGACCGAGCCGCCGCGCGAAGAGCCGCCGGGCCGTCCGCGTCCGGAAGTGCCGCCACCGGTACGCGAGCCGGGCCAGCCACCGCAGCCGCGGGAATTGCCGGGCAAGATGCCAGACGAGCTACCGGTGCGCGGGCCGAATGGCCCGCGAACGCCTAACCCAGCCACCGATCCGGGGACCGAATGAAACAAACTTTGAAAGCACCGTCTGAACGCTCAATGAATGAGGGTGCATGCAACCCCTTGCTTTCATGAAATAAAAAGCTAGGGGCGATTTGTAAGCCGCCACAATCCGGCCTAATGATGAGCGGCTGATCGACCAACTGATACCTCAATACAGCACTTCCGTTACTGCCAGGCCTTTTCCGGGAACCAAGGACATCATGACAAATCTTCGCATCGTGCTGCTTGCCACAACTGCTTTGACAGTGACGCAGCTCGCGATCTCCGCATCGCAGGCGCAGACCGCTCCGCTAGTCGTGGCGCAAGCCAAGGAAGAGGAAGGCAGAGGCAAGGGACAGCAGCCGCCGCCGAAGGGCGCACCGCCGCCGGCCGCTGCCCCCAGCCGACCGACGCCTACTCCACCGCCTCCCGCCGCGGCGCCGCCGCCGCGCCCGACGCCTCCGTCACCGCCTCCGGCGGCTGCCCCACCGCCACGCCAGGCACCGCCGCCCCCGCCGCCGGCGGCAGCTCCGCCACCACGCCCGACCCCGCCGCCGCCTCCCCCGGCAGCCGCTCCGCCGCGTCCAACACCGCCTCCGCCGCCGCCTCCTGCGGCCGCACCCGCACGTCCGACTCCGACACCGCCACCTCCTGCGGCGGCGCCTGCGCGTCCGACCCCACCGCCGCCTCCGCCGCCGGCGGCAGCTCCCGCTGCGCCGAAACAGCCGGCGGCACCCACGCCGACGCCTCCACCGCCTTCCGCTCAGAAGGGGACGCCGTCTCCCGTGCCGCCACCCCCGCCGTCCGGTGCAAGGCAACCGCCGGCGCCGACTGCCACGCCGGCTCCAGCCGCGTCGCCGACGACCGCTCCATCGCCCGGCACGGCCACGCCACCAGCGCGTCCCGGCGCGCCGCCCGCGACGCCACCAGCCGCGGGTACTCCGACGACGCCTCCGGCTGCGGGCGCTCCGACGGCCGCGCCAACTACACCGCAGGGACGCCCCGGCACACCGCCTCCGGCCGCGGGTGCGCCAACGCCGGCGCCAACACCACCAACGGCCCGCCCCGGCGCGCCGGCTCCCGGAGCCCCCGCTGGAATGGCGCCGACACCTGCGCCGACGGCGCCCCCGGCCGCTGGCACTCCGGCTGCGCCGGGCACCACGACAGCTCCCGCGGCGCCAACTGCCGTGCCCGGTGCTCCGGCCGCCACGCCGCCGGCCGGCCGGGTCCAGAACGCGCCGCCGACCGTCGCGCCGGCCTTCCAGCGTGCGCCTCAGGTCACAGCACCATTGCCGGCACCTCCCCCGACTCAAGAGGGGCTCAGGGTGATCGCCCCGGGTACTCAGGCTACGGGGCCGCAGCGCCTTGACGACTTCCGCGGCCAGCGCCGCGAGGTTCAGCAAGGCGGCCGCACGGTCATCACCGAGCCCGGACGAATCATCGTTCGCGATCCCGGCGGACAGGCATATGTCCGTCACAACGAGGTCGAGCGCTTCCGCTACGGCGCACGCGACATCCAGACCCGGACCGTCGGCGGCGAGACGCGTACGGTCGTCATCAGGCCCGACGGCACCCAGGTCATCACCGTGATGGGCCGCGACGGCCAGTTGCTGCGCCGTATCCGCCGCGATGAGCGGGGCCGCGAGATCATCATCATCGACAACAGCTACCGCGATCCCCGCGCGGTCGGCGGCTTCTTCGTCGCGCTGCCGCCGCCGACGGTCCGGATCCCCTACAACCGCTACATCGTCGACGCTCAGGAAGCAGAGCCGGAGGTGATCTACGACACCTTGATGGCCCCGCCGGTGGACCGGATCGAACGGCGTTACACGCTGGACGAAATCCGTTACAGCCCGACCGTGCGGCAGCGCATGCCGAGCATCGACGTCAACACCATCAACTTCGAAACCGGGTCGTGGGAAATTCCGCCCGATCAGGCGGCGAAGCTGCAGGTGATCGCCGACGGCCTCAACCGCGCAATCCAGCAAAACCCGCGCGCGGTATTCCTGATCGAGGGCCACACCGATGCGGTCGGAAACGACGTCGACAATCTGTCGCTGTCGGATCGCCGCGCGGAATCCGCAGCCACTCTGCTGACGCAGCACTTCAACGTGCCGGCGGAAAACCTGACCTCGCAGGGCTATGGCGAGCAGTACCTGAAGGAGCAGACCGACGGGCCGAGCCCGATCAACCGGCGCGTCACCATCCGCAACATTACGCCGCTGCTCAACGGCGGGCAGGCCTCGCTGCCGCCGCCTCCGCCCGGCACAGCCCCGCCGCGCTGAACTGACGGTCGATCAGAATGAAAATGGCCGGGAGCAATCCCGGCCATTTTGTTGCCTTACGCGCTGAGTGCCCGCGGGGGCTCGCACGCCTCGCAAATGGCGGCGGCGTGCCGGTGATCGGTGCCGCAGCAGCCGCCGAGAATCCGCATCGTCGGAAACGCGTTCCTGAGCGCAACATAACGCCGCCCGAGATCGGCCGGATCACCCGCATCGAGCGTTTCGGATTCGTCGAGTTCGGCATGGCTTTTCGTCGAGGCATTGGCCCTGATGCCATGGATACGTTCCGTCCAGGCTTCGCCCGCCTTCAAGGCGTCTTCGAAATGCGTTGGATGCGCACAGTTGATCAGGAAGTATTCGGGCGCACCATCGGTTTCGCGATCCACGGCCTCGATCGCTTCACGTAGCGTTTCTCCCTTCACCAGGCGGCCATTGGTCTCCACGGTGAACGAGATGGCTGCAGGTATCCCCAGCGATTTCGCGGCGCGCGCGATGCCGATCGCTTCATTGATGCTGGCAAGCGTAAAGGCGGTGACCATGTCGGCGCCGCCCTCGACAAAGGCTGCGATCTGCGCCCGATGATAGGCCTCGGCTTCCACAGCATCCATGTTGCCCGCCTTGTACCCGTCGCCGCGCGGTCCGATGGCGCCGCTGATGACGCAGGGCGCGCCGGGTCGATCCCAGCCCGAGCGCAATTCTTTGAGAAATTCAATCGAACGGACGTTGATCGCCTTGAGCGCAGACGCGTCATACCCGAGCTTCGCACCCCAATCCGGATTGGCGCGCCATGTCGGACTGTCGAGCACAAAGCCCGTGCCATGGTCACGCGCGACCTCCAGATAGGCGGAGTAATACTGCTTCAGCTTCTCCCGTCCTTCGGCACTGTCGAGCAGCACAAAGGCGGCAAAGTGCGGCAGATCCACGCCTTCGTGAAAGATCAGCGTGGTTTCCATCCCGCCATCGGTCAGGAAAATGCCGCCGCGGCGCTGCGGCAGGGCATGTCGGTACTTGGCCATTTCAATTTCTCCGCGAATTGAGGACATCGATACGTCTCGGCAGCATTGGCTTGGTCCGGCGATGTTGGTGCCTCATAGTGTCGCGGCGGCCTAGGCGGCTCATGGTGCGGATGAACCAGAAGCCGCAAATTGATACGAAATCAGATGGTTATAGGATTGGTCGGCAGCCCGCTTGCGCTGACTGCCACGGAGAAACCGCACCATGGGTACAGTTCTGGAACCCCGGATGAGCAAGGGCGAAGCGACGCGTGAGCGGATTCTCGAAATCGCGGAGGCGGCCGTTCTCGCCAAGGGATTTGGCGCCACCTCGATCGAGGAAGTGATTGTCGAGGCAGGCCTCACCAAGAGCGGCTTCTTCTATCACTTCAAGGATAAGAACGCGCTCGCCCGCGAAATGCTCCGCAGATATGTCGCGACCAACGATCGGCTCTTCGATGATATTTTCGCACGCGGTCGCCAGCTTTCCGACGATCCGCTGCAGGCGTTCCTGATTTCGCTGAAGCTGCTGGCCGAAACGATGGCCGATCTGCCGAACGGCCATCCCGGCTGCCTGATCGCCAGCATCTGCTATCAGGAACGGCTGTTCGATCGTGAGATCCGCGATCTCACCGCGCAATCCGTACGAGACTGGAATGCGCGCTTCCGCACGATCCTCGACGGCATCGCGTCGGTTTATCCTCCGAGGGAGCCGGTCGATCTCGACGATGTCGCCGATATGCTGTCCTGCATCGTCGACGGCGCCATCATCATGTCCAAGACGCTGAACGATCCGAGCCGCCTCGAACGGCAGATCATGACCTTTCGAAGCTGCGTCAAACTGATGTTTGCACCGCCGCTCTCCTGACGCGAGGACGTCGCTCGCGAAACTATTGTCCCGCGGCCGCGAGGCCGAGCGCGTCCGCCATGATGCGGAATACGTCGGTGTTGTCCATCGAGCCGGCAATCCGTTCGCTGCCCGGTCCAGTCCCCGTCAGGATGACATCCTCTCCCGAATGCACGCTGGCGCCCATCATCGCCGGCAGGTTGCCCAAGCGCAGCACCGCCCCCGGGACGTCCTTGTATTTCTCGTTGATCTTGAACGCGCCCGGCGCATCTCCCTTGACGCTCGGCTCGTTGGGATTGTCGAGCTTGGGGCGGAAGGTTTCGTAATGGTCCGGAAGGCTCGCAGAGAAGAGCGCTAGCCGCCGGCTGACGTCCACGCGCGACGGATAGCCATCGGCATCGGGAGCCGGATAGTTAGGAAATCCGGCTTTGTCGTAGGTGCCGACGCGCTCGCGCAGTGGCAAGTTGGGCGTCGTGCTCATGTCGTCATTGATGGTGCCGACAAGACTGTTGGGATGGTTGTGGTCGGCGAGCACAAGGATCAGGGTGTCGTCGCGGCGCGCCCGCGCCCATTTGCGCGCCAGGGCGACCGCGTTGTCGAGCATGATGGTGTCGTAGACCGCGCGCTCCATATCCAGCGCATGCGCGTATTTGTCGATCATGCCGGATTCGACCATCAGGAAGAAGCCCGCATCGTTCCTGGACAGGATGTTCAGCGCGGCCTGCATCTGTTCGGTCAGATCCGGCTGTTCCGGGAATTTCGCCACGCCGCCGCCTTTGAGAAACTTGCGGTCCAGCGCGCCGTCCATATTTCGCTCGGCGAACAGGCCGAGCAACTGGCGCGTGTCGGGCTTGGCCGCAAGCGCATTGAGTTCGCCTGCCGTCGCCGCAATCGAATAGCCGGCATCGCGGAATCGGGCGAGGTAATCGACGGCGTCCTTCCGCCTGGAGCCGGGCGCGCCCTGCGGCAGGAAATTCGCAGCTCCGCCGCCCATCAGCACATCGGGTCTGGCGGCGAACAATTGCTCGACGATCTGGTCATAAGCGGCGCGACGGCGGGTGTGCGCCACCATTGCCGCCGGCGTCGCATCCTCGACTTCGGTATTGGTGACAATGCCGATACCCATGCCGTGCCGCCGCTTCGCCAGGCTCGCAATGGTCTCGACCTTTGGATCATCGAACGGGCTTGCCGTACGGTCCGCATAGACGCCCATGGCGTTGACCGCGGTCTTGTGACCGGTGGCAAAGGCGCTCGCAGCATTCGCGGAATCGGTGATGATGGAATCCGAGCCTGCAGTCGCCACCAGCGCCATATGCGGCATGTCGTCGATCGCAAGCTTGCCGAGGCTCTTGCCTTCCGCGATGCCCTTGGAGAGCAGACGGGCGGCGACGCGATGCGCAGGTGACAGCCCGTCACCAATGAACAGGATGACATTCTTCGCCTTGCGCGGGCCGGTATCGTAGACTGTCCACGTCACAGTTCGGCTTCGCGTGCCATCGCTGACTTCGACCGTGACATTGCCCGGCCTGGTCAGGGTGACGCCGCGCAGCATCAATGCCGACTGGTCCTTGCCGTCCTCGCGCTCGACGAATGTTCCATCCTGACCGAACACAGCGGCATGATCTTCGCCGTTCACGGTCACTTTCAGCTTTGAGGGATCGACGCGATCCGGAAACTCGACTTTGAAATCGAAGCGAGCGCCGGCAAGAATCGACGCGCGGTCGATCGGGTAGATGGTTTGGGCAACCGTCGAGGATCCCGTAAGCAGCACAATGAGGGCGGCAGCGAAGGGTTTGACCATGAGCGTGCACCGGATCGGATTCGGATTAGTCTGGGTAGAGCCAAGCGACAGCCAACGGCCCCGAGCCTTAGGCATGGGCCTACCTATCCTTATCGAACCCGAATGACGTTCCCGTTACAATGCCTGCGCGGTTCAGCCCTTGTCGCTCTCGAGCTTGAAGATGTCGGAGCCTTCGCTGCCGGACAGCAACCCCGTATCCGAATAAAGCTTCAGCTTGGCCCTGGTATCGGCGATGTCGAGGTTGCGCATGGTGAGCTGGCCGATACGGTCGGCCGGCGAGAACGCGGCATCTTCGACCTTCTCCATGCTCAGCCGCTCCGGATGATAGGTCAGATTGGGACTCTCGGTGTTCACGATCGAGTAGTCGTTGCCGCGGCGCAGCTCGAGCGTCACCTCGCCGGTGACGGCGCGTGCCACCCAGCGCTGCGCGGTTTCGCGCAGCATGAGGGCCTGGGAATCGAACCACCGCCCCTGATAGAGCAATCGGCCGAGGCGCATGCCGCTGATCCGGTATTGCTCGATGGTGTCCTCGTTGTGGATGCCCGTGACCAGGCGTTCATAGGCGATGTGCAGCAGCGCCATACCGGGCGCTTCGTAAATGCCGCGGCTCTTGGCCTCGATGATCCGGTTCTCGATCTGGTCGCTCATGCCGAGGCCATGCCGGCCGCCGATGGCGTTGGCATCGAGGAACAGCGCGACCGGATCGGTGAACGTCCGGCCATTTAGCGCGACAGGCTGACCCTCCTCAAAACGCACCACGACCTGTTCGGCCTTGACGGCGCAGTCGTCGCGCCAGAACGGCACGCCCATGATCGGGTTGACGATCTTGATGCCGCTGTCCAGACGCTCGAGATCCTTGGCCTCGTGGGTTGCGCCGAGGATGTTGCTGTCGGTCGAATAGGCCTTTTCGGCGCTCATCTTGTAGGCGAATCCGTTGGCGGCCATGAAATCAGACATTTCCGCGCGCCCACCCAGCTCGTCGATGAACTGCTGGTCGAGCCAGGGCTTGTAGATCCGCAAGCTCGGATTGGTCAAAAGCCCGTAGCGATAGAACCGTTCGATATCGTTACCCTTGAAGGTAGAGCCGTCACCCCAGATGTTGACGCCGTCCTCCTTCATGGCCGAGACCAGCATCGTGCCGGTCACCGCGCGCCCGAGCGGCGTGGTGTTGAAATAGGCGATGCCGCCGGTAGAGACGTGGAAGGCGCCGGACTGGATGGCGGCAATCCCTTCGTGGACCAATTGGGTACGGCAATCCACGAGCCGGGCTTTCTCTCCGCCGAACTCCAGCGCTTTACGCGGAATCTCGTCGTAGTCCGCTTCGTCAGGCTGGCCAAGGTTCGCGGTATAGGCAAAGACGCGCGCGCCTTTTTGCTTCATCCAGAGCAGCGCCGCGCTGGTGTCGAGACCGCCGGAGAAGGCGATGCCGACTTTTTCCCCCTTGGGCAGGCTTTTCAGGATCGTACTCATAGATCTTCCAATCGGTCGAAATGGCGGATGCCGTTATAGCGTTTTCGAGCGAAGTGGATACCGGTTCGCGTGAAGAAAACGCGTCAAAACAAGAATCTAGAGCTTCGGTTCTGATCCCATCAGAACCGATAATGCTCTAACGGCTTGAGGGCCGCGAATATCAAATTTCGCAGCCATGGGCACGCGTTTAATGGCGCTGGCGGCTGACGGACTACCCCGCCTCGCGCCCGCGCCAGCGCTGCCACAGGCGGTAGCCGGGCCGGCCCCAGCGCGCCAAAGCGGCCTCAATCTGCGCATCCGTCCGCCTCGTCGACGGCCAGCGGTAAATCCAGGCATAGGCCAGCCAGATCACGAAAAAGCTGACGAGACCCGCGGCGGCTACGTCTGTAAAGAAGTGCCCGCCGAATGCCATTCGCAGCACGCTGGTCGCAACACCGAACAAGGTCGCTGCCGCGTAGGCCAACGGCCGCCATGCCGGCGGCGTCAGGGCTGCGGGGGCGTAAGTCCAGAACGCGGTGGCGCCCTCGCCCGAGAAGAACGAGCAGTTGCGCCCGCAGGCGCCGCGCGGATCCCACCACGGCACAAACTGCCAAGGTCCGTTGAACTCCGTCACCACCACCGGCCGCGGCCGGCCCCAATGGCTCTTGAAGGTAAGATTGGTCAGCACGACCGCGGAGAGCAGGATCGTGACCAGCAGGAACACCGCCGCGCGTCCCGGAACCAGCATCGGCCGGTCCGGCCGCAGCAGCTTCGCGACAATCGCGATCAGCGCCGGCAGCGCCAGCGCCCACGCGATCCACATCGCGGCATCGCGCGCAAAAGCATAAAGTCGGTTCTGTTTCGACGGAAACGACGCGCTTGCCGCATCGTAAAACAACGCCGCCAGCTTCAGGTCGAGTTCGGGGTAGATCCCGAACAGCAGTCCGATGACGAGCGACAAGCCCAGCGCGATAATAAGTCCGGTACGGTTCATGGCGCGGGGTTTAGCCGAGAGAATTGGTGATGAAAAGGCTCACGCCTCCTCCCCTTGTGGGAGAAGAAAGAAGTTGCACGTTGCATCAGGAGAATGGCCGTGATTGCGACGGCAATGGCGGCGGCGGCCGCAAGGGAGGCTGCGGTTCGCGCCAGGCTCCGGCGGATCGGCCGGCGATCATCCAATAGACCAGGCCAGCGACGATGCCGGCGCCGGTCATGATTTCGAGATGACGGTGCACGATTCCATCGAAAGTCAGCGTCTCGGGATCGAAGGGAACGAGGCCGAGATAGCAGGCTGCGCCGACGATGGCGCCGCCGACTGCGTAAGCGAGCACGCTGCGGATGTAGAACGCTTCGGTGATGAGCACGACCACCAGCGCCGGCAGCAGCGCAAAACCGGACAGGAAGATGAAGCCGAAGCCGAGCACGACATTCAGCGCATCCTGGTCGATCGGCCCGCCGCCGAGATCGCTGAACTCCGGATACAGCACCGCGCCGACCACGATCATTCCCGCCACAAAGCATGCGGCGAGGAAGGCGAACAGGATGACGAAGATGCGGCCGATCAAGGACATGGTCGACGCACCGTCATTGCGAGCGACGCGAAGCAATCCATCTTTCCGCTTGCTGCGAGATAGATTGCTTCGTCGCTCTGCTCCTCGCAATGACGGGATTGCATGCAACGTTCCTTCATTCAATCCGTCATCGCCATGGCGCGCAGCGCCTGGCGCTCGCGCGCGGATAGTTTCTCGGTCTCCGACTTCAACTGGCCGCAGGCGGCGAGGATGTCGCGGCCACGCGGGGTGCGCACCGGCGAGGAATAGCCGGCGTTGAAGATGTATTCGGAGAATTTTTCGATCTGCTCCCAATCCGAGCACTCGTAACGCGAACCCGGCCACGGGTTGAACGGAATCAGGTTGATCTTGGCCGGAATGCCCTTGAGCAGTTTGACCAGCAGCTTGGCGTCGTCGAGGGAATCGTTGACGCCCTTGAGCATCACATATTCGAAGGTGATGCGGCGTGCGTTCGACGAGCCCGGATAGTCTCGGCAAGCCTGCAGCAATTCGGCGATCGGATATTTGCGGTTCAACGGGACCAGCTCGTTGCGCAGGTCGTCGCGCACCGCATGCAGCGAGATCGCGAGCATGACGCCGATTTCCTCGCCGGTGCGGATGATGTTCGGCACCACGCCCGAGGTCGACAGCGTGATGCGGCGGCGGGAAATGCCGATGCCTTCGTTGTCGGCCGTGATCAGCAGCGCATCGCGCACCGCGTCGAAATTATAGAGCGGCTCGCCCATGCCCATCATGACGATGTTGGTGACGAGGCGGCTGCCGGTCGGCGTCTCGCGATCGGCCCAGTCGCTGAGACGGTCGCGCGCCACCATGATCTGGCCGACGATTTCGCCCGCGGTGAGGTTGCGCACCAGCCGTTGCGTACCGGTGTGGCAGAACGAGCAATTCAACGTGCAGCCGACCTGCGAGGAGACGCAGAGCGTGCCGCGATCGGTTTCGGGAATGTAGACGCATTCGACCTCATGCGCCTTCTGGAACGCGTCGCCGCTCGGCAGGCGCAACAGCCATTTGCGGGTGCCGTCGTTGGAAATCTGCTCGGCCACCATCTCGGGACGATCGACGGTGAAATGCTGCTCGAGCTCGGCGCGCATGTCCTTGGAGACGCTGGTCATCTCGGCGAAGGATTTGGCGCCGCGAAAATACATCCAGTGCCAGAGCTGCTGCGTGCGCATCTTGCGCTGCGCAGGCGCAACGCCGATCTCGCCGAGCCGGTCGGCGATCTCGGCGCGCGACAGGCCGATCAGCGAGGGTTTTGCCGGCGGCACGTAGGTTTCGAGTGGAACCTTCTCCAGCGGCGCCACGGAAGATGAAAGCGTCATTAAATCCCACACGGACAGAAGATTGGAAACGGGCGACAATTGTAGGGTGGCGCAGCGTGCCCACCACTAGTGCCAATGGTGGGCACGGCGCTTTGCGCCCTTGCCCACCCTACTGAGCCCCTCAAATAGGCTTTCCAACGTCCGTAAACAACGTCAATTTGGGCTTAAAGGCGGTCTAGCGCTTGCAATCCTGCGCCAGCCGGTCGAGCGCCTGGGACAACCCCTTCAGCGAGAAGACGTCCGTGGTCTCGGTACCCTTGGCAGAGGTGCCCTTGACGGTGACCTCGGCGGATTTGCGCATGGCATTGACCATCTGCTCTTCCTCCGCGGCGTTCTTGATCCAGAGCCCGTCGCCCTGGGTATACATCGCATAGGAAGAGCCGCCGACCTCGAGAGAGGATTCCGAGCCCGGCTTCAGCGCGTAGCCGATCATGATCGAAACTTCGTTGAAGACCTTCTCCGCCGGACGCGTCGAGACGAAAGCGTAGGCGGGATCGCGCGGACGATTCGGCGGGTTGGTTTTCGATGACGAGGGCTTCGCCAGAGCGAAGCAAACCTTCTTGCCATTGGGCGTCGCCGTGTAGGCGCCCCACATACCGTACTGGCCAATCAAGGTAGGCTCGGCGCCGCCCGCGGCCGCAGCCGGTTCCTGCTTAGAAGGCTTGGCCGTGGTTGGCTTTGCCGCCGGTGCAGGCGCAGCCTTGGGCGCATCCTTGGCCGTTTCCTTGGCGCCCTTCGAAGCAGCGCCCTGTGCCTGTGCGAGGGAGGTCATCCCACACAACGCCGAAATCGCAACCAGAAATGTCAGTATTCGCAACACGGACAACTGGTTCCCTCATTATTGTGACTGGAAGATGGCCCGCGGGCGCGTCGCGCCGCCGGGGATGGATAGCCGGGAAATGCTTTTTTGGGAAGGCAGTTACGGTATTACTCACCGCCGTGGCGACCCTTCGTGCCGGGACCGTTCGCGTTCAGAGCGCGGGTCTCGACTTCAGTCCGTGGAACGACGCTCGCGCTGCTTCCGCCACTGCGCATCGGTCCATTGCAGCAGATCCTCGGCGCCGGAACTGCGCAAATGCGCGCCGCCATCCTGCACGACCATCTCGCCATTGATGTAACCGGCCTGGTCGGAAATCAGAAAGCTCGCCAGATTGGCAAGTTCACCATGCTCGCCGGCGCGGCCAAGCGGATTGCGTTGCGCCCAGCTTTCATCGCGGCCCTCGGGGCGGAGCTGACCTGACGCGCCGGGCGTCGGAAACGCGCCGGGCGCGATCGCAACCGTGCGCACACCCTTGGGTCCCCACTCCACCGCAAGGCTCCTGGTCATCGCGAGCACGGCGGATTTCGCCATCGCCGACGGCACCGTGAACGCGCGGCCGGTGATCGTCGAGGTCGAGAGTATGCTCAACACCACGCCCTTGTGCCTGCCGTCGATCCAGCGCCTGCCCGCTGCGAGCGTACAGTACATCGTGCCGTGCAGCGTCGGCGCCAGGATCGCATCCGCCGCGCGAAACGACAGATGTTCGGTCTGCGCGATAAAGGTCGCGGCAGCATTGTTGACCAGCACGTCGATCGGCGCCTCCCGCCAGATCTGGTCCATCATCACATCGACGGCCGCGCCGTCGCGAATATCGCATCGGACTACAGTAACCTTGCCGCCGAGTTCCGCGCGCATCTGCGCGGCAGTCGCCTCCAGCAATTCGAGCCGTCGGCCGCAGATGACCAGCTCCGCGCCAAGCTCGACGAAGCGGCGTCCCATCGCGGCTCCAAGGCCCGAGCCGCCACCGGTGACCAATATCCGTTTTCCGGCCAACAGGCTGTTTTCAAACATCGTTTGAACCCCCTTCACCCGCGCGGGTCATGCGTCCGAATCGGATTGTAGCCCGGCTTCAAATCCGGCATGAAGCAGTCAGCTCCTTGTCGGTCCGAAAATCAGGTGTGTCCATGAAAGCCATTCTCTGCTCGCAATATTGCCAACCCGACGATCTCGTGCTGGCCGACGTACCCGATCCGGTGGCTGAACCGGGCCAGGCGGTGATCGCGATCAAGGCCGCGGCGCTGAATTTCTTCGACATCCTGATGATCCAGGGCAAGTACCAGATCAAGCCGCCGTTCCCGTTTTCGCCGGCCGCCGAAGTTGCCGGCGTGATCGAAAGCGTCGGCGCCGGCGTCACCGACCTGAAGGTCGGCGACCGCGTGGTGGCCTCCTGCGGCCACAACGGCGCACGCGAAAAGATCGCGCTGCCGGCAAATTCGATCGTGAAGATTCCCGACAATCTGGATTTCGATCGCGCCGCCGGAATCATCATTATCTACGGCACGGCACTGCACGCCCTGGAAGATCGTGCCAGCCCGAAGCCCGGCGAGACGCTCGCCGTGCTGGGCGCTGCCGGCGGCACCGGCCTTGCCGCCTGCGAGCTCGGCAAGCTGATGGGCCTGAAGGTGATCGCCTGCGCGTCGTCGGACGAGAAGCTCGAATTTGCCAAGGCACATGGCGCCGAGCTGACGCTGAACTACAGCAAGGAAGATCTGAAGGAGGGCTTGCGTCGGCTCACCGGGGGCAAGGGCGTCGACATCATCTTCGATCCGGTCGGCGGCACGTACGCTGAAGCGGCATTGCGCTCGATCGCCTGGGAAGGTCGCTTCCTGGTGATCGGCTTCGCGGCAGGCGACATTCCGAAGATGCCGCTCAACCTCGCGCTGCTCAAGGGCTGCGATATCCGCGGCGTGTTCTGGGGCGCCTGGACCCGGGTCAATCCCGAGAAGAACCGCGCCAACCTGGAAAAGCTCGTGAAGTGGACGGCGGAAGGCAAGATCTCCTCGCATGTCGACCGCACCTTTCCGCTGGCGCAAACCGCCGAAGCGCTGAAGGTGCTCGCCGGCCGCAAGGCGATGGGCAAGGTGATCCTGCATCCCTGAGATGCGGGATCATCTGTCGAACCTGGTCGTCCACTCAGAAGCAGGGGAGGCGGTCCGTGCGGTGCAGCGACGCACGTCTTTTCGCATCAGCAGCATGAATTTCATCTCACCGATATCATTTCTCGGTAACAATGCGTGTTTTCAAACGGCAGGATGCCGCTTGTTCGCCTCAATCATACCAAAATATCTCCCCATTCACCCCAGCCGCCGTCGTTTTTTGAACCCATTCCGTGTGCGATTTTAACCATCGGTAAAGGGGCTCCTGTACGTCAACAAGAGCAAGAAGTAGGTGCAGGGGGACGCCCGTCGTTGCGTTCGGTAGTGGGGAGCATCACCATGGCGGAGAACACCAGGCCGGTTCAGACGAGAGATCCGTTCGATCGATTCGACGAAGCCATCAGCGATCCTCGGTTGTATGAGGCCGATCAATCTCGATACGAACAGCTTCGATACGAGCCCCCCCGATACGAACAGCCTCAATACGAACAGTCCCGATACGAGCAGCCGCAATACGAGCAGCCGCAATATGCGCCGTCCTTTGCGCCATCGTTTGAGCGGGCAGATGTGCTGCCGGAGGAGCACTCGCCACACGAGCCTGTGCCGCTTTTCCTCTCCAACTACGAGGAGGAGTCACATCAGCAGCTTTCCGAATATATGTTCGGCAGCGGAAGGTTCGGCAGCGGCGGGCTGAAGAAGGCGCGCGCGGGGCGCATTGTAACCGGCGTCGTGATCGTGTCGGCGATAGCCGCTGTCCTCGCGCTGTTTTCGATCGACTCGACCCGGGCCGTCATCTTCAACGCCTCGCTCGGCGGCGGTGGTGGCGGCAGCGTGCCGCCAGCCGACCAGCTCGCCGCGGCAGTGCCGGAGCCCGCGGCGCAGCCGCAGCGCGTTGCCGCGCCGCCGCTGGCCGCCGAACCGTCCGGCGCGGAGATGGCAGCCGCTCGCCGTTCGCCACCCACCGCGCTGGCATCCGCGTCGCCGACGCGTGACGAAATTGCCGCCGCCTATCAGAGCGCATTGAAGGGCAAGGTCGCAGTGCCCGAGCCTGTGGCGCGCGAGGCTGCCCGTGACGCATCTCCGGCAACCCCGGTGGCTGCGGTCGCTCCGACGGCGCAGGAGCCCGTTCCGGTAACGCGTGAGACGGCTCCGGCCAGACGCATCGACCCGGAGGAGCTTGCGACGTTGCTGAACCGGGCGAAGAGCCTGCTCTCTATCGGCGACATTACGTCCGCCCGACTGCTGCTCGAACGCGCTGCAGACGCGCAGGAGGCCGAGGCGGCGCTAATGCTGGCCGGGACGTATGATCCGCAAGTGCTGGGCGGCCAGGATTTGCGGAGCGTCACGCCCGATCCGGCGCAGGCGAAGCTCTGGTACCAGAAGGCCGCCCAACTCGGTTCAGCCGATGCGAGACGGCGTCTCGGCCAGTTGCAGAACTAGGCAATTTCTCGAGAAATTACTTTTAGACCAGCGCAGAGGAACCCATGCGACAGTTACTGGGAATGGTATTGCTTGCCATGACGGTGGCATGCAGCAGTACGGCGGCCAAGGCCGCTGAGACGGAATACGATCCGGCCAAGGTCAGCGAAAGTCTGAAAGCGATTTTCCAGTTTGGTTCGGTCTCCACCAAGCAGGCGCTGAACGCGAACACGGTCACACTGATCTCGGGCACGATCGGCGGCACCTATGTGCAGTTCGGTGCCGACCTCGCTTCCGTGCTCGACGACGGAAACAAGTTGCGCGTACTTCCGATCGTCGGGCGCGGCTCCGTGCAGAGCGTGGCCGACATCCTGTTCCTGCAGGGCGTCGACCTCGGCATCGTGCGCGCCGACACGCTCGACTATCTCGAAAAGAAGGGCTTTGCGAAGGACATCAAGAAGCAGTTCACCTATGTGACCAAGCTTTTCAATGAGGAGATGTACGTCCTCGCGCCGAAATCGGTGACCAACATCAGCCAGCTCAGCGGCAAGAGGGTCAGTGTCGACCTTCCCAATGGCGGCACCTTCGTGACCGCGGCGATCGTGTTCGAACGGCTCGGCCTCAAGCCTAACTTCCACTACATCGAACAGCGCATAGCGATGGAGAAATTGAAAAACGGCGAACTCGATGCCGTGATCGTCTGCGGCGGCAAGCCGTACAAGTCCGTCAGCAACTTCAAGGACGACCGCTTCCATCTGGTTCCGGTCGAATATGCAAAGCCGCTGCAGGGCGACTATTTGCCGGCCACCCTGACCTCGAAGGACTATCCCAACCTGATCGCCGAAGGCGCGAAGGTCGATACCATTGCCGTGCCTGCGGTGCTCGCGGCCTACAACTGGGCGCCCAATACCGACCGCTACCGCAAGCTGGCCCAGTTCGTGGACGCCTTCTTCACGAAGTTTCCGAAATTCCAGAACCCGCCGTTCCATCCGAAGTGGAAGGAGGTCTCGCTCTCGGCGCCGCTCCCTGATTGGCAGCGTCTGCCGGTTGCCGAGCAATGGCTCAAGACCCATAACGTCGAGGCCGTGTCGCGCGCCAGGTTCGATGAATTCCTGAAGCAGAGTCCGACGACCGCGGCGAGTGTCAAGACCGACGCGGACAAGGAGGCGCTCTTCAAGCAATTCCAGGCGTGGGAAGCGGAGCGAAGCACAAGGGCGCAGGTTCACTCGCGCTAGCTGAGCGTCGCTATTCCGTCATTTCGGCAGCGTCGATCCCGCGCTTCAGCGCAGCGCGGGCGGCAGCGCGATGCTCCTCGGTGATGTGGCTCGCGACCATGCGGATGGCAGCGGCGAGCACCGCGGCATCATCGGTAAAGCCGAGCAATGGTAGTACGTCGGGCATGAAATCGAACGGCAGGATGAAATAGGCGACGGCACCGAGCAGGGACGCCTGCACGTGACGCGGCGTCTCCTTGTCGAATGCACAATAGTAAGCGGCGAGCAAATCCTCGGCGAAGGGAAGCTGCGCCACCACCTGCTTGAGTTTGATCCAGAAGCGCCGGCGCACGCTCTCGCGGTCCTGCGCCAGCCGGTCGGCTGGCTCAAAACCCACGGTGTGATCGGACGATGCCATCGCGGGGCTCCCCTTGCATCCGGCGCGGCAGATCGCCGCGGCCAACATGTATGAATGAAGAATTGGTGATGTCCGCCCCACCCCGCAAGATCGCGGCGAGGCGACCTCAGGCGACGCCCAATTGCCCGGCGATGGCGTTCATGGCCTTGGCCAGATCGATATCACGCCTGGTGACGCCGCCGGCGTCATGGGTGGCCAGCACCACTTCCACCGTCTTGTAGACGTTCTTCCATTCCGGGTGATGGTCGTTCTTTTCGGCCACGAGGGCAGCGCGGGACATGAAACCGAAGGCTTCGTTGAAGTCCTTGAAAGTGAAGGTGCGCGCAATCGCCTCACGGCCGGCCGTTTCCGACCATCCAGGCAGTTCCACCAGCGCCGATTTTCGCGCTTCCGCCGACAGTCGTTCCGCCATGATCGCCTCCGCACTTGAATCTGCATGTCTACCCTAACACCCAAGCTAACACTCATGGCCGCTTCGGGGATCCCATGCCCATGATAGGCAAGCAAAGCGCGTCCGACGACGGCCCGGACGCCGGTAACCATGACAGAGATGTAACAAAGGTTCCCCCGGAAAATTTGCTAGAATGCGCACCGAAGCGTGCCGGCTGCGTGAAGATTCCACTCAAACGTACGGGGATTGATGACCGACGGCCCCCATTCGGCGGAAACGCCGGCCGCACCCTCGCCCCGCTCTGCGAAACGACGGCTGACATTCGTGACGCTGGCCGGCGTGCTGGCCGTCGTCGGCGCGCTGGCGGCCGGGTATTACTTTGCGATGAGGCCAGTGACGCTGCGGATCGCGGTCGGCCCTGCCAACAGCGACGATCTCAAGGTCGTTCAGAATCTGGCGCAGGCCTTCAATAATCCTCAAAACAGCCAGGTCCGGCTGCGTCCGGTGCAAACTGACGGCGCACTCACGAGCGCCAATCTGCTCGGCGAAGGCAAAGCTGATCTCGCCATCATCCGCGGCGATCTCGATGTGCCGAAGAACGCGCAAGCCGTGGCAACGCTGCGCAAGAACGTCGCGGTGCTATGGGTGCCGTCAGCCGGCAAGGCCAGGGCTGGGAAGGACAAGAAGGCCGCGCCCGAAATCACGAAGATTACACAGCTCGCCGGCCGTCGCATCGGCGTGGTCGGCCGCACCCAGGCCAATGTCAATTTGCTCAAGGTGATCCTGCGGCAATACGGCGTCGATCCCGGCAAGGTCGAGATCGTTCAGTTTCCTGCCAACGAGGCCGCGGAAGCCATTCGCAACCAGAAGGCGGATGCCTATCTCGCGGCCGGCCCGGTCAACAGCAAGATCACTTCGGACGCGATCGCGGCTTCCGCGCGAGACGGCGGCACGCCGAAATTCCTGGCGATCGATTCGGCGGAGGCGATTGCGCAGAACCACCCCGCCTATGAGGCTTCCGAAATTCCCGCCGGGACCTTTGGCGGCGCGCCGGACAAGCCCGAGGCTGAGGTCAAGACCATCAGCTTCGCCCATCACATCGTGGCGCGCAGAGGCATACCGGAATCGACCATCGCCGCCTTTACCCGCCAACTGTTCGCCATCCGGCAAAACCTGAAGAACGAATTTCCGCTCACCGCAAAGATCGAGACGCCCGACACCGACAAGGACGCCACGATTCCCGTGCATCCCGGCGCCGCCGCCTTCGTCGACGGCGAGGAAAAGACCTTTCTCGACCGCTACAGCGATTACATCTGGTGGGCGTTGATGGCGATGTCGGCGATGGGTTCCGCCGGCGCGTGGTTTGCCGGCTATCTCAAGAAGGACGAGCGCAACGTCAATACATCGCAGCGCGACCGGCTTCTCGATATGCTCAGCGCCGCCCGCCAATGCGATTCGATGGACGAACTCGACCAGATGCAGGCGGAAGCCGACGACATTCTGCGCCACACGCTGCTGTGCTACGAACACGGCACGATCGAGGAAGGCACGCTGACCGCGTTCAACATCGCGATCGAGCAATTCCACAACGCGGTCGCGGACCGCAAGGCGCTGTTGCTGAGCATGCCGCAAAACCTGCAACGCGCGAGCGCGCAATTCCGCGCGGCCGGCAACGCCTGAGCAGACGATCCGGCAATCGAACCGTCATCAATTCTTTCCCGGTCTGGCGGTACTACATTGCACCAACGCCAGCTCCGGAAAGAAGACCGCATGAGGTTCAGCAATCCCCGCAGCATTTGCCGTCACGATATCCGCGGAATTTCGCGGCGCCGTTTCCTGGCCGCCGCGGGCGCAGGCGCCATCGGCGTCATTGCAGCGCCTTATCTCAGCCGCGCCGCGGACAGGCCCGTGGTCACCTCCGGCGTGCAGTCGGGCGATGTCGGCGCTGACGGCGGCGTGGTATGGGCCCGCACCGACCGGCCCTCGCAAATGCTGGTCGAGGTCGCCACCAACGAATCCTTTGCCAACGCACGGGCTTTGCCGCCGATCGCAGCGCTGCCCGAAAGCGACTTCACCGCGAAAATGCTGCTGGAGAACCTGCCTGCCGGACAGGAGATCTTCTATCGCGTCCGGTTTTGCGACCTCGCCCATACCGGCATCGAAAGCGAGCCGGCGGTCGGGCGGTTCCGGACGGCGCCGGCCGACCGCCGCGACGTCAGTTTCGTTTGGGGTGGCGATGTTGCCGGACAGGGCTGGGGCATCAACCCGGATGACGGCGGCATGTTCACCTTCGCCACCATGCGCAAGCATCGCCCGGATTTCCTGCTGCACTCGGGCGATACCATCTATGCCGACGGCCCGATCAAGGGCGAGGTGACGCTTGCCGACGGCAAGGTGTGGAAGAACGTGACGACGCCTGAGAAAGCAAAGGTCGCAGAGACGCTCGACGAATTTCGCGCCGCGCACAAGTACAATTTCATCGACGAGCATGTGCGCGCGTTCAATGCCGAGGTGCCGGTCTTCGTGCAGTGGGACGACCACGAGGTGGTCAACAACTGGTCGTCGTCCAAGGAGCTGCCTGCCGCCTACAAGGAGCGCAACGTCGCCCTGCTCGCCGCCCGCTCGGCGCGCGCCTTCCACGAGATGTATCCGATCCGCGCGAGCATCACGGAGCCGGGGCGGATCTACCGCACGCTGCATTATGGTCCGCATCTCGACGTGTTCATGCTGGACGAGCGCAGCCATCGCGGACCGAACGGCCCGAACCAGGAGACGACCTACGGGCCGGAAAGCTTCTTTCTCGGGCCGGCGCAACTCGCGTGGCTGAAACGGGAGCTGTTGAATTCGCGCGCCACCTGGAAGGTGATCGCATCCGACATGCCGCTCGGCCTCATCGTCTATGACGACGCGCGCAACAAGAAGGGCTCGGAGGCCGCAGCCCAAGGCGACGGCCCGCCGCGCGGCCGCGAGCTGGAGATCGCCGATCTCCTGCGTTTCATCAGGACTTCAGGCGTCGTCAACACCGTGTGGCTGACGGCGGACGTGCACTACGCCGCCGCGCATTACTACAATCCCGACAAGGCGCAGTTTGGGGAATTCGATCCGTTCTGGGAGTTCGTCGCCGGACCACTGCACGCCGGCACGTTCGGCCCGAACGACCTCGACAACACCTTCGGTCCCGAGGTGAAGTTCATCAAGGCGCCGGGGCCCGGCTATCAAAACCTTCCGCCGTCGGCCGGCATGCAGTTCTTCGGCCATGTCAGGATCGACGGCGGCAGCGGGCAGATGACGGTGACCTTACGCGACCGCGCCGATGTTGCGCTGTGGTCGACAACGCTCGATCCCAGGCCCGTGTGATTGCCGCGCCGGCGGCAACCGTTCAAGGCATGACGCGGCAGTTCTTCAGCAGCGCCTCAAGCGCTTCGGTCGAACAGGGTTTTGGCAGCCGCGGCTTCGCCGCGAATGCCGCCGGCAGCGTGGCATCCGCGCCATAGCCGGTGACGAAGGCAAACGGAATCTTCAGCACCTCCAGCCGTTCGGCGACGGCAAAGCTCTTTTCGCGGATAAGGCTGACGTCGAGCAGCGCAAATTCCGGCGGCCGATGGGCGATCAATTCGAGCGCCTTGGCCACGTTCGCGGCGATCCGCACCGTCTTCACGCCAAACCCCAGAATCGTGTCTTCGAAATCGAGTGCGATGATTGGATCGTCTTCGACGACCAGCACGTCGCGGGGCATGCCGTCATGGGAGGCGCGGTCCATGTTCTCGCCAGTTCAAGCTTCAAAAATTTTGATCAGGAACCCGGGCCGAAGCTCCGGGAGACTGGACGGGCGGCCGATGCCTGTGAAAGCGCACCTGCCGGTTCCGGAACCGAAACCATCACATGTCCGTTCTAACGTCTGTCCACTTGTGCACATATCGGCGGCAGCAAACACATTATTGTCGCTTGGAGGGAACGAGGAACTTCCATGCTCACGCGACGAAACGGGATGGCCGGCGAGCGGCCATTCAACAATCTGCTGCGCCGTTTGAATGACGCCGATTTCGCGTTGATTGAACCGCATCTCGTCGCGGCCGACGCTGATCCGAATGATGTGCTCTACAACCCCGGCGATAATGTCGAGACGGTCCATTTTCCCTGCGGCCCCAGCCTTGTCTCCTACATGGTAGCCAACGAGGATGGCCGCGATGTTGAAACCGTTCTGATCGGCCGCGAGGGTGCGGTCGGGGGCATCGTCAGCCAGGGCTATCTTCCCGCCTACACCCGCATCTCGGTCAAATTCGCGGGGCCGTTCGTGCGGCTGCCCGTTGGCAAGCTCGATGCGGCCAAATCGAAGTCTCGCACGCTGAGCAACGTTTTCGCACGCTATGCGGATTGCATGCTGGCGCAGATCTTCCAGTCCACCGCCTGCAACGCGATCCATTCGATTGAACAGCGCACCGCGAAATGGATGATTTCGGCGATGGAACGCACGGATGGCGAGGACGTCGTACCGCTGACTCATGAGCAACTGGCGACCCTGCTCGGCGTCGGCCGCTCCTACACCAGCCGGGTTATTCAGACTTTCAGGGTGGAGGGCACGCTGGAAACGCGCCGTGGGTCGATTCTCGTCCGTAACCGGGATGCGCTGCGGAACCGGTCCTGCCGCTGTAACGAGGCGGTCAAAGCCCATTTTGACGAGGTTTTGCGCGGGGTCTATCCAGACCCCGAAAAGGGCAACTGAGCCCGGCGCCACGGCCAAATTCGGCTAACCAAATGCCAAACCAACCATTGTTTTTTGGCGTTTTCTGAATATATTGCGCCGCAACGCGTAAGGTGTGCCCGGTCCTTTTGGCCGGGCTTCCTTTTTGGGGCCGGGTTTCAGCCACGGCCCTGTTCGCATTCCAGGCTTTGAGGGCGATCCGGAAAAGTGGGTCCCGGTTTTCCGGTGAGATCGCGCCTCCACATGCACGACCAGAAGAAGAGCCATGAACCTTCGTAACGTCGCCATCATCGCCCACGTCGACCACGGCAAGACCACCCTCGTCGACCGTCTGCTGCAGCAATCCGGTACCTATCGCGAGAACCAGAAGGTTACCGAGCGCGCGATGGACTCCAACGACCTGGAGCGCGAGCGCGGCATCACCATTCTGGCCAAGGCCGCCTCGGTGCAGTGGAAGGACACCCGCATCAACATCGTCGACACCCCCGGCCACGCCGATTTCGGCGGCGAAGTCGAACGCATCCTGAACATGGTCGATGGCGCGCTGGTGCTGGTCGACGCCGCCGAAGGCCCGCTGCCGCAGACCAAGTTCGTGGTCTCGAAGGCGCTCAAGGTCGGGCTGAAGCCGATCGTCGTCATCAACAAGGTCGACCGTCCCGATGCGCGTCCGACCGAAGTCATCAACGAGGTGTTCGACCTGTTCGCGGCGCTCGACGCCAGCGAGGAGCAGCTCGATTTCCCGATTCTTTACGGATCGGCCAAGCAGGGCTGGATGGCCGATAGCCCCGATGGCTCCCACGATGCCGGCATGCAGCCGCTGTTCGACCTGATCGTGCGCCATGTCGCGCCGCCGAGCGTCGAGCAGGGCCCGTTCCGGATGATCGGCACCATTCTGGAAGCCAACCCCTATCTCGGCCGCATCATCACCGGCCGCATCACCTCGGGCGCGATCAAGCCGAACCAGCAGGTGAAGGTGCTCGGCGCCGATGGCAAGACCATCGAGCAGGGTCGTATCACCAAAATCCTCGCCTTCCGCGGCATCGAGCGCACCCCGCTGGATGAAGCCGAAGCCGGCGACATCGTCGCGATTGCGGGCCTGACCAAGGGCACCGTCGCCGACACGTTCTGCGATCCCTCCGTCGAGACGCCGCTGCAGGCGCAGCCGATCGATCCGCCGACGGTATCGATGTCGTTCATCGTCAATAACTCCCCGCTCGCCGGCACCGAAGGCGACAAGGTGACGAGCCGCATGATCCGCGATCGCCTGTTGCGCGAAGCCGAAGGCAATGTCGCGTTGCGCGTGGTCGAGGCCGCCGACAAGGACTCCATGGAAGTGTCCGGCCGTGGCGAATTGCAGCTCGCGATCCTGATCGAGACCATGCGCCGCGAGGGCTTTGAGCTTTCGGTGTCGCGCCCGCGCGTGGTGCTGCAGAAGGACGAAGCCACCGGCCAGTGGCAGGAGCCGATCGAGGAAGTCGTGATCGACGTCGACGAGGAGCATTCCGGCGTCGTCGTGCAGAAGATGAGCGAGCGCAAGGCCGAGATGATCGAGATGCGGCCCTCCGGCGGCAATCGCCTGCGGCTGGTGTTCTACGCGCCGACCCGCGGCCTGATCGGCTACCAGGGCGAATTGCTCACCGACACCCGCGGCACCGCGATCATGAACCGCCTGTTCCACGGCTACGCCCACTACAAGGGCGACATCCAGGGCCGCCGCAACGGCGTCTTGATCTCGAACGACCAGGGCGAGGCGGTGGCTTACGCGATGTTCAAGCTGGAAGACCGCGGCCCGATGATGATCGAGCCGGGCTGGAAGGTCTACAAGGGCATGATCGTCGGCGAACACACCCGCGACAACGATCTCGAGATCAACGTGCTCAAGGGCAAGCAGCTCACCAACATCCGCACCACCTCCAAAGACGAAGCGGTGCGCCTGACGCCGCCGATCAGGATGACGCTGGAAAAGGCGTTGGCCTATATCGAGGACGACGAGCTGGTCGAGGTGACCCCGAAGTCGATCCGCCTGCGCAAGAAGTTCCTGGACGCCAACGACCGCAAGCGCGCGGAAAAGGCCAAGGAAGCGGTAGCGTAATCTAGGCGAACAGCGAATGGGGAGTAGCGAATAGGGGCGTTCCCGTTACGGCTACTTTCCGATACCCTACTCGCTATTCGCCCTTCGCTATTCGCCGGTCACATGCCTTTCCCCGCAGAGATAGATGTCGCCATCATCGGTGCCGGCGCCGCAGGCCTCGGCGCGGCGAATGCACTGAAAAATTCCGGCCTCTCTGTCCTCGTGCTGGAAGCGCGCGACCGGCTCGGCGGACGCGCGCACACCATCATGGCCTCGCCTGACGTCACCTTCGACGTCGGCTGCGGCTGGCTGCATTCGGCGGATGAGAACTCCTTCGTCAAAATCGCCGAACAGCTCGGTTTCGAGATCAACAGGTCGCTGCCGCCATGGCGCGAGCGCGCTCACGGCAAGGCGTTCCCGCAAGCCGAGCGCGACGACTTCATGCGCGCGCTCAATGCGTTCTACGACCGCGCCGAAGTAGCGGCGGCGGAAGCCGAGAAGGATGGCCGCGACTGCGCCGCAAGCCTTTATCTTGAGCCTGGCAATCGCTGGAACCCGATGATCGATGCGATCTCGACTTACGTCAACGGCTGCGAGCTCGACCAGGTCTCCATCCTCGACATGGACGCCTATGAAGATACCGACATCAACTGGCGCATTCGCCGCGGCTATGGCGCGCTCATTGCTGCCTATGGTGCATCATGTCCCGTGGCGCTCGATTGCGCGGTGACGCTGATCGATCATTCCGGCGCGCGCGTCCGCATCGAGACATCGCGCGGCACGCTGACCGCCGGCAAGGTGATCGTCACCGTGCCGACCAGCCTGATCGCCGACGAGGCGATCCGCTTTCAGCCGCCGTTGCCGCAAAAGGTCGATGCCGCGCGCGGCCTGCCGCTTGGCCTCGCCGACAAGGTGACGCTGGCAGTGGATGAGCCGGAGGCGCTGCCCGTCGAGGGCAATCTGCGCGCCGCCACCATGCGCACCGAAATGGGTACCTATCACATCCGACCGTTCGGCCAGCCCTGCATCGAGGGCTTTTTCGGCGGCCGTTTCGCGCAGTCGCTGGAGGACGCCGGCCCCGGCGCGCTCGCCGCAGCAAGCATCGACGAGATCGTCTCGATCCTCGGCAACGATTTTCGCCGCAAGCTGAAGCCGCTCGCGGAATCTCGCTGGGCGCATGACCCCTTCGCCCGCGGCTCCTATTCGCATGCGCTGCCGGGACATGCGGGGGATCGCGAGGTGCTCGCCGCACCGGTCGACGGCCGGCTGTTCTTTGCAGGCGAAGCGACGTCGCCGGAGTTCTTCTCGACCGCGCATGGGGCAAGGGATTCGGGTGAGCGAGCGGCCGTAGAAGTGTTGGCGGCTTCCGTGAAGCGCTGATCGTCGCCCCGTCATTGCGAGGAGCGCAGCGACGAAGCAATCCACTCTTCCTTTTCGGAGAGGCATGGATCGCTTCGCCGAAGCCGGTCATCGGGCGCGCATTCGCGCAACCCGTTGGCTCGCAATGACGGTGGGAATTCCTACTCCATCACCCTCGCCCGCATCTCTGCGTCCGGCACGAAGCATTCATCGTACTTCCCGAATATCCGATAGCGGTTTTTCGCCACGAGGCTGTACACCGCGTCGCGTAGCGGCTTCGGTACAGCAAACAGCACGCGCGTCCATCGCCAGCCCGGCAGCATGCCGAGTACTGTCAAAGCGGCGTCCGATTTGAGATACGCGACACCTCCATGCACAACCGCATTGGTGTCGGGATCGTTGGGATCGATGCCAAACGTCTGCGCCAGTCGCGCCCCGTAGGCCGACTGGATCGCGGTGAAACGAAACCTCCGCTCGACGTCGCGTTTCGCCACGAAGCGGACCCAGCGCGAGCAGAAGACGCAGACGCCGTCATAAAGGATCACGTCATCGTCGGGCCAATGGCTCACAGGTTTGGGCTCATCGGTTATCCAGCGTCAATAGCGCCACCAGCATCAGCACGATCGCAGGTCCCGTCTTCACCAGCGCGCCGAGCGGCTCGATCCAGAGGTCCGGCGTCAGGATGGCGGCGCCGATCATATAGCCGAGCGAGGCAATGATACCCGCGATCAGGCCAAATGCCGAGGTGCGGCGGAACGCGATCAGCACGCCGATGCTCATGTCCATCAGGCTAGTACCCACCGTGATCGGGCCGACGAGCGACGGCGGAAAACCGTGGCTGCGCAGGATTCCGGCCGCCGCGTCATAGGAAATCACCAACGCAATGAAACCGGAGACGACCCAGAACAGCACCAGGCTTGCGATCATCAGGGGCTTGATCGGGAACAGCCGGGCAAACCATTTATCCTGGATGGTCGCGACGCGTCTTCCGGCCATTTGCCTGATCGTCTTCGGTATGATGCCGGTGGCGGTCATCCAGCCCGCGGGGCTGCCGCTGACGCCGCGCCGCAGCTCCGCGATCGCCGTGGTCCGCATCGGCGGCATCCAGCCGAGCAAACTCGTGAGGTCGCCGAGCCTGGCGCCGAGATCGAGCAGGAACGCCGGCATCACAATGCGCCACCATTTGCCGGTGCCGAACACCTCGCGAAATTGATCGATCACGTCGCCGAGCGTGACCGGCTGCTCCTGCATCAGGTCCCACGTCACCGCGTTCGCCTCGCCCGGATCGCGCGCGGCAAGCCAGGCGATGGTCGCCGCGATATCCTCCATGGCGACCGGCTGGAATGGCGTCAGCCGTTCGGCGGGCGAAAGATCGATCGGAAGTGCTGCGACCGAGCGCAGCATAGCGCTGCCGCCATAGGCGGCCAATGCCACCACGAAACCCGGCCGCAGGATCGTGTAGGGGACGCCGGAATCGGCGATCAGCCGTTCGGCCTCGCGCTTGGTGGTGCTGAAGGGGGTAGCGTCGGTCTCGGCGACACCGGGAATCGAGATATGCACCAGCCGGATCGCGAGGCGACTTTCGCGGATCGCCTGCAACAGCCGCGCGACGAATTCGCGATGCACGGCGGCCGTGTCGCTGCCGGGGCCGTCCTGCAGCACGCCGACGCAATTGACGACGACGCCGATGCCTTGATCGCGCAGCAGGCGCGCCAGTGCTTCCGCATCCATCGACATGAGGGGCAGTTCGAGATCGGGCGCACCGTTCTTCTGCGAAGCGGACAATTTGCGGGCGACTCCGACCACGCGAAATCCCCTCCCCCGCAGATCCTCGGTGACGAAGCGGCCGATCAGGCCGGAGGCGCCGAGCACGAGGATTTTTCGGATGTCGGCGTCCATGCTGCCTAGAACGGTTTGGCGATCATCAGCCAGAGAATAGCCATGACCGAGCAAAACCCGGGAATCCCGAACAGAAACCAGCGGTGGAAAAGTGCGAAGTAGCGCGGCGGCAGCTCCTGATTGTGCCCCGCCGCCTTGCGCGCGAGATCGCGCATTTCGATCTGCATGAAGACGACCGGTACCCAGAACAGCCCCGCGACCGCATAGAGCCCGAGCGAGATCATCAGCCAACGCTCGCTCCACGCGGTGGAGGACAGCCACATCAGCGCGCCACCGCTCACCGGCTGCAGCAGCACCGCCGTTAGCGTGAACAGCATGTCGGCGAGCACGACGGTCTCTGCCGTGCGCACGATGAACGCCACGTCCCGGCTGCGATGGGCCATCAGCATGAAAAATGCGATGCCGGCGCCGGTGCCGAGAATGACGATCGCGCCGAGTACATGGAGATACTTGGCGAGGAAATACAGCGTCATCGCTTGGTCGCCGGGGTACGGGACCGCGCCTTCAAGGCACGATCGAGTTCAGGTCCGGCAAGGAGTACGCCGCCGCCAGTTTCCACCAGCCAGTGGCCTTCACTGCCATGGGCCGGCAGCACGCGAAAATCGGCCTTGCCGCCGGCGGCGCGAAACGCATCGACCAGTTGACGCGAGAATGCCGGCGAAAAGTAGCTGTCGTTGGCGGCCACCAGCCAGGTCACCTTGACGCGTGCGGCCTTGCCGAATTCGCCCGCGGCAGCCACCAGCGTGTGCGGCGCACAGACCCGGCTGGGAAAATCATTGGCATGCCCGCCGCGCCCGGGCGCGAACGCGATGATGGCGGCAACGTTCTCTTCGCCGGCCAGCGCCAGCGCACCCCAGGCCCCGGCCGAATGGCCGATCGCGACCATGCCCTCGGCGCGGATGAAAGGCTGCTTGCGCATGAAGCCGGCGGCAGCGGCGATCGCATCCGCCACGGCGCGGCCAGACCTGGCGTAATCAGCCTCGTCGCAGCCGCCCTGATCCTCGAGGTATTTGCCGCCCGTCGCGCCGTGGCCCGGCCGTTCGGGAACCAGCACGGCAAATCCGCGCGTCACCAGCCATGCAGCGAGTGCGCGGTATTCGGGTTGCGGCATCTGCGCCCGCCGCAAAACGTTCTGGGTGGAGGCGTGCGCGATCACGGCAAGCGGAAACGGTCCCTCGCCCGGCGGCCGAAACAGCACCGCACGCGCTGCCGTTGCTGAATCGGGCGAAGGTACCAGCCATTGCTGCAGCCGGTGATGCTCGCCTTCCCCACTTTGCGGGCCGAAGCCAGACTGCGCGGCGGCCGCCCGCACGCCGAGCGCGGCAAGGATGGCGACTACGAAAACCAGTCTTGGCGGATGCATGGATGGGCCCGACGCAACCGAGGGAGGGTGTTGCGAGTAACCAACAGAATACCGCTGCCGAATCAACACCAGCACATTTTCCGTTACCGGAATTGGCGGAGAACGCTCGGCAGACCACTCCAGGGATATTTTTCCCTCCATTGCCCGGGCAAAACGCGGGCGAAGCAACACTCTGTCCTCTTTCGGCACAGAAGCGTGAACAACTGATGCAGAAAATCCACAGGTTAACCGATAATTAACGATGGACCTTGAAGCCGGCCCGCCGACTTGCTTTGATCAGGATATGAGCACAACCCTGATCGAGGTTCGACCGGCCAAGGCTGCGGACGCAGCCGCGGTGGCGTCTACCCATGATGAAGCCTGGCGCTCCGCCTATCAGGGCATCATTCCCGGCGCCGAGCTCGAAAAACTCATCAACCGTCGCGGCCCGCAGTGGTGGGACAGTGCGATTCGCAAAGGCAGCCGCGTCAGCGTGCTGGTGTTCGGCGACAAGGTCGCGGGCTACGCCAATTACGGCCGCAACCGCGCCCGCAGCCTGCATTTCGAAGGCGAGATCTACGAGCTCTATCTGCGGCCGGAATTCCAGGGTCTCGGCTTCGGCCGCCGCCTGTTCACTGCCGCCCGGCGCGATCTGATGCAGAGCGGATTGAAGAGCATGGTGATCTGGGCGCTGTCCGACAACGATCCGGCGACGGAATTCTACCGCGCGCTCGGCGGCCGCATGGTGGCCCGCTCCTCGGAGAAGTTCGGGGCCAAATCGCTCGATAAGGTCGCTTTCGCCTGGAGCAACTGAAGCTATTTCAGGCTTTTCCCTGCTCGGCTGCGGGTCTAAAGGGACCCTGACGCGCGCCTGATTCCTGGCGCGTCCCTTTAACGCCAAGCGGAGCCCCTTATGCGCATTGACGCCATCTCGATCGGAGTAAATCCGCCACACGACGTCAACGTCATCATCGAGGTGCCGGTCGGCGGCGAGCCGATCAAATATGAGATGGACAAGGAAGCCGGCACGCTGGTGGTCGATCGCTTCCTCTATACGGCGATGCGCTATCCCGGCAATTACGGCTTCATCCCGCACACGCTGTCCGGCGACGGCGACCCCTGCGACGTGCTGATTGCCAATACCCGCGCGATCGTGCCGGGCGCCGTGATGAGCGTGCGGCCGGTCGGTGTGTTGCTGATGGAAGATGAAGCCGGCGGCGACGAGAAGATCATCGCCGTGCCGTCTTCGAAGCTGACCCAGCGCTACGACAAGGTCCGGAACTACAGCGACCTGCCCGACATTACGCTGCAGCAGATCCAGCACTTCTTCGAGCACTACAAGGATCTCGAGAAGGGCAAATGGGTGAAGGTGCTGCGCTGGTGCGGCGCAGAGGACGCCCACCGCCTGATCCTGGAAGGCATCGAGCGCGCGAAGAAGAAGTAGGCTTTTTCAGCGCGTCGCGGTCGACGACGAGGTGATGTCATTCCGGGGCGATGCGTCAGCATCGCCCCGGAATGACGGTAACACCTACACCGCCGGCTTCGGCAGCCCGTGAAGTGCACAGGCGGCGCGCAGCGTGTTGACCAACAGACATGCCACCGTCATCTGCCCGACGCCGCCGGGCACCGGCGTAATCGCGCCGGCGACCTCCGATACTTCCTTGAACGCGATGTCGCCGACCAGCCGGGTTTTGCCATCGGCTATAGGCAGGCGGTTGATGCCGACATCGATCACGGTGGCGCCCGGCTTGATCCAGCCGGCGCGCACCATCTCGGGCTTGCCGACCGCGGCATAGACCAGATCGGCGCGGGCGCAGAGTTGCGGCAGGTCCTTTGAGCGCGAATGTGCGATCGTCACCGTCGCATTTTCATTCAGCAGCAATTGCACCAGCGGGCGGCCGACCAGGTTGGAGCGGCCGATGACGATCGCATTCATGCCTTCGAGCGAGGCATGCACGCTCTTGGTCAGGATGATGCAGCCCAGCGGCGTGCACGGCGACAGCGCAGCAAAGCCGCCGGCCAGCCGCCCGGCATTGTTGGGATGCAACCCGTCGACGTCCTTGGCGGGATCGATCGCGTTGATGATGGTTTCGGTGTGAAGCGATTTCGGCAGCGGCAACTGCACGAGAATGCCGTGTACCGTGGGATCGCGGTTGAGTTTTTCGATCAGCGCCAGCAGGTTGGCCTGCGCGACGTCGGCGGGCAGTTTGTGCTCGAACGAGGCCATGCCGGCGGCCTGGGTCTGGGTGTGCTTGCTGCGGACATAGACCTCGCTGGCGGGGTCATTGCCGACCAGCACCACCGCAAGGCCCGGCGTGACCTGATGCTCGCGCTTGACCCGCGCGACCTCTTCCGCGACACGGGCGCGAAGCTCCGCCGCAATGACCTTTCCGTCGATGATGCGTGCCGTCATCTCAATCCTTCGTCTTCGCTTTGACGCATGATCTTTTCGGAAAACCGGGTCCCACTTTGCGCTAACGCGGCCTCCGGCTCCGGATCATGCTTTGGCGGCGGCTACCTTTCGCAGCGTTTCGCCGAGAATTTTGGGATCGCCATCAATGGCGACCTGCTTGAGGCGCGACGTCATGCCCGACAGGATCTTCACCCTCGCCTTCGGGACGCCGAGCACCTTCGCCAGCAGTTCCGTGACCGCGCGGTTTGCCTCGCCGCCGTCGGCGATGGCGCGGACGCGAACCTTGACCACCGAGCGGCCGTTGGCGAGCGTCTCAATGCCATCGATATCGTCGCGGCCGCCGCGCGGTGTCACCCGCAGCGCGACACTGATGCCGTCGGTGGAGTAGCGCCAGGGATCCATCGGGCATCCATCAGCTGTCGGTGCTCGCGATCAGACGACGTTGGGATAGACGTAGTAGAGAATCACCCGCTGCATGAACATGATGATCAGGATCAGGATAATCGGTGAGATATCGAGGCCGCCCAGATTGGGCATGAACCGGCGGATCGGCGCCAGCGCCGGCTCGGTGATCCGGTACAGGAACTCGGCCACCGCCGCGACGAACCCGTTGCGCGTGTTCACGACATTGAAGGCGATCAGCCAGGACAGGATGGCCGCAGCGATCAAGAGCCAGACATAGAGGTCAAGGACGATGATGACGATGTCGAGGATGGCGCGCATGTGAGGGGAGCTCGCGAGGAGGGATAAGCAGCTAGATATCGGTTCATCCCCTCGCAAACAAGGGAAGTTCCCGGCAAAATGACGCCAAAATCGGCGCTTTCACCGTTCTTGACTTGGCCTTGGGCCGGACTGTAAATGGCGCCGATTGTCGGCTGTTTCGGGTCAGTTCGAAGCGGTCGCGACGGGGCCATAGCTCAGCTGGGAGAGCGCGTCGTTCGCAATGACGAGGTCGGCGGTTCGATCCCGCCTGGCTCCACCAGCCTTCGCTTGCTTCGCAAGCTACGGCTCGGCAAGCCAAGCCGTGCCCCATCGTAGCGAAGCAAGCGAAGGCTGCCGCGGCGTAGCCCGATGGGCGAAGCCGGGCCTAGGCAAAGCCTACTGCAGCCCACTCCCCCCTCACCTCCCCGTAAACCGCGGCGGCCGCTTCTCGACAAAGCTCGCTACGCCCTCCCGGAAATCGCTCCCCTTCAGCGCGATCTGCATTTCGCGGTTGGCGTCGATGGTGGCTTCCGCCAGCGTCTGGAACGGCACGTCGTAGAGCTGGCGCTTGATTACCGAAATCGCGCTCGGCGAGACGAAATCGGCGAGATCGCGCGCGTAAGCGTACGTCTGCTCGCGCAACTGATCCGGCGGATAGAGCCGGGTGACCAGCCCGATGCGCAGCGCTTCCTCGCTTGAGACCCGCCGCGCCGACATCAGCAAATCCAGCGCATTGGCGTGGCCGACGATGCGCGGCAGCATCCAGCTAATGCCGTGCTCGGCAATCAGCCCGCGGCGCGCGAACGAGGTGGTGAAGACGGTATTGTCGGCCGCAAAGCGCAGGTCGCAATAGAGCGCGTGGACCAGGCCGATACCGGCGGTGGCGCCGTTTAGCATGCCGATCACCGGTTTCGGGATCGCCGGATAATAGGCGTAGCGCGTCTGCCAGTCCGCCCGGCGGTTCATGTCGAACGGCGGCGTGTTTTCGCCGCGCCTGATCTCGCTGGGATCGATCGCCTGCAACGCCTCCATATCAGCACCGGCGCAGAAGGCGCGGCCGGCGCCGGTGAGCACGATGACGCGGACATTGTCGTCGGCGCTGGCAGCCTCCATGGCATGACGCACGTCGCGCTCCATGGTCGCGGTCCACGCGTTCATGCGGTCGGGGCGATTGAGCGTGATGGTCGCGATCCTGTCGCTCACCTCGTAGAGAATATGCTGATAGGTCACCGCGGGTCTCCCTGTCGTTCTTGTCATTGCCGTGCGGGCTCAGGAGCGCGACACTATCACATCGGCGGTCTTGGAAAGACGTTCGGACGCGCGGATGAAATTCCGCGTGGCGGCTATTCGGCTGCTTCCAGCAGAACCGCGTGCGGCGCGCGCACGATCCAGCCTGCAATGAAATTATTCAGCCACGCCCGCTCAACCACGTCGTGCACGGCACGGCCTTCGAAGTGAAGGTGACGCGGCTGCGCGCCCGGCGAATCCATCCGCACGCATCCGCGCGTGGTCCAGCGATGCATCATGGCGTAGGTGACGTCGGGATGAAACTGGACACCGAACGCGTGACCGTGCTGAAACGCCTGCACCGGAAAATCATCGCCTTCGGCGAGCAGTTCGGCGCCATCGGGCAGTTGAAATCCTTCGCCGTGCCAATGGTAGACGCGCTCCGGCCAGTCCGAACAGAGCGCGTGACCGGCCGCGGTCGGGCGGATCGGATAGTAACCGACCTCGACCCGGCCTTCATGATGCGGCGCGACCTGCGCGCCCAATTGTTTGGCAAGCATCTGCGCACCCAGGCAGATGCCGAGAAACGGCCGCCGCTCGCGCAAGGGAATTTCGATCCAGTCGATCTCGCGGCGGACATAATCGTCGGGGTCGTTGGCGCTCATCGGGCCGCCGAAGACGACTGCGCCGGCATGCCGGTCCAGCGTTTCCGGCAAGGGGTCGCCGAACCGCGGACGCCTGATATCGAGGGGATAGCCGAGCGCGCGCAGGGCATTGCCGACGCGGCCGGGTGTCGAGCTGTCCTGGTGGAGAACGATCAGAACGGGTGACAGGGATGCGGCGTCAGGCGCAACCAGCGCCCTTCGGCCCGGAAGGGGCACGATGTTGTCGCTATTTTTGCTCGACCGGAACGACATCGACGTTGCTCAGGTGCCTCAGACCGAAACCATACCTAAGTGAGTCTTAATTTCGCGTGAGTTCACGCACGCATCCAAAAATGCAAGCAAGCCGTGGGCCAGATGCGATCAGCGCGCCCGATCGCGGTGCGAACGGACACGAACACCGGAAAAACCCGGGTTTTCTTCAGCGCTGGCGTAGCTGGAAGCGCCCGACTGCCCCAAGGATAAAGGAGCGCGGAAACAGCCGGAGCAGGAACGGCACAGTCTTGATGCCGAGGCCCGGCAACACTGCCCGTTTGTTCGCCATCAATCCGCTGTAGGCCTGCTGCGCGACATCGGCCGATGAGACGTTGAGGACCGCCGAATCATAACCGGGATTAAATCCGGCCCGCGCCTGAAATTCCGTAGGTACGGGCCCGGGGCACAACACCGTCACGCGCACGCCATGTGGCGCCAGTTCGGCGCGCATGGCTTCGGTGAACGACAGCACATAGGCCTTGGAGGCGTAATAGACCGCCATGCCCGGCCCCGGCAGAAAGCCGGCGATCGAGCCGACGTTGAGAAGGCCGCCACGATTGCGAATCAGGTGATCGGAAAACCGCAATGACAGGTCGGTCAGCGCGCGGATGTTGACGGCGATGATCTCGAGCTGGTTGGACCGATCGCGCTGGATCGCTCTGCCGAACACGCCAAATCCAGCGTTGTTGACGAGGTATTCGACTTCTACGCCGGCGGCGGTCAAGGCCTCGGCAATCCTGTCGCCGCAGTCCGGTTGCGCAAGGTCGCAGGGAATGACGATCGGCGCCGCGCCGCCGGCCGCCTTGATTTCCTTCGCCAACGCTTCGAGGCGGTCAGCGCGCCGCGCCACAAGCGCCACGCGATGACCCTTCGATGCAAAAACGCGCGCCAGCTCGGTGCCTATGCCCGCCGATGCACCGGTAATCAGCGTCACACGCTCGGTCACGGTCGAATGCTCTTAAATCAAATCAGGGTTATGCTGCAGCACGGAACGAGAGCATAGGCGCGCGGTGTGGCGCAAGCCATCCCCCAAATATGGCGCCATGCGGGCCTGTGTGCTCCACGTGTTGAAGTCTCTATGTTTTCAGGCCTATCGCGCGCTGCCGCAGCCGATTTCCGGCGCACATTAAAGTTTCGTCATCTGCAATGATGCACAACTTCATCACTCACCGTTACAGCGCCGCGTCTTCGGCCTTCGGCGCGCCTTCGGACGAGACCGGCTGCCGGCCAGCCACCCGATGCTTGAGATCGATCCGGTCGCGCGAGGAAATGCCGAGCAGATCGGCTGCGCGCCAGACGACGTTGTCCTCGAACTCGCTGACCTGGCCGTCCGCGTATACCAGTTCCCACATCATCTCGATGATGCGAAGCCGGCCCTCCTCGTTCACCGAACGCATGATGACGCTGGTGAAACGATAGAGATCGACCGCCTCGCCTTCGGCCCGCGTCGCCGACGCGATCAAATGATCCGCCGTGCCGGGATCTAGCTTGAAGCGGCTCTCGATCAAACTGTGCAATTTGCGCTTCTCGATCGCGCTCGGCTCGCCGTCAAGCGAGACGACGTGAACCAGTAGCGCAGTCGCGGCGAGAAGATACCCGGTATCGTCGAACGCAAAGTCCGGATCCGCGTTGGGCGCAACGATGTCGGCAATGAATTGGCGCAGTCCGTCGAGCATCCATCCACCTGCAAATTCGAAGAAGCTGTCGGGCGAATATGGGTCGAAGACCTGGCCTTCGCAATCCGCGCGATGGTTGGCTGACAAGGCATGCAGATTAAATCGGCGTCACGTTGGGTGTGACGGAAATATCTGCGCGAAACCCGGGCATTGCCCAAACCGCCACGGCGAACGGCGCGCCGTCGCTTTCTGTTGGATCGGGTCCGATTCAAGGCATGCGACCTCGCGGCTTCGGGAAGGCGCGGCCTATCGGCCAATGGCCGACTGCGCGATTCGTCGCAGGCCATGAGGGCGACTGTCCAATTGCAAATCATTCGCATTTGCATTAGAGAAAGAACTCGTTGCTTCAACGAGCGATTTTCAAGGGAACCGATCATGACCTCCTTCCGCTTCGCGCTTGGTACTGCCGTTGTGCTGGGAATAGCTTCCGGAGCGGCGCTTGCGGCGGGTGATCTGTCGAAGCAGACGCCGATCGAAATCACCGTCGATCTCGGCTCACCCGGCAAGCACGAATTCGCGCCGAAGCAACTCAAGTTCGAAACCGGCAAGCTCTACAAACTGATCCTGCGCAATTCGAGCAGCGATCCGCACTACTTCACCTCGCACGCGTTCTCGCAGATGGTGTTCACGCGCAAGGCACAGGTGACGCAGCAGCAGAACGGCAAGACCGTCACACTCGCCGAATTCAAGGGCGCGATCCGTGAAATCGAGGTCTATCCGGGACAATCCGCCGAATGGTGGCTGGTGCCGATCGCGGCCGGACGCGCCAGCGATCTCCGCTGCGACATCAAGACTAGCGACGGTAAGACCCACGCCGAACTCGGCATGACCGGCGAGATCGTGATCGAATAGCTATCACGGTATCTCGTACACCATCACCTTGTCGGCGATGCCGCGCAGCGCCGCTTCCTTCTGGATCGGCCTGATCGCCTCTTTCTCCAGAATGGTAGCAACGGCCGGCGATTCGATAATTGGGCCGGTGATGTGGATCTCCTGCGAGGTCGACAGGTGCTGCACCCTTGAAGCGATGTTGACGGTCTGGCCGAAATAGTCCTGCCGCTCGTTCAGCATCACCGCGAGGCATGGCCCCTCGTGGATACCGATCTTGATGATCAGGTCCTCCCGGCCACGCTCGGCATTCAGCGTCGCCATCGCCGCGCGCATGCGCAGGCCCGCAACGATCGCATGTTCGGGCCGGATGAAGGTCGCCATCACGGCATCGCCGATCGTCTTCACCACCGCTCCCTTCTCGGAAGCGATGATTTCGAGCAGCGCATGGAAATGGGCCCGCACCAGGTCGAAGGCGGCGAGATCGCCGACCCGTTCATAGAGCGCGGTGGAGCCCTTCAGGTCCGTGAACAGGAACGTCAGCGAGGTGATCTTGAGGCGCTGATCGACGTTGAGATTATCAGCCTTGAACACATCGCGAAACGTCTGGTTGGACAGCATCCGCTTGGCGGTGAGGATCGGCTTGCGCTTGCCGAGCAGCTCATGGAGCGTATCGTTGGCGACCCAGACCGCGGGCAGCACCCGGTGATCGGTCTGGTTTTCGAGCGACAGGCGGAGCGGTCCCGGCCGCATTACCGTCGAGCCCGTGGGCGCATGCAGCTTGTTGAAGACGATCGAAAATTGCTGCCGCTCGCGGGTTGGTTCGCCCTGGACATCGAAGAAATGCGCCGAATGCGTCACCGGCTCGAACACGATCACGAACTGGTTGGGTAATTGCAGCGACAGGACCGCCTTCTCGCCCGCCGGCAACTCGATCGCTTCGAGCGAAACCTCGTCGATCAGACGATTGATCGACTCCTCGCTCAGGTCCATCCCCGAGCTCCAGAACATCTGGCGGTTATATTCCCAGATCGGCAGCGTGCTGGGATCGTGTGCCGCAATGCGCCTGACGCGCGGGCTGATCGTGAAAGCGACCTCGACGCGGTCGTCGACCGATGCTTCGTAACCCTGGGCGCATAACGCGCAATTATAGTCGTCGTGTCGAAGGGATTTCAGAGTGTTGTGCGCGCCGAGCACGCCGCCGCAGCCGGGACACAGCACGTTCCAGGTGAGATCGAACAGGCCGAGCCTCGCCGAATGCAGAAAGGCTGAAATGACCTTTTCCTCGTCGAGCCCATAGCGCGCGGCAAAATCCAGGAGGTTGATCCGGTTGAGATCGCGGTCCTCGCCCGTGGCGATCAGTTGCGAAATGGCGTCGACCACCGCGGGATCGGCGGTCTGCTTCAAGACTGCGAACTGGGCGTGGGTATCGCTCATGGTGACAACCTAGATGACGCTCCCGAGGCGACTGCGCAAGGTGCGCCTCCTTGTGTGACGTATTTTCTTCGCGCGGACCGGCAGGCCGCCCGATCAAAAAAATACTACCGCGGCGTGATGGCAAACATCGGCGAACGGTCGGGCTGCGTCGTCACCACGCCGATCGGCATTACCGGATCCTTGCCGACCAGCGTGACGCGAAACGCGCCGATCATCTTCGCCAGCGCCAGCGTGGCTTCCACGAGCGCAAAATGCGCGCCGATGCAGACGCGGGCGCCGACGCCGAACGGCAGGTAGGCGAAGCGGTCGGGCGGCGTTGCCGTCATGAAACGGGACGGGATGAAGGCGTTCGGATCGCGCCAGAGTTTTTCGTGCCGATGCAACAGCCACGGCGCGATCAGGATGATGTCCTTCTTCTTGACCGGCAGACCCGCGATGGTATCCGGCCCGATTGCCGCGCGTGCGATCAGGAACGCCGGCGGATAGAGCCGCATGGTCTCGTCGATCACCGCGCGGGTGAATCTCAGCCGCTCGATGTCGTGCGCGCCGTCGACGGTCGCAGTCTGCACTTCGCTCGCCACCTGCTCCTGCGTCGCAGGATCGAGCGCCAGAAGATAAAGCGCCCAGAACAGCGCGGTCGCCGTCGTCTCATGGCCGGCGAGAATCATGGTAGCGACCTGATCGCCGAGCTGCTCGTCGGTGAAGGCTTCGCCAGTTTCCGGATCGCGTGCCTCGCCCATCAGGTCGAACAGGTCGCGCGCCGGCGCGCCCTCTTGCTTGCCGGCAGCGCGGCGCTCGGCCATCAGCATGCCGACGAATGCGGTCCAGCGCTTGCGGAAGCGGCGGCGCGCAATGTCCTGCGGGCTTGGCCAGCTCAGCGGCAACAGCAGATCGAGGAAATGCGGGCGCGCCAGCCGTTCGCCATACTCCATCACGAAATCGCGCAAGGCGGCGCCATGGCGATCCATCCCGAACGAGAACATGGTGCGCCCGGCGATCTCGAGCGCCATCCGCTGCATCGCCTCGCGCAGGTCGACGGGAACATTGCTGGCGGCTCTCAGCTTGGCAACCGTCTCGTCGGTCGCCGCCAGCATGTGCCGAACGAGCGGCATCACTGCACGCGGCGTGAACGCCGGCGCCAGCGTGCGGCGCTGATACTTCCACGCGCGTCCTTCGGCGATCAGCAGACCTTCGCCGAGGATTGGACGCAGCACCCGGATACCGGCCGGCGTGCGCGTATAGTTTTCGTAGTTGTCGACCAGCACATGCTTGATCGCATCCGGCGTGTTGAGAATGAACGTGCTGCGTCCGAAGAAGCGGCCCTGGACGATATCTTCCTCATAGGCGCGCTGGCCCCAGCTACCGATCGGGCTTTCGCGGATCGCCTTCATCCGCCCGAACACCGTCATGTCGTCGGGCGCCCGCGGCGGGCTCGGCGGCACCAATGGTGCTCGCGCAACCGGCATGTCGTAGGCTTCGGCTATGCTCATCGGCGCCACTCTCGTAGCCCGGATGAGCGAGGCGATATCCGGGATCTTTGCCAAGCCCCGCATATCGCTGCGCTCATGCGGGCTACGATCGCATCTAGGTCTCTGATCCAGGCGCCACAAAGGCGCACCTGCAGGAAATAAGTCAGTTCCGCAACTGCAATCCGGTTTTCAGAGGCTGGCCAGGCCCGCGCCACGATTCGCTCCGTATTGAACATGGTCACCACTGGCCTGCCAATCTCCTCTGCCGGAAGCCGCAAGGTCGTGACCGAATCGGTCGGCACGCCGGATTTCACATCCCTTGGCTCCTTGCCGTCGATCAGCACCACGTCCCGCGGCAGGCCGAAATAGCCCCGCGGACGCGACATCAGAACCACGCCGCCCGCGCCGGCATCGGCCGGCCCGAGCGGACGCGCGGCACGCAGATGCACGATGTCGGAGGAGCGCGGAAACGGCGAGCGGTAGAAATGGGTCGTCGGCGACCCCGCCGACGTCAACACGATTTCGAGACACCAGGTAGCCTCGACCCGCGCCGGGCCCCAGCGGCCGTCGGCGCCGGTTTGCGAAACATGGATCGGACCGCCGGTCCGTTCGCCGGTCTCAGGAGAGACGCGATAGATTTCGACCGTAGCGCCGGAGACCGGACGGTTGGTGACGACGCCGCCCGGCGTACCCGTCACGAGCCCGCCCAGTCTGACTTCCGCTTCCGGCACGATCTCGATTCGGGACGGCTCTATGCCAGCGATAAATTTGTAGATCTCGCGAAACGCGCGCGGATGAAAGGCGACCTCGCGATGATCGAGCGCGCCGAGTACCAGATTGGTCGCGCCATTCAGCGCAGGACCATCTGATGTCACGCCGGTCGGCGTGCCCGGCTTGCCGACAAAAAGTCCGTCGGCTTGCGCATATTTGTCGATGCCGTCGCTGCGCAAGGTGAGGAACGCCGTGGCGGGCGTCACCTCGCTTTCGCCCTCGTTCAAGCCGCGCAAGAACGGGCCGCGGCCGTTGAACTCATTGTTGATGCCGCCCTCCCAATCATAGATTCCGTGATTGGGAACGCCGCACAGCACGGCGTGGCTGATGTCGGCCCCGCCGCCATTCCGGATGTAATTGCGGATCGAATAGCCGCCGCGCGAATTACCGACGAGCGCGATGCGCGCCGCACCGGTGCGGCGTTGCAATTCCTTGACGGCCTCGCCGAGCTCGCGGCGCTGGTCTTCGGTCGAGGAACGATTCGGTTGCACTACTTTGTCGTCACTCCGCGCCAGCGGGTCGGTGAAATTGATCGCGAGCATTCGCTCGCGCGGCACGCCGTTCGATTCCATGCGCCACAGCGTGGTGATCCAGAGCGCCGCATGGTCGCCATTGCCATGCACGAACAGGATCGGCGGAATCTCTGACGCGGCTGACGGCGTTGACGCGGTCTGCGCCAGCGCAGAAGAGCTGAGATTGCCGGCGAGATTGCCAGCCAGCAAAGTTAGCGCTCCGGCACCTTTGAGCATCGTTCGCCGCGACAAGCTCATTTTGGTTCTTCTCGTCATCTTTCCGCACCTTAGCTGTGCTCTCGCCATCCTCATAGCGACCTAACTACTGGACAGAGCACGGTTTTCGCGGGCATCTGGGACAGCCTGCAGGAATCATCGTCCAGTCATTAGCAGCCCAACCGGAACCGGATATGACCGAACCTCCGAAGCGCTCCGACAGTATCACCGCACCACTGCGGCACGCGGTGTTTCGGCGCATCTGGCTCGCGAGCCTGTTGTCGAATCTCGGCATCCTGATCCAGGGCGTAGGCGCCGCCTGGGCAATGACGCAGATGACCTCTTCCGCCGACAAGGTTGCGCTGGTGCAGACCGCCTTGATGCTGCCGGTCATGCTGATCTCGATGCCCGCCGGGGCCATCGCCGACATGCACGATCGCCGCATCGTCGCGCTGGTCTCGCTCGGGATTGCGCTGGTTGGCGCAACCGCGCTGACCGTGCTGGCTTGGCTCGGCCTGGTTACACCGAATATCCTCCTGGCGCTGTGCTTCGTCGTCGGCAGCGGCATGGCGCTGTTCGGGCCGGCCTGGCAGGCCTCGGTGAGCGAGCAGGTGCCGGCGGAAACGCTGCCGGCGGCAGTCGCGCTCAACGGCATCAGCTACAACATTGCGCGCAGCTTCGGGCCGGCGATCGGCGGCATCGTCGTTGCTACCGCCGGCGCCGTGGCGGCGTTTGCCGTCAATGCCGTGCTGTATCTGCCGTTGATGGTGGTGCTGTTTCTGTGGAATCGCGCCAACGAGCCGTCGCGCCTGCCGCGCGAGCGGCTCAACCGCGCCATGGTCTCCGGCGTGCGCTACATCACCAATTCGCCGTCGATCAAGATCGTGCTGACGCGCACGCTGGTCACCGGCATCATAGGCGGCTCGGTCTCGGCGCTGATGCCGCTGGTCGCCCGCGATCTGCTGCATGGCGGCGCACAAACCTACGGCATCATGCTCGGGGCTTTCGGCATGGGCGCGGTGTTCGGCGCGCTCAATATCGGCGAGGTGCGCCGGCGCATGAGCGGCGAAGCCGCGGTGCGCGCCTGCGCGATATCGATGGCAGGCGCGATCGCGGCGGTCGCCCTGAGCACCAACGCGGTCCTGACGGCGATTGCGCTCGTGCTGGCCGGCGCGGTGTGGATGCTGGCGGTCGCCCTGTTCAATATCGGCGTGCAGCTTTCAGCGCCGCGCTGGGTTGCTGGCCGCTCGCTGGCGGCTTTCCAGGCATCGATCGCCGGCGGCATTGCGGTGGGAAGTTGGGGCTGGGGACACCTCACCGACCTCGCCGGCGTGGAGATCGCCCTCCTGGTTTCGGCTGGGCTGATGCTGATCTCGCCCCTGCTCGGCATCTGGCTTCGCATGCCGCCGGTCGGCGCGCGCAACGAGGATGCCACCGAACTGCTTGCCGATCCCGAGGTGCGGCTGTCGCTCACGGGGCGCAGCGGACCGCTGGTGGTCGAAATCGAGTATCGCGTCGCGCAGGACAATGCACGCGCATTTCACAATGTGATGCAGGAAGTGCAGCTCAGCCGCCAGCGCAACGGCGCCTATGGCTGGTCGATCGCGCGCGACATCGGCGATCCCGAACTGTGGACCGAGCGCTACCATTGCCCGACCTGGCTCGATTATCTGCGCCAGCGTAACCGTGCGACGCAGTCCGAGCGCGCCCTGCACCAGCGCGCGATCGATTTTCATCTCGGGCCGGAGCCGATCCGGGTCCGCCGCATGCTGGAGCGGCCGTTCGGCTCGGTCCGCTGGAAGGAAGATACCCCCGACCGCGCCGCCAACGAGGTCTTGCCGGTGGTCGCAACCGCAGCAGGCAGCAGCACCTGACCCATCGTTAAGCATGACGCGACGCGGCTATTGGGCGCAGCGTGGCGCGGGAATAATCAGCCAAACCCGATCCAGCGTACCGCCGACACCGCGCCAGCGATTTCCTGCGACTAAAGTGCAAGATGACGGTGTGCTTTCGTTCCGCTGACCGCGCGAAAGCGCGGCTCGCTTCGCGGCTGCGAAATAACACCGTTGCTGTGCCGCTTGCGCGATTCTATCGAGCCCGCGCACTTCCCGCTTGCCAAAATGCCGCGCAAGCCTTTGACTTGTCGTCGAGACAAACAAGCCTGCGGCGACAGTGGGCGACCATCTCAACCGGGAGGAACTCATGAGCAAGCGTAGCGATACAAAAACGACGCGGCGCCGTTTTCTGACGGCCGCGGCCGCCGGCGGTGCGGCGATTGCGATGCCACAAGTCAGCCGGGCCCAGACGGCTACCCTGAAGATGCAGGGCTCGTGGGGCAAGGCCGACGTCTTCAACGAGATGGCCGAAGATTATGTGAAGCGCGTCAACGAGATGGCGGGCGGCCGGTTGCGCATCGACTATCTGGTGGGCGGCTCGGTCGTGCACCCGTTCCAGGTATTCGACGGCGTGCATGGCGGCCAGATCGACGCGGCCCATACGGTCACCGTCTACTGGTACGGCAAGCACAAGGCAGCATCGCTGTTCGGCACCGGGCCGGTGTTCGGCTTCAATGCCAACGAAGGCCTTGGCTGGATTCACAATGGCGGTGGCAAGGAGCTCTTCGAAGAACTCCAGACCCAGATCATGAAGGTCAACATCAAGAGCTTCTTCGCGATGCCGATGCCGACCCAGCCGCTCGGCTGGTTCAAGAAGCCGATCACGAGCGATGCCGACCTGAAGGGGCTCAAGTACCGCACGGTGGGTCTGGCCGCCGACCTCTTCCAGGCGATGGGCGCCTCTGTCGCGCAACTGCCGGGCGGCGAAATCGTGCCGGCCATGGAGCGCGGCGTGATCGACGGATTCGAGTTCAACAACCCGACGTCGGACCGCCGGTTCGGCGCACAGGACGTCGCCAAGTACTACATGATGGGCAGCCATCACCAGGCGACGGAATATTTCGAGATCATGTTCAACAAGACCAAGTTCAACGCGCTGCCCGCCGAGCACAAGGCCATTCTGCAGTATGCAGCGGAGGCCGCGTCATCGGCCAACGAATGGAAAGGCATGGACTACTACTCCAAGGACCTTCAGGAACTGATCAGCAAGGACAAGGTCAACGTCCTGCGGACGCCGAAATCGGTGTTCGATGCGCAGATCAAGGCATGGGACGGCCTGATCGCCCAACTCGGTTCCGATCCGTTCATGAAGAAGGTGATGGACTCGCAGAAGGCATGGGTGCGTCGCGTCGTCTATTACAACATGTACAACTCGACGGACTACCGCGGTGCCTTCGAGCATCAATTCCCGGGCGTGCTCAAGGTCTGACAGCTTTCGCGGCGCATCACGGACGCTGTATGAATAAAGGGCGGCGTATTGAAGCGCCGCCCGGCCAGGAATTGGGGGCATTCAGATGTGCTACTCGCCGCGAGTTCGGCTCGCATGAGAAAGTTTCTTTTTTTCATCGATGAACTCAGCACCTGGGTCGGCAAAGCGTTCGCCTGGCTGATCCTCGTCCTCACGCTCGGCGTCAGCTACGAGGTGTTCATGCGCTATGTGCTGCGGGCGCCGACCACCTGGGCATTCGACATCAGCTACATCACCTATGGCGCGATGTTCCTGATGGCCGGCGCCTATACGCTCTCGCGCAACGGCCATGTACGGGCCGACGTGGTTTACCGGCTGTGGTCGCCGCGCACCCAGGCGACGATGGACCTCGTGCTCTACATTCTGTTCTTCCTGCCGGCGATTGCGGCATTGATGTATTCGGGCTGGAATTATGCCGACATGTCGGTGCGCTTCCGCGAAGTGAGCATCTTCAGTCCGGCCGGCGTGCCGGTGTTTCCGCTGAAGGCGCTGATCCCGGTCACAGGCTTTCTCCTGTTTCTGCAAGGCTTCGCTGAAATCATCCGCTGCATACTGTGCATCCGCACCGGCCAATGGCCGCAACGCCTGCACGACGTCGAGGAGACCGAAAGCCTGATTATCCGCGAGCGTCAACAGCACCAGGCTGCGGTGGAGACGAGCGAGAAGGGAGCCGGCGCATGACCGACCCTCAACTCGGCATGCTGATGCTGGGGCTTTTCATCTTCATCATCATGCTCGGCTTCCCGATCGCCTTCACGCTGATGGCGATGGGCGTCTCGTTCGGCTACTACGCGTACTACACGCCCGGTCAGGAGTTCTTTCAGAACCGGATCTTCACGCTGCTGGTGCAGAAGACGTTCGAGGTCACGTCGAGCGACGTGCTGGTGGCGGTTCCGTTGTTCCTGTTCATGGGCTACCTGATCGAACGCGCAAACATTCTCGACCGCCTGTTTCACTCGCTGCAACTGTCGATGAAGAACGTGCCGGGCGCGCTGGCCGTGGCCACACTGATCACCTGCGCAATGTTCGCAACCGCCACCGGCATCGTCGGTGCCGTCGTCACGCTGATGGGCCTCTTGGCCTTGCCGGCGATGCTGCGGGCAGGTTACGACACCAAGCTGTCGGCAGGCGTGGTCTGCGCCGGCGGCTGCCTCGGCATCCTGATCCCTCCTAGCATTCTCCTGATCGTCTATGCGGCCACCGCCGGCGTTTCGGCGGTCAAGCTTTATGCGGCCGCGTTCTTCCCGGGATTCATGCTGGCCATGTTCTACATCCTCTATGCAATGGGTCGTGCGATCTTCAATCCCGCGCTCGCGCCGAAGCTGCCGCCCGAGCAGACCAACGTGCCTATCGGCACGGTGATCTGGGCGCTCGCCACATCGTTCCTGCCGTTGGCGCTGCTTATTGTGTCGGTGCTCGGTGCGATCCTGTTCGGTTTGGCGACGCCGTCCGAAGCGGCGGCGGTAGGCGCCCTCATGAGCATCGTTCTTGCCGCCGCCTATCGTTCGCTCAACTACACGATGATGCGTGAATCGGTGTATCTGACCGTGCGAGCGACCGCGATGGTCTGTTACCTGTTCATCGGGTCGTGGACGTTTTCGGCGGTGTTTGCCGTCCTGGGCGGACAGACGGTCGTCGAACAATTCTTCACCTCGTTGAATCTGTCGCCGATGCAGTTCCTGCTGCTGACCCAGGCCATCATCTTCCTGCTCGGCTGGCCACTGGAATGGACCGAGATCATCATCATCTTCGTGCCGATCTTCCTGCCGCTGCTCCCCCAGTACGGCATCGATCCAATCTTTTTCGGCATCCTGGTAGCATTGAACACACAGACAGCGTTCAATACGCCGCCCGTCGCGATGGCCGCCTTCTATTTGAAGGGCGTGGCGCCACCGCAAGTGAAGCTCACCGACATCTTCTCCGGCGCGCTTCCCTTTGTCGGCCTGGTCTTCTTCACCATGGCACTGGTCTACATCTTCCCGGAAATTGCGTTGTGGCTGCCCAGCTATCTCTACGGATCGCGGTGAGCCGGCCCGGTAAAGCGCTGAAAGGGTGCGCATGAGTCTCAATGCGCTGGGGCTTGCGGAAGCGGCGGCCGGCATCCGCGACGGCCGGCTCGGTTCGGCGGAACTCGTCGCCGACTGCCTGAAACGCATCGACGAGGTCGATCGCGACATCGAAGCGTGGGCATTCCTCGATCGCGACTACGCGATGCGGCAGGCCGAGGCCGCCGACGACCATCGCAAACAGGGCAAGGCCACGGGCCCGCTGCATGGCGTACCGGTGGGCATCAAGGATATCTTCGATACCGGCGACATGCCGACGGAATTCGGATCAAGCCTGTGGGCGGGACGCACGCCGCGCCGCGATGCGATGGCCGTGGCGCGCCTGCGCGCGGCAGGAGCCGTGATCCTCGGCAAGACGGTGACGACCGAATATGCCTATTTCAATCCCGGCAAGACCCGAAATCCGCATAACCCGGACCACACGCCGGGCGGATCGTCGTCGGGCTCCGCCGCGGCTGTCGCAGCGCTGATGGTGCCGGGCGCCATCGGCTCGCAGACCAACGGCTCCGTGATCCGTCCCGCCGCGTTCTGCGGAGTTGTCGGCTTCAAGCCGACACACGGTCTCATTCCGCGGGGCGGCGCGCTACTGCTTTCGCGGGCACTCGATCATGTCGGCGTGTTTGCGCGCTCGGTCGACGATGTAGCGCTGCTGGCACAGACGCTGGCGGGTTTCGACGAGGAAGATCCGGACACGCGTCCCCTTGCCTGTCCCCCCTTTGTCGAAATGGCGGCAAGCGAGCCGCCATTGTCGCCGCGGTTCGCTTTCGTCCGCTCGCCCGCCTGGAAGCATGCCGAGAACGTGACCACGGAAGCATTTGCCGAACTGGTGGAAGCGCTGGGCGAGCAAATTTCAGAGGTCGAGATCGGCCCGAGTTTCGACCGCGCCATCGACATGCACCGCACCGTGATGGAGGTGGAGATGGCGCACAACCTGCATCGTGATTTCGAGCAGGGCGGCGAGTCCCTGAGCAAGGTGCTGCGCGCATTGATCGAGCGCGGCCGAACGGTGCCGGCCGTCGAGTATACGCGCGCCTTGGCCGGCAGCACGTCGCTCAACACGGCGCTCGACGGTGTGTTTGACGAATACGACGCGATTCTGACCCCGGCCGCGCCGGGCCCTGCCCCACGCGGCCTCGACAGCACCGGAAATCCGGCGTTCTGCAGCATATGGACTTATCTCGGCACGCCGGCGATGACGCTGCCGCTGCTGCAATCGGAAAGCGGCCTGCCCATTGGCGTGCAATTGGTCGGACGCCGCGGCAACGATGCGCGGCTCCTGCGGACGGCCAACTGGCTGGTCAAAACTCTCGGAAAGCGCGGCCGCGGCAGAGCGACGCCTGCGAAGACCAGTGCCAAGACCAATGCGCGTCGCGTGAAAACAAGGAGCGACAGATGACGAATTTGATCACCGGGCTGATCGGCGTTGCCGGCGTCTGCGCATTTCTCGGCATCCTGCTCTGGTGGATCAAGGCGGCGCCGCTGATCATCATCTGCGTGTTGGTGATGGCGCTGCTGATTTACGACTTCTATCAATCGCTCCGCGCCAACGGGAACGGCACGACATAAGCCGCGAGGGCGCAGCCTCTACTGTCCGTGGCTCGCCAGCATCTGTTGGCAACGCTTGCTGATCTTGGCGCGGTTCTGCTTCAGGCAGGCCAGCACCACCTGGTCGCCATCCTGCATGTGCGCCCGGCAGTACCGCGAGACGTCCCGCGAGCAGGCGTCGTGCCCCTTCTGCCGGTCCTGCTGGGCCGACGCGGCTGACGTGATCAAAACCAGGGGAATGACGAAAAGGATCTTGGTCATTTTGCTTTGCCTTTACACCGGTAGAACGCAATCAGCGCGTTCTATCGCGTTTTCGAGCGGTGTGGACACCGTTTCGCATCAGGAAAACGCGTCAAAACGGGAATCGGGCGCCGAAAACCGGACGGCAACGCAATTGTGAAGGGGAAATCGCGCAACAGGCGCTTAGCGATCTCCTGAAACCGGGAAACGCCGCGTCGCGCCGCCGCAAGCGTTCCCAGGGGAGCCGAAGTGGGCCGACTATTGCGCGGCGAACTTGCCCTTCTTCGCCGCGAGATCGCGATCCATCACGGTGCGGCAGCCCGCGCTGAGGTCGGCGCGATGCTTGATCATGCAGGCGGTGATCTTCGGAATATTCGGGATTTCCGAGCTGCAGAGGCGGAATGCGTCGCCGGTGCACATCTGCTGCTGCTCAGAGGTGAAGGCGAAGCTCGCGGTCGACGAAGCGGCGGCGAAAGCGGTCAAGACCAGCACTAGACTGACCTTGCGAACGGCATTGAAGAACACTGCGGTCATTGTCGGCTCCTGTTGGCTCGGCAGGCGAGCCCGTTGTTGATGGCAGGAGCATGCGCCCGGAACCGCGGGGGCGACTGTGACTGACCTCACTCGCACATAAGGCCCTCATTTTCCTGTCCTAACTGGCGCTTGTTCGCGAGACGTTAAGAAATTGTTGGCATTAATGGCCCGTTGCGTGTGTACCCCGAGTATGTGGAAAGAGTAGCGATGCGTAATGCGTTGGGCCTGATGCTGGCCAGTGTAGTGACGGCGCTGGCGATCACCGGCGTTTGGTTCTGGACCTCCTCGCCGCGCCCCGACGCGGCTGCTCCCCAAACCGTTGCCGCCCGCGCGGCCGAGCCGCTGCCGGCGCCTGCCGCAGCCAGGCCCGGGCCAAAGGACGACGTCGAGATCACGGCATCGCTCTCGAAGCCTGCCCCCGCGCCGGTTCCAGTGCCGCAGCCGGTGCGACCGGCCTGCGCCAATCCCGACGCGCTCGGCGTCAGCCGTACCGTCGTAATCGATACCACCGGCGGCCCCGGTTTTGGCTTCCTGCAATACAAGCAGTTCGACTTCCTGACCGACAAAGAAGTCGTGCTCACCTTCGACGACGGCCCGTGGCCGACCACGCCCGCCGTGCTCAAGGCGCTATCGGATGAATGCACCAAGGCCGTGTTCTTCCCGGTCGGCAAGCACACGACCTATCATCCGGAGATTCTCAAGCAGGTCGCGGCCGCCGGCCACACCGTCGGCTCGCATACCTGGTCGCACGCCCATCTCGACAGCAAGAAGCTGACCGAAGCGCAGGTCAAGGAAGAGATCGAGAAGGGCTTTAGCGCGGTGAAGATGGCGCTGGGGACGGCGCCCGCGCCGTTCTTCCGCTTCCCGGGGCTCGCGCACACACAGCCGGCGCTTGGCTATCTCGCCTCGCGCAACATCTCGATGTTTTCCGTTGATGTCGATTCCAACGACTTCAGATCATCGGGTCCCGACCACGTCATCCAGAATGTCATGACGAAGCTCGACAAGCAGGGCAAGGGCGTGATCCTGATGCACGATCTGCAGAAGAGCACGGCGCAAGCCTTGCCGACGCTGCTGCGCCGCCTGAAAGCGGGCGGCTACAAGGTGGTGCAGATGCGGGCCAAGGAGCAGCTCGAAACCCTGCCCGAATACGATGCGATGCTGGTCAAGGACCAGAAGATGCCGGCGGTCGCCAGCCGCCCGATCAGCAGCGTGGTGCAGACGGTTTCGCAGTAGGCCGACAGGCTCGAGTGTCATTCAACAACAGCGCGCCCTCGGAATAGTCCCGAGGGCGCTTTGCTTTGGCAATGTTACCAGTAGATGCCGTGGCGATGCAGTTCGCGGACGATGCGCGCTTCGAGCCAGTGGTGCCTGCGGCGCGGCTTCATGCTCCTGGACATTGACGCCGTTCTCCGAAATGCGGGCCTCGCGGGCGCGGCGTTCACGGACGCAGCCGCGGCGGGCCGATACACCCTGGCCGCCTTGGGCCTCGCCGCCGCGGCCTTGTTCGTGTCAGCCCTGGGTGTCTCAGCCTTCGGTGCTTCAGTCTTCGGCGCCTCAGTCTTGGGCTCGATCGCCGGCCGCTCGACATATTTCGGCGGTTCCGGTGGGGCTTCGGCGGTTTTCGGCGCATCGACGGCCTTCGCGGGCGCTGAAGCGCGCGGCGACTCGATGCCACCCAGCGATAAGCTCCGATCCCCAGCCTGAGCCGCGGCGGATGCCAGAACGAAGCCTGCGATGAGAATGAGTTTGCGCATGTTGGTGTCTCCCCTTGAGGTCGACGCGGAGACTAGGCCGGGCAGGCGGCTCTTTATGTGAGACAAGTCACGCAAGACATGTACCGGTCGCCCGGCGATCTATCGACGCGCCTAGGACCGGGTCTGATCCACCCGCCGCAGGATCTCGATCCCCATGATATTCTTCACCAAGATATAGGATTTCAGGAGTTGGGAGAGTTCGGGGTCGGCAGCGGCCCAACTACCCCAGTCGCTATTCTGGTTGTCGATCACAAGAACGTCGGGCGGTTGCTTCCTGAAATCCTCGATCAGGCCGGCGCGCTCGCGCGCCACGTAGCCCGCGAGGCGGTCCGCCGTCGCCTGATCGATGGTCCCATCCCGGAGCGCCCGACCAACGACTTCCCGAACCCAAAGCGCCTGCTGACGCGAGACCCATGTCCCCCCAAGCTCGCGAACCGTCGGATGACCGATGTCGTTCGCCGCACTCAGCATCAGGATCTTCGGCCGCGGCCCTATCGGGGTGACCTCCTTCCGGACGACCCGCGTATCGATGCTCGTGGCGAACCGGAGGCATCCGTTTGCGAAGATAAGCGCGACGAGCAACATCGCGCCAACGCGAAGCCGGCGCGATCCCGCCTGCCCATCGCCGCCGGCCGCGACCGCCCAACCTGCGGCCAGTAATCCGAGCGCGACCATCGGATAGGCGTGATATCCCCATCCCTTGGCCTGCACGAAAAACGAGACCGCGAAGCCGAGCGATCCGGCCATCATCACCAGCGCCACCGTGTCCGCCTTCTGCCGCCGGATTTGCAACGCCAGCGTGACCGTGATCGCCAGCAGCCACAGCGTTGTTGCTGATGTCGGCAGAATGGAGAGGAGCGGTAAGTTCGCCAGCAGATAGACGTCGCGCACCAGCGGATAGATGAGCGTAAAATACTCCGGATAGAACGCGACGATGCAGAGCGCATGGATCACAACAAAGGCTGCGGCGATCCAGTTCTCCGGCGCGAACAGCACCCGCCAGTCTCGCGCTTGCGCGGCTGCAGTCAGAATGCAAAAGCCGACCGCAAAGACGAAATACGGCTTGAAGCTCATGGTTGTCGCCGCGCACAGGCCGGCGATCAGGATCGCCGACAGCGCAACCCGCTCGCCATTGGCGCGCAGGATGTAGACCGCAAGCGCCGGCAGCAGCGCCACCAGCGCCAAGTGTTCGCGCTGGCCGAAATCATACATCGGCAAAATGGTCAGCAGTGCGGCCGCCCATACAGCAGCCACGCCACCGGCACGCTCGCGCAACGAGGAGAAACGCAAGGCCCGCCATGTCAGCGCCAGCGACGCCGCGATTAATAGAAAGATCAGCCCGTTGGTCACGACCTCAGGCCGCATGTGAATCGCGCGTGCAACGACGACGCCGAGCATATAGACCGATCCCGCCATCGGCGGATTGGTCTCGAGGATGTCGACATACAAACGCTGGCCGTCGAGCATGCGCTCGCAGATGGTCAACCACCAGCTTACATCGACGTTGAAGGGCAAAATCCCTCGCAGCATGATCGCCACCATGAAGACGGCGACGACGGCATGCAGGGGAGTCACGGCCCAGGCTCCCTGGCGGGCGGTTTCGTCCCCCGGAAGGCTCAGGCCGACATTGAGCGACATGCAAGATCCTGCTGAAAAGTGTGCAGGCAAGCTAGAAGGGGCCAGTTAATAAGAGATTTCGGGGGGGGGGGGGGTGGATACGCGCTTGCCAAGCACATGGCTATGAAGCTGAAGGCGGCGATCGGCTGAAAGGTAGCGCTCCGGCGAGCCCGCCGAAAAAGGCGTGGTGCCGCAAACAGGACTCGAACCTGTGACCCCGTCATTACGAATGACGTGCTCTACCAACTGAGCTATTGCGGCGGACCGAAGCGGCGTCCGGGCGTTGGCCGCGAACGCCCGCACCTGATATCGGGCAGAGCTCCGATTGGCAAGAAAAACGCTAGGGCCCCGAAACGCTAGCTTCCGCCCCAGCGTGACAAAAATCCCCGCCAGCCGCCGGCTTGCGCCTTGGGCGGGGCGATTTGTTCCGCGAATTCGTCCGCTGGGCCGTCCACGTCGATACCGGGGTCGTCCGGGGCCCGAACCAGCGGGATCACGGCCGGAATCGGGGCCGGAACGGCCCTCGGAATGTCCTTCCGCGAACGGAACAGGGGAGCCGGCTGGCTCGGCGCCGGTTCGGACGGCTTGGGCGGGGCTGGCTCCGGCGTCGGAACAGGGGCCGCCTCGGAACGGGTCGCCTCGGCGGGGGCCTCTTCAGTCACCACAGCCGAAGGCGGCACATTGTCCTGCGCGGCGGGCGGCGCCGGTGTGGTGGGGGCTGAGGGCTCGGCGGGCTGCTCGTCCACGGCCTCAGGCGGCGCAATCACCACGGCGCGGCGCGGCGTCGCCAGCATGGCTTCCTCGAATGGCGAGGATTCGATTGCGGCCCCCTTGTCGGAGGGCAGCGCTGCGACCGGCGTCTGCCACTGGAACGCATCGAGCCGCCCGGTGACCGGAGACACCGGCCGCCAGCGGTCGCTGACATAGCCATCCGCGGTCCAGGCCGGATCGTGCAGCGCGCGCACCGCGCGCAAGGTCCACGCGCGCGCGCGGCCACTATCGCCATGCTCGGTGCGCTCGAGCTCTGCCATCAGCAGCGCGACGCGCTGCGTCGGCTGAGCGATGAAGGGCGCCAGCGCCTCGCGCGCCTTGGCAAATTCGGAGGCGTCGATCGCGGCGCGCGCAATGGCCAGCGCGCCCTCGATATGGCCGGGCGCTTTCGCGGCAAGCGTCTCGACCCGCACCAGCCGTTGGCGTGCGGAATCCCCGAGCTTCACATGCGCGTAGGCATCGGCCAGATCAGGATGCGGCTGCGCCAGCCACGCCGTCTCGACGAGGCGCATCGAGCGTCGTACCTGGTGCGCTTCGCTCTCGAACTTGCTCGCCAGCACCGCGGCGGGCACCAGCGTCGGCGCCAGCTTGACCGCTTCCATCACGCTCTCGCGCGCCAGGTCGCGATCGACCTTTTCAAGCTCGAGCGCGCGTGCAGTGAGGAGCACGCCGCGCTGCCGGCGATAGGTCGCCTTGTCGATCAGCCCGGCCGATTGATTGTTGTCGAGGATTTTCAGCGCGCCGGCCCAGTCGCCCTTGGCGCAGCAGAACCCGAGCACGGCGTGCGATGCCCATGACGACGACGGCGACAGTTTCAGCGCTTCCTCGGCGAGCATGACGGCGGCGACGGGATCGTCGGCGCGCTGCGCCTCGATGAAGAGGCCGCGCAGGCCCAACAGCCGCGTGTCTTCACGCTCGGCCATGGCGCGGAAGGCGCGCTGCGCGCCCTCGCGGTCGCCGTCGAGCTGCGCCGATTGCGCGTGCAGCAGCAACGCCAGTGGATCGTGCGCCGCATGCTTTCGCGCCGCGTCCGCGTGGATGCGGGCAGCCGTGGAATCGCCATGGCCGATCGCCAGCAGACCTTGCGTGATCGCCTGCCGGCCGCGGGCGTGACGCCGTTCGCGCCGGTTGCGGCGGATACGCTCCGGCGTGCGCCACAGGCCGCGCAGGATCGCCCACGCTATCATCGCCGCAACGATGACGATGCCGAGCGCCAGCACGAACACCGGCAGCGTGGTCTGCACGCGATAGCCGCCCCACGACAGCACGACATCGCCGGTCTGCTCGGCAATCCAGGCCGCGCCCGCGGCGCCGAGCGCGATCAACAGCAGAAACAGAATGATACGGATCATTGAAATCCTTACTGCGCCGGTTTGGCGAGCACAGCCATGGCCTCAGTCGCAAATTGACGGGATGCGGCCAGCGCGTCGTCGCGCGCATCGGCCCGCTCAAGCCACTCTTGCGCCGCGGCGCGATCGGCCGGCTCCAGCGTCTTCAGTTCCCGCCGCGCCTCGTTGAAATCATTGCGCAGCGTAGCCGCCGTGATCCGCGCCACCACGGCGCCGCGATCGGTGCCGGCGGTATCGGTGCGTTCGATCTTGACCAGTTTGGCGGCGCCCGCCTGCAGACGGTCGACGATGCCGGTGCCGGTGGTGGCGGCGCTCTGTTGGGCCGGCAACAGTTTTGGCACCAACGCCAACAGTTCCGTGCTCAGCTTGCCGGCGTTGGGCACGCCCTTCTCGGCAAATTGATCGAGCGGCTTCAGCGCCTCGGAATTGGGCGCCAGCGCCTTGGCTGCGGCGAGCGCCGTCGGATAGGGATCGCCGATCCGAACCAGCACATCGAGCAGCGCTGCCGACACCACGCGGCGCAGCGGCATATCATCCGCGGGCTTGGCGTCGGCCGTCGCGTCGGCGATCTTGCTACCTTGTTGCGCGATCTCGGCGCTCTGCGCCCGCATCTGGCTCTCGATCTTGGCGATGCGATCGGCGAAAGCGGCGAGATCGGGCGACACGGTGCCGTCGCCACGCGGCGCCGACTTCACCTCGTCGAGTGCGGATGCCAGCTTCTCGCCTTGCGCGCGCACCGTGGCGAGCTCGCCGCGCAGCGTCGCGACGGATTTTTCCAGGGCGTCGGTGCGCGCAGCCGCGGTGGGATCGGCCACGGGCTTGCCGATCCTCGATTCGAGGCCGGCGACACGCGCGGTCAAACCGTCAATGACGGCGGCGTTGAGCTGCGCGGTCTGCGACACCGAGGCGGGCTGAACCGCGGGCCAGCCCAGCAGCCAGCCGACGCCGATAACCAGCGCCGCCGCGACCGCGCCGGAAACCGGTGCGACAATCCAGGGTGAGACAGGCCGGGACAGTGGCTCCGCAACCCGTGACTCCTCAACGGGAGACTCCTCAACCGGCGCTTGGGCGATCTCGGGCGCCGGTTCAGTCGAGGGGTCGGACGGCGCCTCGCTAGAACTCCTGGTCTCGCTCGATACTTCGCTGGCATCGAGATCGATGGTCGGCGGCTCACGCTTCGGCCGGCCCGAATCGGGCAGCGATCCAGTGTCTTCGGGCCTGTCATCGACCATCACAGCGGTTCCCTTGAATGGTTAGGTGCCGGAACTTAGCAGAATCGAACCGTCTTAGAGCATGATCCGGCCGTGGCGGCACCGGTTTTCCGATAAGACCATGATCAGACTTAAAGATTAGAACCCGATCGGACCTGCAACGCCCGATCCAGCGCCTCGAACAGGCCGTTTTCGTCCGGAGAAGCCGCTACCGTGACCTGGGTCGCCCCGGCGTCCCGCAGCACCGCGGCGACGCCGGCCGAAATGCAGCATTGCGGCAGCGCCAGTGCCGAGATTTCGACGCCGCCGGAGCGCGCCGCCTCCAGAAACGCACGCGCGCTGCGCCGTGAGTAATGCAGCACGGCCTCGACCTCCTGCGCCACGAAAGCGTCACAGACATCCCGCGGCAGGCTGGGTACGGGTACCATCCGATACGTCGTACGCGTCACCACGGTAAAACCCTTTTCGCCGAGTTCGCCGGCAAGGTCGCGCGCGAGATCGGCGCCGGCAAGGTACAGGATCGGGCTCGCTTTCTTCAGTTGCTTCGACTTCGCGCTCGCGAGCACCAGATCGCGCAACGCGCCGGCGTCGCCCTTCGAGACGATTACCTCGCCGAACCCGGTTTCCCGCGCCACGGCCGCGGTAGTTTCTCCGACCGCGAACAGCGGCAGCTTCAGGAGCCGGCTCTTGACAAGATGCGGCGCGATGGCGCGCAGTGCGTTGGCGCTGGTGACGATGACGGCGCCACAGGTCGCGTCCGCGTCATCCTGGAACGGCACCGGCTCGAACCGCAGCATCGGCGCGCGCAGCACGTCGAAACCCCGCGTGCGGAGGGCCTTCGCCGTCGTCTCATCATCCGGACTTGGTCGCGTCACGAGAACGGCCATATTTCAGATCTCCGCCAAACCGATTTCGGCATGCCCAGGCGATTGCACGTTGCGACCTCGTAATGCTACCCGGTTACGGAAGCGTTGTTTTTGGCGATAGCGCAAGGATTCAAATTGGACAACGACAAGCCGATGCTGGTGTTGGGTATCGAGACCACCTGCGATGAAACCGCAGCGGCGGTGGTCGAGCGCCAGCGTGACAGCAGCGGCAGGATCCTGTCCAACATCGTGCGCTCGCAGACCTCCGAGCACGCCCGTTTCGGCGGCGTGGTGCCGGAAATCGCGGCGCGCGCCCATGTCGACCTGCTCGATGGCATCGTCGGCCAGGCGATGAAAGACGCGAATGTCGGCTTTGCGCAACTCTCGGCCGTGGCGGCTGCCGCGGGTCCAGGCCTGATCGGCGGGGTGATCGTCGGGCTCACCACCGCCAAGGCGATTGCGATGGTGCATGACACGCCGCTGATTGCAGTCAATCATCTCGAAGCGCACGCGCTGACGCCGCGGCTCACTTGCGCGCTCGCCTTTCCCTATTGCCTGTTCCTCGCCTCCGGCGGGCACACCCAGATCGTCGCCGTGGTCGGCGTCGGCAAATATGTGCGGCTCGGTACTACCGTTGATGACGCGATGGGGGAAGCCTTCGACAAGGTCGCAAAGATGTTGTCGCTGCCCTATCCGGGCGGACCGGAGGTCGAGCGCGCGGCGGGTAGCGGCGATGCCAAACGTTTCGCCTTTCCGCGGCCGATGCTCGGACGACCGGATGCGAATTTCTCGCTGTCGGGATTGAAGACCGCAGTTCGTAACGAGGCCAACCGCTTGACGCCGCTGGAGCCGCAGGACGTCAGCGACCTCTGCGCCAGCTTCCAGGCCGCCGTGCTGGAATCGACCGCGGACCGGCTGAGCGTGGGCTTGAGACTGTTTCACGAGCAATTCGGCCCGCCCCGCGCTTTGGTCGCCGCTGGCGGCGTCGCGGCCAACCACGCCATTCGCGGGGCGCTACAGGATGTCGCCTCGAAGGCGCAGACCACGCTGATCATTCCGCCGCCCGCGCTGTGCACGGATAACGGCGCCATGATCGCCTGGGCCGGCGCGGAGCGGATGGCGCTCGGGCTGACCGATACGATGGATGCACCGCCCCGCGCGCGCTGGCTGCTCGACGCCAACGCAACCGCGCCGGCCGGCTTCGCCAACACCCGCGCAGGATTCTGACATGACGTCCTTCAATTCCGTCGCGGTGATCGGCGCCGGCGCCTATGGCACCGCGCTCGCCTGCGCCGCGGTGCGCGCCGGCCGCAAGGTCGTACTCTATGCGCGAAGCGCCGAAAGCGCCGCGCAGATGCAGACGACGCGAATGAATCCAAAGCTAGCCGGCGTGAGCCTCGACGCGAGTATCGACGTCACAGCCGACATCGTTGCAGCGGCGCGCGCGGACATCGTCCTGCTTGCGACGCCCGCGCAAAATTTGCGCGAAGCCGCGATGACACTTGCGCCGCACCTCGAATCGAAGACACCCGCCGTCGCCTGTGCCAAGGGCATCGAGCGCGGCACCCACCGGTTCATGACCGAGATCATCGCCGAGACCATGCCGAATGCAATCCCTGCAATCCTGTCGGGACCGAACTTCGCCGACGACGTCGCGCGAGGCCTTCCGACCGCCGTGACGCTTGCGGCAAGGGATGAAAAGCTGGCGAGCGATCTGGTGCAGGCGCTGGGCTCGTCCACCTTCCGGCCCTACCACACCACCGATGTCCGCGGCGTCGAAATTGGCGGAGCGGCCAAGAACGTGCTGGCGATCGCGGCCGGCATCGTGGTCGGCCGACAGCTCGGCGCCTCGGCGCTGGCCGCGCTGACCACGCGCGGCTTCAGCGAACTCGCGCGCCTCGGCCGCGCCTGCGGCGCGCGCAGCGAAACGCTGGCGGGCCTGTCGGGGCTCGGCGATCTGATCCTGAGCTGCTCCAGTCCGCAGTCCCGCAATTTGACATTCGGCGTCGCGCTTGGGCGCGGCGAGCCGCCGAACCGCGACAAGCTCGCCGAAGGCGAATTTACCGCGCCGGTCCTGATCGAACTGGCAGCTTCGCAGAACGTCGATATGCCGGTATCAAATGCCGTCGCGGCGATCCTCGGCGGCAAGGTGACGATCGACGCGGCGATCGAGGGCCTGCTGACGCGGCGGTTCAAGGCGGAGGAATGACGATGGCGTACTGGCTGGTGAAATCCGAACCCTCAAGCTGGTCGTGGGACCAGCAGGTCGCAAAGGGAGCCAAGGGCGAAGCCTGGACCGGCGTGCGCAACTTCACTGCGCGGCAAAATCTCGTGAACATGAAGAAGGGCGACAAGGCCTTCTTCTACCACTCCAACGAGGGCAAGGAGATCGTCGGCATCGCGGAAGTCATCAAGGAAGCCTATCCCGATCCGACCGACAAGACCGGCAAATTCGTCTGCGTCGACATCAAGGCCGACAAGCCGCTGAAGACGCCGGTAACGATGGCCGCGATCAAGGCCGACCAAAAGCTCGCCGACATGGCGCTGGTGAAATATTCGCGGCTGTCGGTGCAGCCGGTGACGGCGGAAGAGTGGAAGTTCGTCTGCAAGATGGGCGGGCTTTGATGTCGTCGTCCCGGCTCGCGCTTCGCTTGGCCGGGACGACGAGCAGTTGAGTGCGCGACTTACGCCGCCGCCGCAGCCGTCACCACCTGCGCCAATAGCGCTTCGCGCTTGGCTTGCGTGCGATAGCCTTTCATCGTCGCGGCAAAGCGCTCGAGGATGCCGTCCTCGAACGCAGTGACGATGGTGTCGTGGACGTAGCTCTTGCGGCAGATCGCGGGCGTGTTCGACAGTTCGTCGGCTGCGGCACGCACGGCGTCCAGCACCTGCTTCTTGCGGCCGCGGGCGCTCGCCGCCGGTGAAATCCGCGACAGCGATTCCAGTACCACGGCGGAGGCCATCAGCGTGCGAAAATCCTTCAGCGAAATCTTGATGCCGGCGATCTCGCGCAGGAACGCGTTCACGGCCGTGGTCGAGGCTGCGCGCACGACGCCGGACCTGTCGCGGTACTGGAACATGCGCTTGCCCGGCACGGTGCGCAGGATCCCGATGGCGCGCACCAGCTTGGCCGCGTCGCACTCCTTGCGGACAGCCTTGCCGCCCTTGGCCTTGAAGGTGAGGACGAGGCAATCGTCTTCCAGCGTGACGTTCGATTTCAACAGCGTGGTGGCGCCGCGGGTGCCGTTGAGGCGGGCGTATGACTCGTTGCCGGGACGGATCGCGGTGCGCGCGATCAATTCGATCACGGCCGAGAGCGCAAACTCCCGCGTCGGCTCGTCGCCGGACAGGAACGCCGAGACCTTGCGGCGGATCTTCGGCAGCGCCGCGACCAGCTTGGCCAGACGATGCGCCTTGCGGTGCTCGCGAACCTTTTCCCAATCGGCATGGTAGCGATACTGCAGCCGCCCCGCCGCGTCGATGCCGACCGCCTGCAGATGCGAATTCGGATCGGCCGAATAGCGAACTTCGCGATAGGCCGGCGGCACCGCCATCGAATGCAGGCGGCGAATGGTGCCGGCGTGACGGATCTGCGTGCCGTTGGCGCGATGGAATGAATAGCCCTTGCCGCGCTTGATGCGACGGATGGTCAGGCCGTTCTGGTCGCCGAGCTTGAGGCCGAGCTCTTGCGCCAACTCTGCGACGGAGGTCCTGGCGACGATGTGCGGCTTTGCCGCGGACGGCTTGGGTAGTTCTTTCGGCAGTTGCCCGAGCGCTTCGGCCAATGCGACGGCAGGATCGGCGGAAACGGGCCGCGTAGCCTCGAAATTCTGCTGATCCATCATGTCTTTTGTCGCCTTGCTCCGCCTGTTTCGCCGGTAATGCCCGTTGTTGTGGCTTGGTTCCGGGGAGCCGTCCGGCCCCGGGGTGGCCATTTAGGGGGTAACGAACCACTTTGCGAGTCCCGATTCCGTCATTGGCGGTTATTAGATACCGATCATGGCGGCCATTCCGACGATAACGTTGATTTCGGGCTGAGCCGGGCCATGAAAAATGCCCGCAATTTGATCCGCGACAAGGCTGGGAGCCGGCCGACCGACCAAGGTCGCAAACGTTCCGCCTTGTCCGGGCATCGTCCCGCGACGCATAATCGCTACAACAATCAGGGACGACTTGTGGCCATCCAATATCCGGCCGCATGAGTGGGAGGGTAAAGATGTCCGAGAAGATTTACGACGTATCCGCCGATTGGGCCAAACGCGCCTATGTCGACGACGCCAAGTACCGCGAAATGTATGCCCGCTCGGTCTCGGACCCCAATGGCTTCTGGGGCGAGCAAGCCAGGCGCATTGATTGGATCAAGCCCTTCCACAAGGTCGAAAACGTCTCCTTTGCCCCTGGCAACATCTCGATCAAATGGTTCGAGGACGGCGTCCTGAACGCCGCCTGGAACTGCATCGACCGCCATCTCGACAAGCGCGGCAATCAGACCGCGATCATCTGGGAGGGTGACGACCCGTCGCAGTCCAGGCACATCACCTACCGCCAGTTGCACGACGAAGTCTGCAAGATGGCCAACATCCTGCGCACGCGGAACGTCAAGAAGGGAGACCGCGTCACAATCTATCTGCCGATGATCCCGGAAGCGGCCTATGCGATGCTGGCCTGCGCGCGGATCGGCGCCATTCATTCGGTGGTGTTCGCCGGCTTCTCGCCCGACAGCCTCGCCCAACGCATCACCGATTGCCAATCCAAGGTGATCATCACCGCCGACGAGGGATTGCGCGGCGGCAAGAAGGTGCCGTTGAAGGCCAATGTCGATGCCGCGATCGAGAAAGCCGGCGGCGTCGATTGGGTCGTCGTGGTCAAGCGCACGGGTGCGGCCGTCGACATGAACCCGACGCGCGACTTCTGGTACCACGAAGTGGCCAAGCTGGTGACGACGGAATGCCCGGTCGAGCACATGCACGCGGAAGACCCGCTGTTTATTCTCTACACATCAGGCTCGACCGGCCAGCCCAAGGGGGTGCTGCACACCACCGGCGGCTATCTCGTCTACGCGGCGATGACGCATCAATACGTGTTCGACTATCACGACGGCGACGTCTACTGGTGCACCGCCGACGTCGGCTGGGTCACCGGCCACAGCTACATTCTCTATGGGCCGCTGGCCAACGGCGCCACCACGCTGATGTTCGAGGGCGTGCCGAACTACCCCGACAATTCCAGGTTCTGGAACGTCATCGACAAGCACAACGTCAACATCTTCTACACTGCGCCGACAGCGATCCGCGCACTGATGCAGGCGGGTGACGAGCCGGTAAAGAAGACCTCGCGCAAATCTCTTAAGCTGCTCGGCACCGTCGGAGAGCCGATCAATCCGGAAGCCTGGGAATGGTATTACCGCGTGGTCGGCGAGGAACGTTGCCCGATCGTCGATACCTGGTGGCAGACCGAGACCGGCGGCATCTTAATCACACCGCTGCCCGGCGCGACCAAGCTCAAGCCCGGCTCGGCGACGCGGCCGTTCTTCGGCGTGGTGCCTGAAATCGTCGACGCCGACGGCAAGGCGCTGGAAGGCGAGGCGACCGGTAATCTCTGCCTCGTCCGATCCTGGCCGGGAATGATGCGTACCGTCTACGGCGACCACGCGCGTTTCGAGCAGACCTATTTCTCCACCTACAAGGGCAAGTATTTCACCGGCGACGGCTGCCGCCGCGATGCCGACGGTTATTACTGGATCACCGGCCGCGTCGACGACGTCATCAACGTTTCCGGCCACCGCATGGGCACGGCCGAAGTCGAGAGCTCGCTGGTGGCGCATGCCAAGGTGTCGGAAGCAGCCGTCGTCGGCTATCCCCACGACATCAAGGGCCAGGGCATCTACGCCTATGTGACGCTGATGGCCGGTACCGAACCGACCGAGGAGTTACGCAAGGAACTGGTCGCCTGGGTGCGCAAGGACATCGGCCCGATCGCGTCCCCCGACCAGATCCAGTTCGCGCCGGGCCTGCCAAAGACCCGCTCCGGCAAGATCATGCGCCGCATCCTGCGCAAGATCGCCGAGGACGAGCCGTCGAGCCTTGGCGACACTTCGACGCTGGCCGACCCCGCCGTGGTCGATGACCTCGTCAAGAACCGGCAGAACAAGAAGGGCGCGCCGGCGTAGGGCCTCCGAAAAGCATGGGCGGGTAACCGCATCGTCATGGCCGGGCTCGTCCGGGCATGACGAGCATGTGGACGGGGCCAGGCACATCGATGCAGCAGAACCGGCAGTCCGATTGCTCACGCGGTTGTCAGTAACGAGCCCGCTGCGGCGGCCGTTTCGCTGCCCGGTGTTGTTTTCAGGTCATTTACTTTATTTCAAACATTTTCTTTGTTCCGCCCAGCGAAACCAGTCTTGAGGGCCGGAGTCGAAACCTCCCGGTGAACTCACGCGACTAACAATGCGTGGCGAGACGATGAGCCGCCAAGGCTTCGAACGCCACGGCTTGAAAGGACATTTGAGGGCCCTTGATGGGGCTGGCAAAGTGGAGCTGGGGAATGTTGATGAGGTTTGCGGCGGCATTGGCCGCCACCATGGCTGCGGGCATTTTGATGTCCTCGGTGGCAGAAGCGCGGCCGGAACTGGTTGGAATCAGCGGCGAGTACACGCCGGGCACCATCGTGGTGAAGACCCACGAGCGACGTCTCTATCTCATTCTCGAGTCCGGCCGCGCCATGCGCTACCCGGTCGGGGTCGGCAAGGCCGGCAAGCAATGGTCCGGCACCACAAAGATCGACGGCAAGTATCTCAACCCGGCCTGGTCGCCGCCGCGCGAAGTCAAGCGCGACAAGCCCGACATGCCTGACGTGATTCCCGGCGGCTCGCCCCGTAACCCGATGGGCGTCGCGGCGATGACGCTGGCCGGCGGCGAGTATGCCATTCACGGCACCAACGTGCCGGGCTCAATCGGAGGCTTCGTATCCTACGGTTGCATCCGGATGCTCAACGACGACATCTCCGATCTCTACCAACGCGTGTCGGTCGGAACCACCGTGACCGTGACGCGCTGATCTTCGGACCGGGTTGAATAAAAGAGCTGCTGCGATCCGCGACTCTCTCATTTCGGAAGTGTCTGACCCGCGGTCGCGCACCACCCGTTGCGGTGACCGCCGCCATAGCTGCGCGCATGACGAGCCGCGAGCATGGCAGTCGAGACATTCCCCGTGCGCCGGGTCGCGGCTTCGGCCACGACACGGCCGCTATATTTATCCGGTCCGATATTGAAGATCGTGACGCCGCCTTCGCCGAGCAGCGCGCGCAAGGCATCGGTCGCGGCCTCTGCCATATGCAATTCCCCAGGGCACGATGCCTTCAATTCCGGCGCGTCGATGCCGCGCAGGCGTATGCGCGTGGTCGGCTCAATGCCGGGCGACAAATGCACGAGCGCCTCAAACGTGTCGCCATCGATGGTCCGGATGACGTCGACGGGATGGCGCACGTCAGGACTTCCAGAGCGCTTCCAGACCATCTCGGCATCGCGCGCCGCCTGGCTGTCGGCGAAGTCAGGCAACGATCGCCGTACCCAGTCCCGCACCGGCAGCGTCGTCGCCGCCGCGACGCAAAGCACGAACACCCACGGCAGCGCTGCCGAAAACCAGCGGCGAAAGAGACCCCGGCGCGGGGTCCGGTATGCATTCGTTCTCTCGTATGGCGGCATGTTCCCGACTAAGAGCTGAGTCGGGTCGTCCGGCAAAGGCCCGGTGCCTTTATCTCGGGTCTCAAAAATCTTGGGCCTCAAAAATCCGAAGCGATTCCCTTGCGCTCCCAGTCGCCGTAGCGGGTCGGTTCCAGGCCCTTCGGACCCTGGAATTCCTTCTGCAGCGGCGTGGCGCTGGCCGCGGCGGCCTTGCGGCGCGCTTCGGCCTCCGCAAGCGCGCGCAGGGCCGCGGGCGGCAGCTTCTTTTCCGCAACGGGTGCGGGGAATAAAAAATTGTCGGTCATCGCAACTCTCCCATAACACGGGACGGGCGCACAGATGACATCACAATCGAGAAATTGTCTGTGGCGATTCTTACATTTGGCATATTCGCGTGCCAAATGAGCCTTTCATTTCCTTGGCATGAGCCGAAACCTTTCCGCCTCTCGAGACATTCCTGCTTCATGCCCCCTTCAAGATTCGCAGTACCTTCAGAAGTGCCCGGCCTCGCCGCGCGGCGGATCGCGGCTGATATTCTCGACGGCGTGCTGCACAAGCATCGCACCCTCGACGACCAGCTCGACGGTGCGGGCGCCCATCCCGGACTGAAGGCGCTCGCCGATCGCGACCGCGCGTTGATGCGGCGGCTGGTGGCGACGATCCTGCGGCGGCTCGGCACGCTCGGCCATTTGCTGTCACGCCTGCTCGATCGCGGCATTCCGACGGATGCGCCCCGTGCACAGAGCGCGCTTCTGATCGGCGCCGCGCAGATTCTCTGGATGGACGTGCCCGATCACGCCGCCGTCGATCTTTCGGTTCGGCTGGTGCAATCGGACCGCCGCGCCGCAAAGTATGCCGGCCTCGTCAACGCCGTGCTGCGCCGCTGCGCCCGCGAGGGACAACCGCTGATCGAGGAAGTCAAATCGCAGCCGCTGGACATTCCGCCGTGGCTGCTCGCGCGCTGGATCGGCGCCTATGGCGAGGCCACCGCGCGGGAGATGGCGCGCGCCATCGGCCACGAGCCGTCGCTCGACATCACCGTGAAGACAGACGCGGCGCAATGGGCGAGCCGCCTGCATGGCGAAGCCTTGCCGACCGGAACCGTACGCACGCTGCTGCAGGGTTCGGTGACCATGCTGCCCGGTTTCTCCGAGGGACAGTGGTGGGTGCAGGATGCCGCCGCCGCGCTGCCGGCGCGGTTGTTCGGCGACGTCGCCGGCAAGAGCATCGTCGACCTCTGCGCCGCGCCCGGCGGCAAGACCGCACAACTGGCGCATGCCGGCGCTCGCGTGACCGCGGTCGATCGCTCGCCGGCGCGCATGGCGCGGCTGCGCGACAATCTGGCCCGGCTTTCGCTGCAGGCCGATGACGTGGTGGCAGACGCCGTCGAGTGGCCCGGCAACGGCAATGGCGGTTACGACGGCGTGCTGGTGGATGCGCCCTGCACCTCCACCGGCACCATCCGCCGGCACCCTGATGTCGCCTGGCTGCGTCAGGAAGCCGACATTGCGGCGCTGTCGGCGTTGCAGAAGCGGTTGCTGCAGAAGGCGGTCGCGCTGCTCAAGCCGGGCGGAACGCTGGTCTATTGCACCTGTTCGCTGGAGCCGGAAGAAGGCGAGCAGGCGGTCGCGTCGCTGCTGGCCACCGAACCGGGCGTGCGCCGTGTCCCGGTCGCGGTGGACGAGGTCGCGGCCCTCAGCGAAATCGTGACCGCAAACGGCGATTTGCGGACCCTGCCCTGCCATTTGCCCCATGCCGACCCCCGGCTCGGCGGGCTGGATGGATTTTACGCGGCGCGGCTGGTAAAAACCTGATTTTAGACCGGAATCTCCTGCCTTCGGGTGATTCTTCGATTTTCAAGATGGTGTCTTACCGGCGTTTCCGGATTAAAAGGATTCGCCACAATACCCTCCCTCCGTAAAGCCAAGGCACGGCGTGTCGGTCGCTCAACGCAGACGCATCTCGACGCTTATCATGAGCCGCTCGGCGCGGACCGTGATCGCGCGCGCGACCGGCGCGACGGTTGCGGTATCGCGGCTGTGGCCCGGCCGCGCCGACCGGCTGATCATCGCCCCGCACGACCTGCGCACCGCCGACGCCACCCGCGCCGCCGAAATCTATGCCGGCCGCTTCGTGTTCGCCGGCAAGATCGTGACCTGCCATGGCCGCTCGATCTTCGATCTCGAGCCGCCGTCGGAAGATTGGGAAGTCGCCCTGCTCGGCTTCGGCTGGCTGAGGCATCTGCGCGCCGCCGACACCGCGCTGACCCGCGCCAACGCCCGCTCGCTGGTCGACGACTGGATCTCGAATCCGGCGCGCAAGCGGCCACTCGAACGCCGCCCCGACGTGCTGGCGCGCCGCGTGATCTCGCTGTTGTCGCAGGCGCCGCTGGTGCTCGGCGACACCGACGGAAAATTCTATCGCAAATATCTGCGCGGGCTGACCCGCGAGATTCGCTATCTGCGCTACACGATGCTCGACATCGCCGACGGCGTGCCGCGGCTGCAGGTCCTGATCGCGCTGTGCTACGCCTCGCTGTGCCTGGCCAATCAGGCGCGGCACATCCGCTCCGCCACGCGGCGGCTTTCCGATGAATTGCAGCGCCAGATCCTGCCCGACGGCGGGCATATTTCGCGCAATCCCGGCGCGCTGGTCGAACTGCTCAGCGACCTGCTGCCGCTGCGCCAGACCTTTGCGGCCCGCAACATCGCGCCACCGCCGGCGCTGTTGAATGCGATCGACCGCATGATGCCGATGCTGCGCTTCTTCCGCCATGGCGACGGAAGCTTTGCGCTGTTCAACGGCATGAGCAACGCGCCGTCGGACCTGGTGGCGACGCTGCTCGCCTATGACGACACGCATGGCGTGCCGATGGCGAACATGCCGCACACCGGCTTCCAGCGCCTCGACGCCGGCACGACGACCGTCATCATCGATGCCGGCCCGCCGCCGCCGCCGAATGTCAGCCAGGAAGCGCACGCCGGCTGCCTCTCGTTTGAATTGTCGTCCGGGCCGAGCCGAATCGTCGTCAATTGCGGAATGCCCTCGACCGGCCGCGACAATTGGCGCACCTTTGCGCGCAGCACGGCAGCACATTCGACCCTGACCTATCACGAGGCGTCCTCGTGCCAGTTCGTCGAATTGTCGGCGATGAAGAAGCTATTGCAGGGCGCGCCCGTCGTCAGCGGCCCGGCCAATGTGGAGAGCTACCGCGAGGCGGTGGCCGACGGCGATCTCCTGACCACCTCGCATGACGGCTATCTCGCACGCTTCGGCGTCGTGCATCGCCGCGTGCTGATGATCTCCGGTGACGGCGGAAGACTGGACGGCGAGGACACCGTGTCGCCGGCGCCGGGCACACGCATCAAGGGCGCCGAGACCGATTTTGCCCTGCGGTTTCATCTGCATCCCGCGGTGAAGGCCAGCCGCCTCAGCGATGCGCGCGGCGTCATGCTGGTATTGCCGAACCGTGACGTCTGGACCTTCGAGGCGCTCGACGACAAGGTCGATCTCGAGGACAGCGTGTTCCTGGCCGGCAATGACGGCCCCCGCCGCACCGCCCAGATCGTGATCCGCCAGGATTCCCGCCACGCCTCCTCGGTCCGCTGGAGTTTTGTCCGCTCAAGCGCGTCGGCGGGCGCAACGGCGGCCCGCCGCAATGCGCGCCGCGAGCCGGAATTGCCGCTCTAAGTCCTTCCCGGCCAGATTTCCACACCCGGATTTGGCGTCTTCTGGCCGGTTTCATGACCGGCCAATCCATGCTACCGGGCTGGCCTTAACAGCCAGGAATTCAGCCATGACCGACCATCCGCGCCGCGTGACCCGCGCCCTGTTGTCCGTTTCCGACAAGATCGGGCTGATCGAATTTGCGAAGGCGCTGGCGGGGCATGGCGTCGAACTGGTCTCGACCGGCGGCACGGCGAAGGCGATCGCGGCCGCGGGGCTGAAGGTCAAGGACGTCTCGGAGCTGACCGGCTTTCCCGAAATGATGGACGGCCGGGTCAAGACGCTGCATCCGAAGGTCCATGGCGGCCTGCTCGCGATCCGCGACAACAAGGAACATGCGGACGCTATGAAAGCGCACGGCATCGCGCCGATCGATCTGCTTGTCGTCAATCTCTATCCGTTCGAGGCGACCGTCGACAAAGGCGCCGGTTATGAAGACTGCATCGAGAATATCGACATTGGCGGGCCGGCGATGATCCGGGCGGCGGCGAAGAACCACGACGATGTCGCCGTCGTCGTCGAGGCTCAGGATTATCCGGCCGTGCTCGACGAGCTCGCAGCCAACGCCGGCGCCACGACGCTGTCGCTGCGCCGCCGCCTCGCCGCCAAGGCCTATGCCCGCACCGCGGCCTACGATGCCGCGATCTCGAACTGGTTTGCCGCAGAGCTCAAGGACGATGCGCCGGATTTCCGCGGCTTCGGCGGCCGGCTGATCCAGTCGCTGCGCTACGGCGAGAACCCGCACCAGACCGCAGCGTTCTATGCGACGCCCGACAAGCGGCCCGGTGTCTCCACTGCGCGCCAGTTGCAGGGTAAGGAACTGTCCTACAACAACATCAACGACACCGACGCTGCTTACGAATGCGTCGGCGAGTTCGATCCGACGCGCACGGCGGCCTGCGTCATCGTCAAGCACGCCAATCCCTGCGGCGTTGCGGAGGGACCTGATCTCGTCACCGCCTATCGCCGCGCGCTCGCCTGCGACTCGACGTCAGCCTATGGCGGCATCATCGCAGTCAACCGCACGCTCGATGCCGAGGCCGCGCGCGCCATCATCGGCATCTTCACCGAGGTGATCATCGCGCCCGACGCCACCGAAGAGGCGATCTCGATCATCGGCGGAAGGAAGAATTTGCGATTGCTGCTCGCGGGCGGTCTGCCCGACCCGCGCACGGTTGGGCTAACCGCCAAGACGGTCGCCGGCGGCCTCCTGGTGCAGAGCCGCGACAATGCCGTTGTCGAGGACATGGACATCAAGGTTGCGACCAGGCGCGCGCCGACCGATGCCGAGCTGCGCGATCTCAAATTCGCTTTCCGCGTTGCCAAGCATGTCAAGTCGAACACCATCATCTATGCCAAGGATCTCGCTACCGTCGGCATCGGCGCCGGCCAGATGAGTCGGGTCGACTCCGCGCGCATCGCCGCCCGCAAGGCACAGGATGCCGCGGCCGAACTCAAGCTCGCCGAACCCTTGACCAGGGGCTCGGTCGTCGCGTCAGACGCGTTCTTCCCGTTCGCCGACGGCATGCTGGCCTGCATCGAAGCCGGCGCCACGGCCGTGATCCAGCCCGGCGGCTCGCTGCGCGACGAGGAAGTGATCAAGGCCGCCGACGACCACGGCATCGCCATGGTGTTCACGGGCGTCAGGCATTTCCGGCACTGATGTGCGTCGTCCCTGCGACCCGTCTATGCCGAAGGCTTCGCCGGGGTAGGAGCGAGGGGCGCCGAGCTTTAGCGAAGGCGCGCATTTGCGTTGTTGACGAAAGTCGTCTACCCGCCTGCGAAATAATTCAGGCCGCGGCGTATGGGTCCCTGGATCCCCGCCTTCGCGGGGATGACAGTACGCGGCGCCGTAATGACACCGGATGCACGGGGCATCACAAGCACATGCCACTGCCCGCCCTCACTCCCGCACACGCGCCACCAGCGCAAGACCCGCGACGAAGAACACCACCAGCAGCGCCATGCCGGCCTTCTGGCTTGCGGTCACGGCGGTGATCGCGCCGATCAGGAGCGGGCCGATGAACGACGTCACCTTGCCGGTCAGCGCGAACAATCCAAAATATTGCGCGATGCGATCCTTCGGCGCGAGACGGATCAACAGCGAGCGCGACGCAGCCTGCAGCGGGCCGCCGGCCGCTCCGATCAGGCATCCGAGCACGAGATAGGCGCGCTCGGCGGCGCCGGAGAACAGCGCGCCGCCCGGAGCTGGTGGCGCGACCTTCACGAAAAGGATCGAATCCTTGTCGACCAGCAAGATCGCGGCAAGCGCAAGCAGCAGGATCGTGAGGCTGCCGGCGATGACCCGCTTGGGTCCGAGCCTGTCGTCGAGCTTGCCGCCGAGCCACGCGCCGAAGGTGCCCGCTATCGCCAGCAGAATCCCGAACGTCCCGATCTGGATCGTATGCCAGCCGAAGGTGCCGGCGGCGTAGATTCCGCCGAACGCAAACAGCGACACCAGCCCGTCGGTGTAGATCATGTTGGCGAGCAGGAATGTCGCGACCGATTTCTGCTTCGGCAATTCGCCGAGCGTCCGCTTGAGTCCTCTCAATCCTTCACGCAACGCCTCGCGGATCGGGCGCTTGGCCGGATAATCCGGTGTAAACAGGAACATCGGCGTCACGAAAACGATGAACCAGATGCCGGTCAAGGGACCGGTGATGCGATCGCCCTGGTGCGTGACTGGATCGAGACCGAACAACGGCGCCAGGCCGAACAGTGTACGCCCGGTCTCGGGACTGGCCGCCAGAAAGCCGAGCACCAAGATGAGGCTGAGGATGCCGCCGATATAGCCGGTCGCCCATCCGGTGCCGGACAACCGCCCGATTCTGTCCGGCGGCACCAGCGTCGGCATCATCGCATTGTTGAAGACGGTGGCGAATTCGACACCGATGCTCGCAATCGCATAAGCCAACAGCAGGGCCGGGATGACGCTGGGGTCGCCCGGCTTTCCGAACCACATCAGGCAGGAGCCGATCACCAACAGCGACCCGAAGCCGGCGATCCACGGCTTGCGGCGGCCGCTGGCGTCGGCAATCGCGCCGAGCACCGGCGACAACAGTGCGATCATCAGGCCGGCGGCGGCGGTGGCGAATCCCCACAGCGCCTGTCCCCGCGCCGGATCCGGCGCGACGAAGTTCGCAAAATAGGGTGCGAATACAAAGGTGGTGATCAGCGTGAAATAAGGCTGCGCGGCCCAATCGAAGAAGATCCAGCTCACGACGGCGGCGCGGCGCGGATATGCCCGCGGAATCTCGGCGCCAACTGCCTCGGAAGCGATCACCGCCATGCCGGATATTTCCTTCAAAAATCTCGCGAAGCGTTTTGCGTGCCTAAACCGAACCCATATAGCATGTGTCACCAACGCTGGCGCTGTTGCCCATGCGCCACACAGGCTCAAACTGCGGCGGATTTTCGATGACTATCTTTCAAATCACCCGGCGCAAGGCGATTGCTGCAATCGTGTTGGCATTCGCCTGCGGCGCAACCGCTTTTGCGCAGGAGCGCCGCTTTTATTCGCCGCCGGACCTCTCCGCCATTCGTGCCGTTCCAGCCGAGCACGGCATGGTGGTCGCCCAGGAGAGGATCGCGGCGGAAGTCGGCGCCGACATCCTCCGGCAGGGCGGCAACGCGGTTGATGCCGCGGTCGCGACCGGCTTTGCGCTTGCCGTCACCTATCCACGCGCCGGAAATATCGGCGGCGGCGGCTTCATGGTGATCCATTCGGCCAGCCGCAACGAAGACGTCGCGATCGACTACCGCGAGACCGCACCGGCCGCGACCACCCGCGATATTTTTCTGGGACCGGATGGCAAGCCCCATGCCGACAGGTCGCGCAATTCCGCGCTCGGTATCGGCGTGCCCGGCACGGTGGCCGGATTGGCGCTGGCGCTGGAGAAGTACGGTTCCGGCCGCTTCACGCTCGCGCAAATCCTCAAGCCCGCCATCGAGCTGGCACGAGACGGTTTTGTGATCGCCGACGACACCGCCGACACGCTGCCGGACATGTATCGCCGGATGGCGCGCTGGCCGAACGCGGCCAAGGCGCTCTCCCGCGACGACGGCACGGCGCTGCGAGAGGGCGACCGTCTGGTTCAGTCCGATCTCGCGGCAACGCTGTCGGCGATTGCCGAGCAGGGGCCGCGCGGATTCTACCAGGGGCCGGTCGCCGAACGGCTGGCAAAAGCCGTCCGCGATGCCGGCGGCATCATGACGGCGGACGATCTCAAATCCTACGAGGCGGTGATCCGCAGTCCCGTGCGCGGCAATTATCGCGGCTACGATATCGTGTCGATGCCGCTGCCCTCGTCGGGCGGCACGGTGCTGTTGGAGACGCTGAACATTCTCGAAGGGTTTGCGATGGCCGACATGAAGCAGGGCTCGGCGCCCTCGTTGCATGTCATGATCGAGGCGATGAAGCGTGCTTACGCCGACCGGGCGCGCTATCTCGGCGATCCCGCCTTCGTCAATGCGCCGGCGAATATCCTGATCGCGAAGGACTACGCGGCAAAGCAACGCGCCAGCATCGACCTTGCGCGCGCTACGCCCGCCGATGCGTTGTCCGTGAGCTTGCCGCGCGAGGGCAGCAATACGACGCATTATTCCGTCGTCGACTCCGGCGGCAATGCGGTCAGCAATACCTATACGCTGAATTTTTCTTATGGAGTCGGCCTCGTCGCCGATGGCACCGGCGTGCTGCTCAATAACGAACTCGACGACTTCACCGCAGCACCGGGTGCGGCAAACGCGTTCGGCCTGGTCGGCTTCGAAGCCAATTTGCCGGGCCCGGGCAAAAGGCCGCTTTCGTCGATGTCGCCTACCATCGTGCTGAAGGACGGCAAGCCGGTGCTGGTCACGGGTTCGCCGGGTGGTAGCCGCATCATTTCAGCCGTGCTGCAGGTCGTGGTCAACGTGCTCGACTACAAGATGGACGTCGCCGCCGCCGTGGCCGCGCCCCGGTTGCACCATCAATGGATGCCGGATGTGGTGCGCGTGGAGCGCGGCTTCCCGCAAGAAACGCTGGATGCGCTAAAGGAGAAGGGCCATCTGGTGATCGAGCCGCTCGGCCAGACCTCGGCCAATTCGATCGCCGTCACGCCCAGCGGCCTGCTCGGCGCCCCCGATCCGCGCACAAGAGGAGCGGCGGCGGTAGGGCATTAGAGAACAGTGCGTCCCTTACGTGGTATCTTTCTTTCGCAGGAGATTTTCAGATGACTTCCCTCAAAGGCAAGACGCTGTTCATCTCGGGCGCCAGCCGCGGCATTGGGCTGGCGATTGCGCTTCGCGCCGCGCGTGACGGCGCCAATGTCGCGATTGCGGCGAAGACCGCCGAGCCGCATCCGAAACTCCAGGGCACGATCCACACCGCGGCGGAAGAAATTCGCGCCGCCGGCGGCAAGGCGTTGCCGGTGCTGTGCGACATCCGCGACGAGGCGCAGGTGATCTCGGCGATCGAGCAGACCGTCGCCGAATTCGGCGGCATCGACATCTGCGTCAACAACGCCAGCGCCATCAGCCTGACCAACTCGCAAGCAACCGACATGAAGCGGTTCGACCTGATGATGGGAATCAATACCCGCGGCACCTTCATGGTGTCGAAGTACTGCATTCCGCATTTGAAGAAGGCGGAAAACCCGCACATCCTGGTGCTGTCGCCGCCGCTCGACATGAAGACGAAATGGTTCGAGCATTCGACCGCCTATACGATGGCGAAGTTCGGCATGAGCATGTGCGTGCTGGGCTTGTCGGGTGAGCTGAAATCCGCAGGCGTCGCGGTCAATGCGCTGTGGCCGCGCACCACGATCGCGACCGCCGCGGTCGGCAACCTGCTCGGCGGCGAAGCCATGATGCGCGCCAGCCGCACGCCCGAGATCATGGGCGATGCGGCTCACGCGATCCTGACCAGGCCGGCGCGGGAATTCACCGGACAGTTCTGCATCGACGACAAGGTGCTGTACGCCTCCGGTGTCAGGGATTTCGAGCGTTATCGCGTCGACCGTTCGGTGCCCTTGATGTCGGACTTCTTCGTTCCCGACGACGACGTGCCGCCGCCCGGCGTCACCGTGCAGGCGCTGCCCTCGGTCGGCGCGGCGCAGACATCGCGCTAGAGGAAAGCGGAGTATGTGAAGTTGCGAAAGTGGATTGTCATCGACGCGCCCCGGAATGACCGATGCGGCTAGCGTCCGACCACGTACGGCCCGCCCTTCTCAAGCGCACGCGCATAGGCCGGCCGCGCGTGGATGCGTTCGAGAAACGCCATCGCTTTGGGATGGCCCTGCTCCAGCCCGCCGCGTGCCGCAGCCGCTTCCAGCGGAAAGCTCATCTGGATATCGGCGGCGGTGAATTCATTGCCGGCGAACCATTCGCTCTTGCCGAGCTCGCTCTCCCAGTAATCCATGTGCTGCTTGAGCTGCGGGTTGACCAGGGTGGTCAGCGCCGTGTTGGAAACCTTGCGCACCAGCGGCCGCAACAACGCCGGCGCGCGCTTCGGCATCAAGGTGAACAACAGCTTCAGGAGCAGCGGCGACATCGCGGAGCCTTCCGCGTAGTGCAGCCAATAGGTGTAGCGCAGCCGCTCCGGCGTGTTCGGCGGCGGGATCAGGCGGCCGTTGCCATAGGTGCCGATGACGTATTCGCAGATCGCGCCGGACTCGGCGATCGTGTTGCCGTTGTCGGTAATGACGGGCGATTTGCCGAGCCGGTGAATGGCGCGCAGCTCCTTCGGCGCGCGCATGTCCGGCTGGCGCTGATAGCGGACGATCTCGTAAGCGACGCCAAGCTCTTCGAGGAGCCAGAGCACACGCTGGGAGCGTGAGTTGTTGAGATGATGAACCGTCAGCATGGCGTCCCCCCAAAGTTGGCGTGGCGTTGGTGCCAGCCAGAGGATGGAAAGTCGAGACGGGCGAGCCAAGTCAAGATATTTACCCGGGTGATATTGACAACAAAATTTATCCGGGTAAATACATTGCGCCGAAAATCCAGAGTATCTCCAATGGCTGACAAGACCCGTCCCCTGTTCACAGCCTTCAACGGCCCGCAACGCCTGGCGGCAGGCCCGCTCGCCGAGGTCGCGCTGGCGGTGATGCAGGCGTCCCGCAGGCCTGCCGTGCTGCCGATCATCATATTCAGCGACGCGACCGGCCAGCCGATCGATCTCGACCTTCGCGGCACCGAACACGATGTCATTGCCCGCCTGCCTCAACCGGCCTCGCCTGGGCAAGTCGAAGCCGATGAGCCTGCGGCGGCGGAGCCGCGCGGACGAGGTCGGCCAAAACTCGGCGTGGTCGCGCGCGAGGTGACGCTGTTGCCGCGCCATTGGGAATGGCTCGGAGCGCAGCCCGGCGGCGCGTCGGTAGCCTTGCGCAAGCTCGTCGACGAGGCGCGCCGCAACAATGGCGATGCGGACCGTGCCCGCGCGGCAAGGGACGCCGCCTATCGCTTCATGTCCGTGATGGCCGGCAACCTTGCGGGCTTCGAGGAAGCCTCGCGGGCATTGTTCGCCGATGACCGGCGGTGCTTCGTCGGCCTCGTCGCCGGCTGGCCCGACGATATCCGCGACCACGTCGTCAAACTCGCCTTCAGCGATCGCGCCGAACCATAGGCGCAATCGCCCTCTAACCGATTTCGCCCGCCACGCCCTCCAGAATATTACGATCGTCATAGTGCTGTGGACGGACCGGCTACCTTGCGTCACAATGCGCCAAAACATCCGAGGAGACTGCCGTGGGCTCAAATCCGCAATTTCTGTTCGATTTCGGCAGCCCTAACGCCTTCCTCAGCCATGAAGCGATTCCGGCGATCGAAAAGCGCACCGGCGTGAAGTTCGAGTATGTGCCGATCCTGCTCGGCGGCATTTTCAAGGCCACCAACAACAAGTCGCCTGCCGAAACGCTCGCCGGCATCAAGAACAAGCGCGAATTCTATGCGCTGGAAACCGAACGCTTCGTGAAGCGCTTCGGGGTCAAGCCCTACATCTGGAACCCGTTCTTCCCGGTCAACACGCTGAACCTGATGCGCGCGGCGGTGGCCGCGCAGCTCGAAGGTGTGTTCGAGAAATATGTCGATGCTGCCTTCCACCATATGTGGGTCGAGCCAAAGAAGATGGATGACCCCGACGTCGCTGCCAAGGCGCTGGCCTCGTCGGGCCTCGACGCCGCCAAGCTGCTGGCGCGCGCGCAGGATGCGGATGTAAAGGCCAGGCTGATCGAGAATACGCAAAACGCGGTCGACCGCGGCGCGTTCGGCTCGCCGACGTTCTTCGTCGGCAAGGAAATGTTCTTCGGCAAGGAGCAGCTTCGTGAAGTTGAGGAAATGATTTCGGGAAAGTAACGCCCCGATTCGACTGTTCGGCGAGAAGTGGTAAAGAAGCGAATGGTGAGTAGCGAGTAGCGAATAGTTGGGAGTCGATAGCAGCCGGCATCTTCCTGCTCGCTACTCGCCATTCGCCTTCCAAGACCAACAACAAAGGAAGTTGATCCATGCGTATTCTCGTGGTCGGCGCCGGCGCCATCGGCGGCTATTTCGGGGGCAGGCTGCTTCAGGCAGGAAACGATGTGACGTTCCTGGTCCGGCCGAAGCGCGCTTCGGAACTCGCAAGCGCAGGTCTCGTCATCAAGAGCCCCGCCGGCGACGTGACGCTCGAGAAGCCGCCGACCGTACAGTCCGACAGACTCACCGAGACATTCGACGTCGTGCTGTTAAGCTGCAAGGCGTTCGACCTGGAGGATGCGATCAAGTCGTTTGCTCCTGCGGTCGGGCCGCAAACCGCGATCATCCCGCTGCTCAACGGCATGCTGCACCTCAAGGTCCTGGACAAGAAATTCGGCGCCGACCGCGTGCTCGGCGGCCTCTGCGCCATCGCGGTGACGCTCAACGAGGCCCGCGAGGTGGTCCAGCTCGCGCCGATGCAGTCGCTCAATTTCGGCGAGCGCGACGGCTCGATGTCGGAGCGGGTGCGTGCGATTGCAAACGTGTTCGAGAGCGGCAAGTTCGGCGCCGCAGCCAGCGAACACATCATGCAGGACATGTGGGAGAAGTGGGTTTTCCTTGCTTCGCTTGCGGCCTCGACCTGCCTGATGCGCGCCTCGGTCGGCAACATCCTGGCGGTCGCCGGCGGCAAGGATTTTCTGCTCGGCATGCTCGACGAATGCAGCGCGATTGCAAAGGCGTCGGGCTATGAGCCGACCGGACCGTTCTTCCAGCGCACCAGCGGCCTGTTGACGACCGAGGGCTCGCCGATGACCGCCTCGATGTTCCGCGACGTCAAAGCAGGCCTGCCGGTCGAAGCCGATCACGTGATCGGCGATCTCGTCGCGCGCGCCGACGCCGCCAAGATCCCGGTGCCGAAGCTACGCATCGCCTATACGCATCTGAAGGCATATGAGAAGCAGCGCTCAGCGTAGCCATCCCGACTTTATCTCGGTCGTCCCTGCGAAGCGCAGGGACCCATACGCCGCGGCCTGCGGAAATGGCACACGGGAGATTGCTTTGCTTCAACGGCTGAGTGCAGTGGTTATGGGCCCCTGCGTTTCGCAGGGACGACGAGCCGCCTAGAGATGCGCAAGATAATGCGCGAGGGCTTCGATCTCTTCCTCGCTGAGGGAATAGGCGACATCCGTCATCGCAGCCATCGCGCCGCCGGATCGCACTCCCGATTTGTACTCGCGCAGCGCCTTGACCAGATATTCCTCGCGCTGGCCGGCGACGCGGGCGACCCCCTTGGTACCGGCATAGCTATCGGTGTGGCATGAGGCGCAACGCCGGCCGGCGGCCGCCTGCGCCCCCTTTTTGGAGAGATCGGGATTGTCGTCGGGCTTCGATGCCTTCGGCGGTTCGAGCGAGGCGTAGTAGGCGCCGAGGTTGCGGATGTCCTCATTGTTGAGCTGTTCGACGATCGGCTGCATCTGCTCGTTCTTGCGGGTGCCGGCACGAAAGAACACGAGCTGCCACTGGATGAATTGATCAGGCTGCGCCGCCAGCGAGGGCGTATTCTCGATCTGCGAAATACCACCCTCGCCATGACAGCCGACGCACAGCTCGGCTTTCGCCTTGCCGGCAGCGATATCGGCGGCGTGAGCGAGCGGCACGCATATCATGAGCGCCAGCAGCGACCCCATCAATGCACTTCGCATTTCAATACTCTCCGCCCTACGCATCAAGACAACAGAGGCTGCGGCCACCCGTTCCCCGGGGGCAAACCGCAGCCTCTGCCAGTTCAAACCCTACTTCTTGGTGTAGCTGATGCGATAAATCGCACCGGCCCAGTCGTCCGCCACCAGGATCGAACCATCCTTGTCGAGGATGATATCGTTCGGACGGCCGAGATAGCCCTGGTCGCCTTCGAGCCAGCCAGAGGCAAAGATCTCCGATTTGGCGTTCTTGCCGTCGGCATCGACGATGACCCGCTTGATCCGGGCGCCCTGATATTTATGCCGATTCCAGGACCCGTGTTCGGCGATCAGGATATTGTTCTTGTACTCGGCCGGGAATTGATCGCCGGTATAGAACTTCATGCCGAGCGGCGCCACGTGCGCGCCGAGATTGACCACGGGCGGCGTAAATTCCGAGCACTTGTGACCCATCGCGAATTTCGGGTCCGGCATATCGCCCTGGTGGCAATAGGGATAGCCGAAATGCTCGCCGATCCTGGAGATCATGTTGAGCTTGTCGCTCGGCATGTCGTCACTGATCCAGTCGCGTGCATTCTCAGTGAACCAGTATCGCCCACTGCGTGGATCGATGTCGCCGCCGACGCTGTTGCGGACGCCGAGCGCCCAGATTTCGGCATTGCCGGTCTTGGGATCGACGCGGCGTATTTGCGAAACGCTGGTCGGCGGAATGCCGATGTTGAAGGGAGGTCCGAACGGCAGATAGAACCAGCCATCCTTGTCGACCGTGATGTATTTCCAACCATGGGCGATGTAGGACGGCATGTCGTCATACACCACCTTGCCGGCGCCCAGGTTGTCGAGATTGGCCTCGGCGTTTTCGTATTTGATCAGCTTGTCGACCGCGATGACGTAGAGCGCGCCATCGAGAAAGGCGAGGCCGGTCGGCATCTTGAGACCCTTAAGGATGGTCTTGACCTCTTTCTTGCCGGCATTGTCCTTGATTGCGTAGACGTTGCCGAGGTCGAACGAGCCGACGAACAGCGTGCCCTTGTCGCCCCACGCCATCTGCCGCGCGGACAACACGCTAGACGCATAAACTTCGATCTTGAAGCCGTCGGGCAGCTTGATCTTCTTCATCAGCGCCGCCAGTTCTGCGTCCGAGGCGCCTGTCGGGGGCCCTGACGGCGGAGCGAGGCCCTTTTGCTCCTCGGTCTCATCGCCGAGGAACCAGTCTGGCGGTGGGTTGGTCCAGAAATCCTTGGTGCCGGACTCGTATTTCTTCAGGGCCTTTTGTTGCGCGGGAGCCTGGCTGGCTCCCGCAACAACAAGGATTGCTGCGAGCGCAAGAATAGATCGATTGAAAGCCGATTTCATCGCGTCACTCCCCTATGCAGCCTGGCGGCTGCGCCTGTTATTATTTTGAGCGTTCGAAAGGCGAACGTGGTCTGGTGAAGTGCAACAGACGCGAAAATGGTAGCACATCCTCTGCCGGAGAGAAACGCGCGCCACGCGGCTCTGTCCGGCCAAGACAAATTGTGAGACGGATTGCCAAGCCGCACGCTCAATCCGCTCTCGCGCGCGCTGCATCGCAATATTCGTGTTGAGCTAACGCGCCTCTTTACTGCAAGACGCACGAGTGGGCAGCGTTCCACATCAAGCGATCGCGTGCGTTGTAGGGCCAAGTGATACTCAAGTGATACTCAAGCGATAAACGAACGACGCAATTGTGGCCCATTTCATACAGCAGCGGATGAATCCCTGAGAAAACCCTCTCCTGACAAAATGTCTGTCTCCCCTCCGCCGGGTTTGAGCGAGCGTCCGTATGGCGAACAAGCGGATCATCCTGCTCTCGGACGGCACCGGTAACTCCGCCGGCAAGGTCTGGCGCACCAACGTATGGCGCGTCTTCGAATCGCTTGATCTGACAAGTTCGCAACAGATCGCATTTTACGACGACGGGGTCGGCACCTCCTCCTTCAAGCCATTCGCGATCCTGGGCGGCGCCTTCGGCTTCGGCCTGAAGCGGAACGTGCTCGACATCTACAAGTTTGCCTGCCGCAACTACCGCTCGCATCTCGACTATCTGGCGCTCGAGGCTGCCGCTGCGAAGGCCGAGGGTCGCGAGGAGAGATACGGTCCCTGGCAGAGCGACGACATATTTGCATTCGGGTTCAGCCGGGGCGCCTTCACCATCCGCGTGGTCAACGGACTGATCTGCGAACAGGGCCTGGTGAAATACCAGACCGAACAAGAACTCGATCGAAAGGTCGCTGCGGCCTACCGCGCGCACCGGGCAGAGACGTTCAAATCGCGGTTTCAAGTCGAATGGGTGTTTCGAAAACTGCGCAACCTGTTCGTATCAGCCAAGCACGACAAGAGCGAGCGCCCGGTCGGTCACATCGCTTTCCTCGGCCTGTGGGATACCGTGGCCGCCTACGGCTTGCCCATCGACGAAATGACGCGCGGCGTCAGCCGCTATCTCTGGCCGCTCGAACTGCCGGACCGGCAGCTTCATCCCTTGGTGCGCAAGGCGTGCCATGCGCTCTCGCTCGACGATGAGCGCACCACGTTTCATCCGCTGCTGTGGGACGAGAGTCCGGAAATCGTTGTCACCGGCACCCGGAAAACAAGTTCGGAACGAATCACGCAGGTCTGGTTCGCCGGCGTTCACTCCAATGTCGGCGGCGGATATCCGGACGACTCGCTCGCCCATGTGTCGCTGACCTGGATGTTGTCAGAGGCGCGCAGCCGCGGCCTCACCTTGAAGGCGGCACCGGGAGCCGATCCCGACGCGTTTGCGCGGGTGCGGTCGACCCAGGACAAGGACGGCCGCATCTACGATTCCCGCAACGGGCTTGGCGGTTACTACCGCTACGGGCCACGGAGCGTGGCCGCGCTGTCGGATACCAAATTTTCCGACGACAAGCGCGATTGCGTGAAGATCGCAATTCCGAAAGTTCACGAAAGCGTATTCGATCGGGTTTCCGTCGATGCGCATCTCTATGCGCCGGTCTCACTGCCGCCGGTCTATGAAATATTGACCTACGACGAGAGGATCGTCGCCCCGGACAAGCTGACCGTCCCGCCGGGCAGACCGAAATATGAGAGCCCGGCCTCCGCCCGTCAGCGCGAGTTCACCCAGGAGCATGTCGTCGGAAGTTCGATCTGGCGGCGACGCATCATCTATTTCCTGACCGTCATCGCGTCGCTCTATCTGCTGACCTATCCGCTTACATCGACCGCGCCGGCCGCCGCCGAATTTACCACGCCCTTGCGGCCGCTTTCCGATCTCATTCGCATGGTCGGGCTCGCGTTGCCGGGCGCAGCCTCGCGCTGGATCAACGCCTATGCGAGGGAGCCGCTCTGGTTTGTGCTTTGCGCCAGCCTTGTGGCCCTGCTGCTATGGTTGAGCGCCAGCCTCAAGGACCGCATCACCGACCAGATGCGCCGCGCATGGCGGGTGAGCCTTGCAAAAGTCGACTTGCACCGGAGCGAATCCAAATCCCGGCTCGGCCTGAGCCCATCGCAAATGGCGGTCTTGGCCGGCCTGGCGTTGATCGCGCTCTATCCGATACCGGGCTGGATCGGCTACAGCTTGCCAAAGCTATCTGCCTCGCCGCAGACTTTCATCGACCGGATAACCCATCCCTATTTCCAGTTCTTCGCCTTTGCCGTCCTGGTCACCATGTTGCTCGGCGACAGGACCATCGCGCGCTTCAGACTGAAGGACGCCTACCGGCGATTGCTCACCAACATCAAACTCAAGGTCGCGCCTGCATTCTTCGCGGTTTTCTTCCTGGTCGGCGGCGTCGCTTTCGCCAGCCACTATCTTTTCAACATTCGCGATAGCCTTGGCCACTTCTGCCAGCCGGCGGAGAGGCCGATCACGCTGGAGGTGTGCGACCCCGACGATATGAAGCTTTGCAAGCGGGCACCCGACGGCAGCTTCCCGGGCACCTGCACGTCGGCGGCGTGCCGAGGGATCGACTTCGTCGCATTCGATACCGCCGACCTTTGCACGCCTGTCGGCGTCATGCTCGAGAGGCGCGGACAGTATCAATTCATTCTGGAGAAGGATGGCGACTGGTCGTTTCTCGGTGCGCCTTCAGGCCCTGGCGGAATGCCGCTCCGCGCGTTCCTGCCCAACTGGAAGAAGGACGGTGTAACCGATCCGACCGCCGCACTGGGCCGATTTGCTTTGCTGGCGGCGGCTTACCCGCTCAAGCGAACGCTCGACCGGCCCTTTGGCCGCGTTATCCTTCGCTACGGCGAGACCGGCAATGAGGAGAACTTCATCGATGGCGAGGCAGCGAACGGCCGTATCGAGGAGAAATTCAGGGCGACCCGCGACGGGCAATTGTTCGTCTATCTGAACCAGCCGGTCAGCGGCGTCTTTCCCGGTCTGTTTGGCCGCGTGAACTCCGGCAAGGCCAAAATATGGGTCTATCGTATTCCCAGGTGAGCCTGCCGAGGGCGCATCCGGGTTGTCGGGCGCGGCAAACGAAAGGCCGCCAAAATGGCGGCCTGTCGTTGGATCCAGTACGTCCGATTTTAGAAAATCTGGAGCGGGCGAAGGGGCTCGAACCCTCGACCCCGACCTTGGCAAGGTCGTGCTCTACCACTGAGCTACACCCGCATCCGAGATGGCGGCGATCGCTCGCCGTCAACGGCAGACCTATGCCAAATGCGGACTGCGAATGCAACAGTCCGCGTACGGTCCGAAGTTTTTCCGGATGGTCCGATTTCTTAACAAATAGGCTCGAATCCGCCCGAAACAACGCCAAAATGGAATTTATCGGCCTTCGGGCCGTCGCCGGGAACCCAGGATGGCCTTGCCCTAGCGTGACAGCCGATTCGCGGCGACTGGCCGCGGGACCACCGAGCCGGTTGGAAATGCCGGCCGGAACGGCCGTCGGACCCTTCATTCGCCGAATGTCCCATGGTCAGCAGAGCTTGCAGGGGACAGCAAAGCCCGGACCGATTGATTTTTGCGGCCAAGCCGCCATCTAGCGAACGAGAAACTGGTTCCGGACCGTGCTAGAAGCAGCCGGACCCGCAGCGGACTTTCTGCGTTCCTTCTCGAGACATCAGGCGAGGATACCGTGACGATAGTTGAGCAGGGCGGCGGCCCGGCGCCGCAGGCAGCACCCGATCTGATCAAGGAGACGACCACCCAGACCTTCGTGAAGGATGTCATCGAGGAATCGAAGCGGCAGCCGGTGCTGATCGACTTCTGGGCGGAGTGGTGCGGTCCCTGCCGCCAGCTCACGCCGGTGCTCGAAAAGGCGGTCCGGGCGGCCAAGGGAAAGGTCAAGCTGGTCAAGATGAACATCGACCACCATCCGGCCATTCCCGGCCAGATGGGCATTCAGTCGATCCCGGCCGTGATCGCTTTCGTCAACGGTCAACCCGCCGATGGTTTCATGGGCGCGGTGCCGGAGAGCCAGGTCAACGCCTTCATCGACAAGCTCACCAAGGGCATGACGGCGCCGGGCGAGCCGAACATCGCGGAAATCCTGAAAGAGGCTGAGGCCGTGCTGGCGGAGGGCGATCCGGCCGCCGCAGCACAGATTTATGCCGAGATACTGGGTTTCGATGCTACCAATATCGCCGCGCTGGCAGGACTGGCAAAGTGCTACGTGACGACGGGCGCGATCGAACAGGCCAAGCAGACCTTGGCGATGGTGCCGGAATCGAAGCGCAACGACGCCGCCGTCAAGGCGGTGCAGGTCTCGATCGACCTCGCCGAACAGGCGCAGTCGGTCGGCCCGGTTACCGAGCTCGAACAAAAGGTCGCCGCAAACCCGCTCGACCATCAGGTGCGATTCGACCTGGCGACGGCGCTCAATGCCCTCGGCAAGCGCGCCGAGGCGACCAACCAGTTGCTGGAAATCGTCAAGCGCGATCGAAAATGGAACGATGACGGCGCGCGCAAGCAACTGGTGCAGTTCTTCGAGGCATGGGGCGGCGCCGACGAAGCGACCGTCGAGGGACGAAAGCGGCTGTCGACGATTCTTTTCTCGTAGGGCGTAGTCCACAAGAGTGGGCCATGGTTTTGTGAAGAGAGCACACGCCAAACCAACGAACTGACCGGGACTGCAGATGCCGATCAATGCCGACTACCGCGGACCCGGCGAGCTTCCCGAAATCATTCCGGTGTTTCCGTTGCCGGGCGCGCTGTTGCTGCCGCGCGGCCAGATGCCGCTCAACATTTTCGAGCCGCGCTATCTGGCGATGGTGGACGACGCGCTGCGCGACGGCCACCGGCTGATCGGGATGATCCAGCCGGACATTTCCCACACCAGGGACGAGGCAAGGCCCGAGCTGTTCCGGGTCGGCTGCGTCGGCCGCATTACCCAGCTCGCCGAATCCGGCGACGGCCGCTATATCCTCGAGTTGACCGGGGTCGCCCGCTTCAAGGTGATCGAGGAAATCGCAGCACTGACGGCGTACCGGCAATGCAAGGTGGACTTCTTCCCCTATGCCGACGATTTCGTCGCGCGCAAGGGCGAAGAGGAAGTCGACCGCACGGCCCTGCTCGATGTGCTGAACGATTTTCTCAAGGCCAACAATCTGAAGGTGGATTGGGAGGGTATCGAGAGCGCGCCGAACGAGGCGCTGGTCAACGCGCTCGCGATGATGTCGCCCTATGGTCCGGCGGAGAAGCAGGCGATGCTGGAGGCGCCCGACCTGAAAACCCGCGCCGAGATCCTGATCGCGGTGACCGAAATGGACCTCGCCAAGAAGGGCACCAGCGGCGACACCGGGCTGCAGTAAGCCTTTAATACCCGCCACGGCGAGCACGACGACGGCGCCGAGCGCTTTATGTCGGCGTCATGACATCGCGCGATCTTGTATGCTAAGGACCACATCAGTCCGGAGAGAGTAAATGAACGCCGCGCCCGAACGCCTCGAAGGCACCGTCGATCCAAAACTGCTGGAGATCCTGGTCTGTCCGGTGACCAAGGGTCCGCTCGAATTCGATTCGACCCGGCAGGAACTGATTTCGCGTTCCGCCAAGCTCGCCTATCCGATCCGCGACGGCATCCCGATCATGCTGCCGGAAGAGGCAAGGAAGATCGATTAGCGGAATTGGCGAATCGTGAATAGCGAATAGCAAGATTCCATTCGCCACTCCCTATTCGCCATTCGCCCCTTTACAACGCCTCGCCCTTCAGCAACCGCGGCACTTCACCTGACAACCCCGCAGCCTGGCGGATGAACAGGTTCTTCAGCGGCGGTGCGCGATCGACGAGGCCGAGCCCGATATCGCGCACGGTGCGCAGCAGCGTCGATTCGTTGGAGAACAGAAAATTCAGCGAGTTGGTCGCAACGCCCATCGCCATGGTGTCGAACCGCCGCCAGCGCTGATAGCGGTCGAGCACGTCGGCCTGGCCGGGATCGATGCCGAGCCGGGCTGCATCCACCACGACTTCGGCCAGCGCTGCGACGTCCTTCAGGCCCATGTTGAGGCCCTGCCCCGCGATCGGATGAATGACGTGCGCGGCGTCGCCGACCAGCGCGAGCCGCTCGGCGATGAAGGAGCGTGCGACGAAATAGCCGAGTGGAAATGCACGCGGCTTGTCGAGCGCCTTGATCTCGCCGAGGTGCAGGCCGAAACGCTTCTCGAGTTCATCGTGGAATTCGGCTTCGCCGAGCGCCGTGATGCGTGCGGCCTCGGTGCGGCTCTCGGTCCACACCAGCGACGAGCGCTTTCCGCTCAGCGGCAGGATCGCAAACGGGCCGGCGGGAAGAAAATGCTCTTCGGCGCGGCCGTGATGATCCCGTTCATGGCCAACAGTGACGACGATGCCGGATTGATCGTAGTCCCAGCCATGGGTGGCAATGCCGGCGCGCTCGCGCAACCGCGAGCGGGCGCCGTCGGCAGCGACCAGCAGGCTTGCCTCGATGACATTGCCGTCGGCGAGCGTCACGGTGACGCCATCGGAACGTGAATCGTAGGTCGAAACGGCGGTTGCCCGGAGATCGATGCCTTCGACCTCGGCGCGCTCGACCAGCGCGTCGATCAGGCGGCGATTCTCGACCATGTGGGCAAACGGCTCGCCGGGCTCGACATCTCCCGCAAACGTCAGGAATACCGGGCGTGTCGCGTCATCCAGCCTCGAATCGGTAACGACCATGTCGAGGATGGCTTGCGAATCCGACACCTTGTTCCAGACGCCGAGCGTCTCGAACAGCCGCCGGCAGGCGGCCACAATGGCGGTCGCGCGTGGATCGCGGCTCGGCCGCACCGCGAGCGTAGGATCGGCGACGATAACCGGAATTTCCGCGCCAAGACCCTGGCGCAGCGCCAGCGCCAGCGCCAGCCCGGCAAAGGCGCCGCCGCATATGACAATACTTCGCTGTGTCGCCATGCGATCCGTACCCGGTTACGCCCTCAGACCAGACTTGCTACCTGATAATAGCTGGGCGAAACAGGGCCGAGAAACAAGGTCCTTAACCAGACGTCATTCCGGGGCGCGCGCCAGCGCGAACCCGGAATCCAGAGGTTTGGCACGAGATTCCGGGTTCGCCTGTTCGAGGAGCCCCGGAATGACGGCGCCTCCACGAATTGAAAGCACCACCATGTCCAAAGGCCTGATTGACCTGATTTCCATTCTCGATCTGGAGCCGCTCGAGGTGAACCTGTTCCGAGGCAACAGCCCGAAGACGAGCTGGCAGCGGGTGTTCGGTGGGCAGGTGATCGGGCAGGCCATGGTCGCGGCGTGCCGCACCGTCGAGGGCCGCCTGCCGCATTCGATCCATTGCTATTTCATCCTGCCGGGCGATCCGCAGATTCCGATCATCTACCAGGTCGAGCGGTTGCGCGACGGCAAGAGCTATTCGACCAGACGCGTCACCGCGATCCAGCACGGTAACGCCATTTTCTCCATCATGGTCTCGTTTCACGCCGAGGAAGCAGGCGCGTTCGACCACCAGGACCAGATACCGGACGTGCCGCCGCCGGAAAAACTCACGGCGGAGGAGGTGGCAAAACAACCGATGTTCCGCGAGATGCCGGAATTCATCCGCCGCTATTACGAATCCGACCGGCCGATCGAACTGCGCCCGGTCGAGCTCGGCCGCTATTTCGGCCAGAAGATCGACGACGGGCGCATCCATGTCTGGATCCGCACTGCAGCCAAGCTGCCGGACGATCCGGCGCTGCATCTGTGCGCGCTGGCCTATGCGTCGGATTTCTCGCTGCTTGATGCGGTAATGGCGCGCTACGGCCGCACGCTGTTCGACAAGCGCATGATGCCGGCCAGCCTCGATCATGCGATGTGGTTTCACCGGCCGTTCCGCGCCGACGAATGGCTGCTCTATGCGCAGGACTCTCCGAGCGCGCAAGACGGCCGCGGCTTGACCCGCGGCCTGATCTTCAAGCCCGATGGCACGCTGGTCGCGTCCGTCGCCCAGGAAGGCTCGGTGCGCCAGCGCAAGTGAGGCTCACGCGTTCGCGTACGCGCCGCGCTCCGCCAAAACAGTCTGCGACGCGAGCCACTGCGACATCCATCGATACACCCAGGGTATCGGGATGATGAAGAAGAAGCCGATCACAGCCACGATGGCGCGCCAAAGAAACTCCAGTCCGCTGCCGATGAAGAGGACTTCACGCCGCGTGCCTTGGATGTTCCGGCAAAACCATCGCAGCCAGGCGACATACACCCAGGCCCACCCGACAATCGTGATGATGGAGATTACGGCCAGAATGGACCATCCGACATAGGCCCACACCGAACCGGAGAAGCTGAACCCGAGCGGCTGTCCGTTGGACGAAAGGTTCGCGACCAACCACTTCACGAAAAGCCAATAGAGTCCAAGCTGACCGAGACTGACGAGATTGCTGAGCCACTCGATGCCAGTCAGTCCGACCCCGATGATCACGACGGCAGCCCCGAAATACCAGGGCACGATCGTCATCGCCTCGCCTTCGAAGCCGAGGTTCGGGCGCCCCGGCACCTTCACGCACGAGACAATCCACTTGGTGTACCACACCAGGACCCACGGTCCGGGGATGATGAAGATGAGGCCGAGCACGAGGACGAGTGTGCGCCAGACAAACTCCAGAATTCCGAAATCGATCGACAGCGGGCCTCCGCTATAGCTTCCGGCCATTTGTGGAGGGCCGCCGGGTTGCGCGAAAGAGGGCGGGCCCGATCCGCCTGGTATCAGCCCCGGGATTTCTCCCGCCCGCTGCCAGCCTGACATTCCCTCGGTCCAGACCAGCGTATCCGCCCCGACCATGCCGCGGGTAATGAGGTCGCGAAGCTGCGCCTCCGGATAAGGGCCCTGTTGCTGGCCATTGGCTGCATAAAACCACGATCGGTTCGACATTTTATTTCCTTGAGCCGTGGAAAATGGAGGGAGCCGGCGGGCGGCTGGGAGTGAAACCACATTTTGGCGGACGTGACAGGTGCCTGTACAGTGATCGATGTCACCAGCTCGAAATGTTTTCCCCTTCTACCTGCAACTTTTTTGTGCCATTTGCCCAGAAAGATGCCAGATTTGCGTCGGCGGTCCGCCGTCGGGGCACTCAGCCTGCCGCGTGCTCAAAAAATACCCCAGAGAAATGAAGGCCTGACCATGAAACTCGTCGTCGCGATCATCAAACCTTTCAAGCTTGACGAGGTACGCCAGGCGCTGACGGCCATCGGCGTCCACGGCATGACGGTGACGGAGGTCAAGGGCTATGGCCGCCAGAAGGGTCACACCGAAATCTATCGCGGCGCCGAGTATGTCGTGAACTTCCTGCCCAAGCTCCGAATCGAAATCGCGGTCGCCTCCGACGTTGCGGACAAGGCGGTCGAGGTCATTACCGCGAACGCGCGTACAGGGCAGATCGGCGACGGCAAGATCTTCGTCACGCCGATCGACCATGCGCTGAGAATCCGCACCGGCGAGACCGATAGCGACGCGCTCTGAGACATCACCGAACTTCAGGGCGCGGCGGCAACGACGCCGAATGCGCGAAGCCAAGAAACGGCAACGAAACGACAACAGGCCGGGGGAATTTTATGGGGGCACCATCGTATCGCGCAGCAGGCAATGCTGCGTTCATGACGCTTGCGGCGAGCTTCGCACTCATCACGCCGGCTCAGGCCGAGACGTCCACCATCAATGCCGCCGACACCGCGTGGATGATCGTTGCCACCGCGCTCGTGCTGATGATGACGATACCGGGCCTGGCGCTGTTTTATTCCGGCATGGTGCGAAAGAAGAACGTGCTGGCGACCATGGCGCAAAGCCTCGCCGCCGTCGCAATCATCTCGCTTCTCTGGGTGGCCTTCGGCTATTCGCTGGCTTTTGTCGGCGATGGCGCCTTGATCGGCACGCTCGACCGCTGGTTTCTGATCGGCATGACGATGGAAAGCGTCAATCCGGCGGCCAAGACGATTCCGGAAGCGCTTTTCATGCTGTACCAGATGACGTTTGCGATCATCACGGTGGCGCTGGTGGCGGGCGCGGTGGCCGACCGGATGCGGTTTTCGGCCTATCTCCTGTTCTCCGTCGGCTGGTTCATGTTCGTCTATGTGCCGCTCGCGCACTGGGTATGGGGCGGCGGCTTCCTTGCGACCAGCGGCGTGCTGGATTTCGCCGGCGGACTCGTCGTGCATCTTTCCGCCGGCGTCGGCGGGCTGGTAGCGGCGATGGTGGTAGGCCGGCGTCATGGCTATGGCAGCGAGAACCTCGCGCCGTTCGACCTCTCGCTCGCCGTGATCGGCACCGGATTGTTGTGGGTCGGCTGGTTCGGCTTCAATGGCGGATCGGCGCTGGCCGCGAATTCGCGCGCGATCATGGCGATCACCGCGACGCATCTGGCCGCCTGCGCCGGCGCGCTGACCTGGGCCGCGATCGAATGGGCGACGCGGCGCAAACCGTCAGTGCTCGGCATGATCTCGGGCGCGATTGCGGGCCTCGGCACAATCACGCCGGCCTCCGGATTCGTTGCGCCGTGGCACGGCGTCGTCATTGGCATCGTCGCGGGAACGCTCTGCTTCTGGGCCTGCACCTGGCTCAAGCAGCGCTTCAAGTATGACGACTCGCTCGACGTGTTCGGCGTCCACGGCATCGGTGGATTGACCGGCACATTGCTCGCCGGCGTCTTCGCGGTGAACGCAATCGGCGGCACTAGCGGCCTGATCGAGGGTAACGCTCAGCAGGTACTGACCCAGCTCTATGGCGTCGCGGTTACCTTCGCCTGGTGCGGCGGCGTCACCTTTGTCCTGCTCAAGCTGGTGGGCGTGTTCGCGCCGCTACGGGTGTCACTGCAGCAGGAGCTGGAAGGCCTCGACATCTCGCAGCATGGCGAAGCCCTGCAGTAGTCCACCCACCCAAGTACCGTTCAAGTACCGCTTTCTTGCCCTGCTGCTGAGCACGATTGCGTCGGCCGTCAGGCCCTGCCCATGTTTTGGGCAGGCCTGACTACGCTTTGGGCGCGACGGAATGGCGCAGGAAGATGCAATTCCCGCAAAGAGCGAAAAGGCCCGGATTCATAATCTGTTAGGGGACGATCCCGATCTGGCACGGCATTTGATTCTAACGGTCCCGGCTGTGCCCGCGTAGTGAACATCTCCGCGTGGTGAACCTCAGTCGAGAACGCCCGGTCCGCCCGACCCGGGCCCAAGCGGGGACCAAGACCCATGAAAATTGTTATGGCGATCATCAAGCCATTCAAACTCGAAGAAGTCCGCGACGCCCTGACCGCCATTGGCGTTCACGGTCTGACGGTGACGGAAGTCAAAGGCTATGGCCGCCAGAAGGGCCACACTGAAATCTATCGCGGCGCCGAATATGCCGTGAGCTTCCTGCCCAAGATCAAGATCGAGGTCGCAGTCGCCTCGGACCAGGTCGACAAGACCATCGACGCCATCACATCAGCCGCCAAGACCGGACAGATCGGCGACGGCAAGATCTTCGTCATCAACCTCGACCATGCGGTTCGCATCCGCACCGGTGAGGCGGATGCCGCGGCCCTCTGATTTCGCGCACAAACCTTACCACTCAGGAGTAGAATCAAATGACGTTTAAACGTCCCTATAGCGCGGGATTGGCGGCCTTCGCAGTCGGCCTGTTCGCCGCGACCGCTGCCTACGCCGAACCGACCGTCAACAAGGGCGACAACGCCTGGATGATGACGTCGACGGTGCTGGTGCTGTTGATGACCATTCCGGGCCTGGCGCTGTTCTATGGCGGTCTCGTCCGCTCCAAGAACATGCTCTCGGTCTTGATGCAGGTCTTCTACACCGTCTGCATCGCCATCCTGCTCTGGGCGCTCTATGGCTACAGCCTCGCCTTCACCGGCGGTTCCGACTTCATCGGCGGCTTCTCCAAGGCTTTCCTGATGGGCGTGACCCCGGATTCGAAGGCAGTGACCTTCAGCGTCGACGCCAACATCTCCGAGTTCATCTATATCTGCTTCCAGATGACCTTCGCGGCGATCACGCCTGCCCTCATCGTCGGCGCTTTCGCCGAACGCATGAAGTTCGCGGCGATCGCGCTGTTCGTTCCGCTGTGGATCACGCTGATCTACCTCCCGATCGCGCACATGGTCTGGTACTGGGCCGGCCCGGACGCGATCACGGATGCAGCCAAGGCGCTTGCCGCGGCGGCTGACGGCGCGGCGAAGACCGCGGCGCAGGCCAAACTCGACGAGATCAACGCCGACGCCGGCTGGATCTTCAAGAAGGGTGCGATCGACTTCGCCGGCGGCACCGTGGTGCACATCAACGCCGGCATCGCCGGTCTGGTCGGTGCGCTCCTGATCGGCAAGCGCGTCGGTTACGGCAAGGAACTGATGGCTCCGCACTCCCTCACCATGAGCATGATCGGCGCTTCGCTGCTCTGGGTCGGCTGGTTCGGCTTCAACGCCGGCTCGAACCTGGAAGCCTCCGGCGGCGCCGCGCTTGCCATGACCAACTCCTTCGTTGCGACCGCAGCGGCGGCGATGGCCTGGATGTTCGCGGAATGGATCGTCAAGGGCCACCCTTCCGTGCTCGGTGCGTTGTCGGGTGCGGTGGCGGGCCTCGTGGCGGTCACGCCCGCGGCCGGCTTTGCGGGTCCGATGGGTGCGATCGTGCTCGGTCTCGTGGTCGGCGTCGTCTGCCTGTTCTTCTGTACTGTGGTGAAGAACTCGCTCGGCTATGACGACTCGCTCGACGTGTTCGGCGTCCACTGCGTCGGCGGCATCGTCGGCGCGATTGGCACCGGCATCCTGGTGAATCCCGCACTCGGCGGCACTGGCGTCATGGATTACGTCGCCGGCAAGATCGCGGACTACGACTTCGTCGCGCAGATGACTTCGCAGCTCTGGGGTGTCTGCACCACGCTGGTGTGGTCCGGCATTGGCTCGGCGATCCTGTTCAAGGTCGTCGATGTGATCGTTGGGCTGCGTGTCAACGTCGAGACCGAGCGTGAAGGCCTCGATGTCACCGAGCACACCGAGCGCGCCTACAACATGTAAGTTCTCCCGGGGTGCGATCTCCAAGAAGGGGTCGCATCCACAACTCCGGTTCGGGCACATACCCGGCAATGCCCTGACCGTTGAGGGGCTCCAGCGCAAGCTGGAGCCCCTTTCTTTTTGCTTCGGCTCCCCAAGAAAGGATTGCAAGACCGGACGAGAGCCGTCGAAGTGGCAGGAACAACAGAACCGGGAGGGCGCTGCCGGCGTGTGAGCGGCTGCCGGGTCGGCGGCGCTGCCGGCCGCTATCCTCCGCTTTCTGACGGCGTGATCAGCTCAACTGTCGGAAAATAGGTGCGGTAGCGCCGCGCATCCCGCGTCAGGAGTGGCCGCTGCTCGACTGCGGCGTGAGCGCCGATAAAAAAGTCGGACAGTACGCCGGTGCGAGGGCCGGCGCTGCGGTACCTCAGGTAAGCCTTGCCCGCGAGAAAAAGTGCGGAACGCGGGATCGTTACCACATTGATTTCCAGGTTGCGGAGCATCGCGTCCACATCTTCGACAGCAGAGTAGCGTGTCGAGATCTCCGCGTAGATGACGTCATTGATGATAAGCGGCCCAACCGAAGCCGCTTGCTCGAGCTGTCCCTGCGACCAGTCCGCCCACGTTTCGCCGTCGGTGACGACGTCCAAGAGGACGTTCGAATCGACCAATGTCATTCCGGTTCGCCGCGGAGGAGAGCCATTAGTTCGTCGGTCGTCATGCCCGGGCCGGCTGACCCGCGCGCTTTGGCAAACCTGCTCGGCGGCCGAGGCCCGTCAGCTTTCTCGATGACCACGCCGCCATCGGCGCTGCGGCGAAAATCCACCCGACTGCCGGGTTGGATTCCCAAATAGTCGCGGACTGGCTTCGGAATTGTCACTTGGCCCTTGCGGGTGACTGTCGTTGTCATCGCTCGATCTCTAGGTAATACCAGAATAGTATATGGTAATACCTCGCAAATTGTCTAGTGCGGCCGATGGTTAATCGCGTCTTAACCTCGCCGTATCTATGGTGGTTTGATGGGTTTCCGGGGCTCGCTTAAGCCCTTTGACTGCTTTTGAAAGTGCTGGCGTTTCAGACATGGCAATGACCGCCTCTTCCGGCGTGGCGCAGGGCGCCGGCAGCGCACCCCCTGCCGGTCAGGCCGAACGCTCGCCGTTCTTGCGCACGACCGAGCTGCTGGCGCCCTACCAGCCGGCCAAGCCATTGATTACGCTGTCCCTCGGCGAACCGCAGCACCCGGTGCCCGACTTCGTCGGACCGGTCCTAGCGAAACACATTGCTGAGTTCGGCCGCTATCCACTAGCCAAGGGCATCGAGCCGTTCCGGCGCGCCGCCGCCAACTGGCTTTCAACCCGGTTCCAGCTCCCCCGCCCGATCGACCCCGAGAGCGAAATCCTGGTGCTGAACGGCAGCAGGGAGGGGCTGTTTTTCGCGGCGATTACCGCCGCCCGTTACGTTGGACCGCGCAAGGGCAGGCCCGCGATCCTGATGCCCAACCCGTTCTATCCGGCCTATGGCGCGGGCGCCCGCGCCGCCGGTTGCGAACTGGTCTACCTGCCGACCACGCGCGCCAACGGATTCCTGCCGGACCTCGATACGCTCGACGAAGCGACGCTGGCCCGAACCGTCGCGATGTTCATTGCCTCGCCCGCCAATCCGCAAGGCGCCGTCGCCTCGCGCGATTACTTCACGCGGCTGAAAGCCCTCGCCGACCGCTACGGCTTCATGATCCTGAGCGACGAGTGCTATTCGGAAATCTACACCAGGCAGGCGCCGGGCAGCGCGCTGGAATGCGCCGGGCCCGACTTCACCAATGTCGTTGCGTTCCAGTCGCTGTCGAAGCGCTCCAACCTGCCCGGCATGCGCGTCGGCTTTGCCGCCGGGGATAACAAGTTCCTCGCCGCCTTCCATGAGCTTCGCAACGTAGCGGCGCCGCAAGTGCCCGTGCCGCTGCAACACGTCGCGGTCGCCGCCTATAGCGATGAGACCCACGTCGAAGAAAACCGTCGCCTCTATCGCATCAAATTCGATCTTGCCGACCAGATTCTCGGCAGCCGATATGGCTACGCCCGGCCGGCCGGCGGCTTCTGCGTCTGGCTCGACGTATCCGAACACGGCGGCGACGAGGCGGCGGCGGTGAAACTCTACCGGGATGCGGGCGTTCGCGTGATCCCCGGAAGTTACCTGTCGCGGCTGCAGAACGACGGCTTCAATCCCGGCGCGGGCTACATCCGCCTGGCGCTGGTCTCCGACAGTGAATCAACGGCCGAGGCGTTGCATCGGCTGGTCGAAATTCTGAATTAATCGCAGGGCCCCATGAGCATGCCAGCGATCGAACGTGTCATTCCCCTGGTCGGCCACCTGCCGGTCTCGATCCGCGAGGCCCTGGCGCGGCGCCTGCGCGAGCTTGCCGGCCTCAGCTTGATCGCGCTATCCGGCGTGGCTGCAGCCGCGCTGATGACATGGTCGGTGCAGGATCCGAGCCTGAGCCACGCGACCTCGCGTCCGATCCGCAACGTCCTCGGCTACTCCGGCGCGATCGGCGCCGATCTGTTGATGCAGATTCTCGGTCTCGGCGCAATCATGCTGATCCTGCCCGTCGCGGTGTGGGGCTGGCGCATGCTGACCCATCGCGCCTTCGACCGCGAGGCGCTGCGCCTTGGGTGCTGGATTCTCTGCACCGTGATCGCGGCAGGCTTTGCAAGCTGCTGGCCGCGTGGCGGAGCGTGGGCGCTGCCGACCGGCCTTGGCGGCGTCGTCGGCGACGCGCTGGTGCGTGCACCCGCCGTGGTGTTCGGCCCGGCCGGCTTCACCTATCGCCTCGTGCTCGGCATCATCCTGTTCGCGGCGATGTGCGCAGCTTTTCTGTTCGCCTGCGGCTGGGGTTCGCGTCCGAAAGAAGAAGAGCTGACGCCGATCGAGGATGACGACACGCCTTTCGTTGAAGAAGAGGATCGCAGTTCAGTGTCGCTCGGATGGGTGTACCATGCCCTGATGAGCGCAAAGGCCCGGCTCGGATGGCTGATGGGCGTGGCCTACCGCTCGCTGGTGTCGAGTTCGCCGCCGCCTCGCACGTCCTCGTTTGAACGTCAGGAACCGAGCCTCCGCGGTCGCGCCGCACCGGCACTGGCCCCGCAGCAGGAGGAATTCGAGGACGAGGAAGAAGAGGAAGAAGACGACGAGGAAGTCCCGGTCGCCCGCGCTCCACGCAAGAAGCCCGCACCGCGTGCGGCGCGCAAATCCGACAAATTCGAACTGCCTTCGGTCTCGATGCTGACGGCGCCAAAGGCGTCAGACCGGCAGCCGCTCAGCAAGGCAGAACTGGAGGCCAATTCGCGCGCACTGGAAGGCGTGCTCGGCGATTTCGGCGTACGCGGCGAGATCGTCAAGGCCAATCCCGGCCCGGTCGTAACGCTGTACGAACTCGAACCGGCGCCCGGCATCAAATCCTCGCGCGTCATCGGTCTTGCCGACGACATCGCCCGCTCGATGAGTGCGCTTTCGGCGCGCGTCGCCGTGGTTGCCGGCCGCAATGCCATCGGCATCGAGCTGCCCAATGCGCACCGCGAAAAGGTTTACCTGCGCGAATTGCTGACCACAAAGGACAGCAATGAGTCGACGGTGAAGTTGCCGCTCTGCCTCGGAAAAAACATCGGCGGCGAATCCATCATCATCGATCTTGCCCGCACGCCGCACATGCTGATCGCCGGAACCACCGGCTCCGGCAAATCGGTCGCCATCAACACCATGATCCTCAGCCTGGTCTATCGCCTGAGGCCGGATCAGTGCCGCCTGATCATGGTCGATCCCAAGATGCTCGAGCTCTCCGTCTATGACGGCATACCGCATTTGCTGACGCCGGTCGTGACCGATCCGAAGAAGGCGGTGGTGGCGCTGAAATGGGCCGTACGTGAGATGGAGGAGCGCTACAAGAAAATGGCCAAGCTCGGTGTGCGCAACATCGACGGCTATAACCAGCGCCTCGTCGAAGCCAAGGCCAAGGGCGAGGAGCTGACGCGGACGGTGCACACCGGCTTCGACAAGGAAACCGGCAAGGCGATCTACGAGGAAGAAAAGCTCGAGCTCGAGCCGCTGCCCTATATCGTCATTATCGTCGACGAAATGGCCGACCTGATGATGGTGGCCGGCAAGGACATCGAAGGCGCAGTGCAGCGCCTGGCGCAGATGGCGCGCGCCGCCGGCTTGCACGTCATTCTCGCCACGCAGCGTCCCTCGGTCGACGTCATCACCGGCACCATCAAGGCGAACTTCCCGACCCGCATCGCATTCCAGGTCACGTCGAAAATCGACAGCCGCACCATTCTTGGCGAGATGGGCGCCGAGCAACTGCTCGGCCAGGGTGACATGCTCTATATGGCCGGCGGCGGCCGCATCAGCCGCGTGCATGGACCGTTTGCATCGGACGAAGAAGTCGAGAAGGTCGTGCGTCACCTCAAGACGCAGGGCGCACCGGAATATCTGGAAGCGGTCACCGCGGAGGAACCGAGCGAAGAAGACGGCGCGGTATTCGATTCCACCGGCATGGGCGGCGATGGTGGCGGCGATTTGTTCGCGCAGGCGGTGGCGATCGTCAAGCGCGACCGCAAGGCCTCGACCTCCTATATTCAGCGCCGGCTGCAAATCGGCTACAACCGCGCCGCCTCGCTGATGGAACGAATGGAACAAGAAGGCATCGTTGGCCAGGCGAATCACGCCGGCAAGCGTGAAATTCTGGTCGAGGAGGAAGAGGGCGGATTCTAAAGCGCCGAACGTGGATTCGGCGCAATGATTTCACGGAAAAACGATATCTCCTTTGGCCGAAAGCGCGATAAACTGACCGGCAGCGGGATGCCTCGTCGAATAGAGATCCGAAATATCTGATGACACAACGACCCACCCATCGCGGGCTGCGCTCCGGACTGGCCCTTTTGATCGCCACATCCATCGCCGGCTTCGCGACATCGGCTCTCTCGCAGACCGTGCCGGTTCCCAAGCCCGCGCCCAAGGCCCGCGACGGCAATGTGCAGATGAGCGCACAGGACCGGGTTCCGATGACCACCGGCACCACTCAGGCGCCGCCGAATCCGGTGCTTCCGGACCCGCGCCGCAATGTTCCGGCCAATGTTTTTGCAACCTTCGATGCCAACCAGAAGGCGCAGGCTGCGCGGGTGAGTTCATATCTATCGTCGCTGCAGACGCTGGTCGGAAATTTCGTCCAGGTCGGTCCCGACGGCAGCAGGACCAAGGGCGATTTCTACATCCAGAAGCCGGGCAAGGTACGTTTCGAATATGACGACCCGAGTCCGATCGCGATTATCGCCGATGGTTCATCGCTGGCCGTGCGCGATCGCAAGCTCGCCACCCAGGACATCTACCCGCTGTCGCAAACGCCGCTGCGTTTCCTGCTGTCGGATCGGATCGATCTGTTGAAGGACACCAATGTCATCAGCGTCACGGCCGATGACGTCTACATCAGCGTCACCATCGAGGAGAAGCAGGCCCTGATCGGCACCAGCCGGCTGATGCTGATGGTTGGCGTCAAGGACGGCCAGCTCAAGCAATGGACGGTGACCGACCCGCAGGGCTACGACACCACGGTTGCGGTCTACAATCTGGACTCGTCCAAGAAGGTCGATCCCGGCCTGTTCAAGATCGACTTCACCAACTACATGACGCCGGCGAACTAAACGGCGCGCTTTCCTCCATTCTTTCTGTGGAGAGGAGGAAATGTGCGCCAGGAACCGTGGTAAGACACGGCTCCCATGCGTTTTTCCCTGACAACGTGGAATATCAATTCGGTGCGCCTGCGCATCGATATCGTCGCCAAATTCCTCAAATCGGCGCGGCCGGATGTGCTGTGCCTGCAGGAAACCAAATGTATCGACGACGCTTTCCCGCTGAAGCGGTTCAAACGTCTTGGCTATGAGCACGTCGCGCTGAACGGGCAGAAGGGCTATCACGGCGTCGCCATCGTTTCGAAACTGCCGTTCGACACCACCGATATCAGAACCTTCTGCGACAAGATCGATTCGCGTCACATCTCGGTGGCGTTTGGCGAGAAGGCCCAGCTTGCGAAGCCGGTGGTGCTGCACAATTTCTACGTTCCAGCCGGCGGCGACATTCCCGATCCCGTTCTCAATCCGAAGTTCGATCACAAGCTGAAGTTTCTCGACGAGATGAAGGCCTGCGAACCGCTGCATCCGCGCGGCGACGACCGCCATATCCTGGTCGGCGACCTCAACGTTGCGCCACATGAAAACGACGTGTGGTCGCACAAGCAGCTTCTGAGGGTCGTCTCGCACACGCCGATCGAATGCGAAAAACTCCTGGCCACGCAGGCCCACGGCGAATGGTTCGACGTCGCGCGCGAACGGATCCCGCTTTCGGAAAAGGTCTATACGTGGTGGAGCTACCGCGCCGCCGACTGGACGGTGGGCGACCGTGGCCGCCGTCTCGACCACATCTGGGTCTCGCGCGCGCTGAAGGACGCTGTCAGCGATTTCAGGATTACCCGCGATGCGCGCAGTTGGGAGCGTCCATCGGACCACGTCCCTGTCACGGTGACGCTGGATGTGTAACCTGGTCGTCCCTGCGCACGCACGCAGGGACCCAATCAACCACCGGCATTGCGTCGCGCTTCGCTTGTCCGGGACGACGGATCAAGTATTCAGCTTGGCGCCGGCCATCAAAATATCGCTGGCGAGCTGGCTGGTGCGGGTGGCGAGTTCGTCGCGCAAGCGGCGCGCGGCGGCAGGGTCGCTTTCGAGCACGCGCTGAAACAGGCTGCGCGCGATCCGGATGACGGAGGAATGCTCAAGCGCGACCGCGCTCGACGGCCGCTTCATCGCAACGATCAGCGCCAATTCACCGATCAGGGCACCGGGGCCGGCAACGACTTCGGCGCCGCTATCCTCGACACGAAACGAACCGCGCTGAACGATGTAACCCGCATCCGCATCGTCGCCCGCGTTGAACAGATAATCGCCGGCTGAGAAATCGCGCTGCTCCGAACCGATCGCCAGCATGCGTAGCGCCGCCGTCCCCAACAGGCGCAGCGTCGGGACCCGCTCGAGCAGGGCTACATCATCTTCGATCGACATGGACCGTTGACCGGGATGCGCGAAAATTACGAATCGTGGCTACGAATCGTATCACGGCACCAGCTTGTAGCCACCGGCTTCCGTCACCAGGATTTCCGGGTTGGCCGCATCCTTCTCGATCTTCTGCCTGAGACGGTAGATATGGGTTTCCAGCGTGTGCGTGGTGACGCCCGAATTGTAGCCCCAGACCTCCTGCAGCAGCGTCTCGCGCGATACCGGCAATTGGCCGGCGCGGTACAGGAAGCGCAGGATCGCGGTTTCCTTCTCGGTCAGCCGCACCTTTCTGGCATTGGCCGCGGTCAGCATCTTGGAGCCGGGCCGGAAACTGTAGGGGCCGACGGAAAATACCGCGTCCTCGCTGGCCTCGTGCTGGCGGAGCTGCGCCCTGATCCGGGCGAGCAGAACGGCAAACCTGAACGGTTTTGCAACGTAGTCATTGGCGCCCGATTCGAGGCCCAAAATGGTGTCCGAGTCGGTGTCGTGGCCAGTCAGCATGATGATTGGCGCCTTGAAGCCCCCCTTGCGAAGGCTGCGCACGACCTCCCTTCCATCGGTATCCGGCAAGCCGACATCCATCAGCACCAAATCGGGGGAATTGGCTTTGGCGGCGCTGGCGCCCTTGGCGCCGGTATCGACTGCGGAGGCTTCGAATTCCTCATGCAGCGACAATTGCTCCACCAACGTATCGCGCAGATCGGTATCGTCATCCACGATCAGGATCTTGCGGGCATTGGGCATAGATACGATCCTCTTGAGGCAGGCGGCGGACACAAGCGAGAGCGTCTCAAGCCGGGTCTTGGTCGATGACAAACCTGATTCGCGGGCAAACCTCACAAGCAAGCCGTGTCATCAGGTACTGATTCGCATTGAGGTAAGAGATTGTTACAGATTCACAAGCCGGACCGCAGTCTATCCCAAATTTGAGGCGCGTTTGGATGAATGTCCTGTAATGCGTCGAATAGAATAATCGCGGCCGGGCAGGCAATCCCAAAAGTTGGGCATTGGCATGAAAAGCAACACCATTTCAATCACTTATCAGACAGGCGCGCGTGATCGGCCCCTGGCGGCAATTCGGGTGTACCGAGCGGCCGGCGACCCCAGCCGGGGCTGGCTGACGGCAGACGGCTGGACCGTACCGGTGGCGCTTGGCCGCGGCGGCATCCTCGCCAACAAGCGGGAGGGCGACGGTGGCACCCCGCGGGGCATTTATCATCCGCTGCAATTGTGGTGGCGCGCCGATCGCCATCCCAGGCCGCGGACCTATCTGCCGATCCGGCCGATCCGGCCCGAGGATGCCTGGTGCGAGGACCCGCAGAACCGCCGTTATAATCAGCCAATCCGTCTGGTCCAGGATCAGCCCGGCGACCGGCTGACGCGCGACGATCATCTCTACGACTTCATCGTCGAAATCGATCACAACAGCGCGCCACGGATTGCCGGCCGTGGCAGCGCCGTGTTCCTGCATCTGGCGCGTCCCAATTTCTCCCCCACCGCGGGATGCGTCTCGATGACGAAATCCGCCATGCTGCGGCTGCTGCGGCGGATGGGACCGCAGACGAAAATCATGATCGGCTGATGGGGAATCAAACAATGCTCGACAGGAAGGCAATAACGGCCGCGTCGAAGACCCTGCACGACCACTGGCGCGCGGGCACCAAATTTTCCGGCCTCGATGAATCGCTGCGGCCGCGCGACCGCATTGAGGCCTACGCGATCCAGGCGGGAATCGAAAAGTACTCGTCCGATAGTTTATTCGGCTGGAAGATCGCGGCAACCAGCGAGGCCGGACAAAAGCACATCAACGTCGACGGGCCGATGGCCGGGCGCATTCTGGCCGAGACCATCATCCCCGACGGCGGAACGGCTTCGATGGCAGGCAACGAAATGCGCGTCGCCGAACCCGAATTCGCCTTTCGCATGCGCGTGGATCTGCCGACGCGCTCCACTCCCTATACAATGCAGCAGGTTCTCGATGCAGTCGACACGCTGCATCCGGCCATTGAAATTCCGGATTCGCGGTTTGCCGATTTCGTCAGTGCCGGCGCCGAACAGATCATCGCCGACAATGCCTGCGCGCATCTGTTCGTGCTCGGGCCTGCCGCAACAGTCGATTGGCGTTCAATGGACCTCGTCGAGGAACGGCCCGTCATCACGATGCGCGGCGATAAATTCATTGGCCACGGCAAGAACGTGTTGGGCGACCCACGAGCTGCACTGACCTGGCTCGCCAACGAACTGCGCCAGCTTGGCGTGACATTGAAAGCCGGCCGCGTCGTCACCACCGGCACCTGCCATCCACCGCTGCCGATTCAATCCGGCGATTTCTGCGCCGTCGATTTTGGTCCGCTCGGAAAGGTGTCGGTGGGGTTCGAATAAGTGTTGCTCACAGTCAGTGTCGTCTCTGCGAACGCAGGGACGACGGCACAGACTTCTATCGCGCGCCAAAAATCGCCGAGCCGACGCGCACATGCGTCGCACCCATCTGGATCGCGACGGCAAAATCGGCGCTCATGCCCATCGACAGATTTTTCAGCCCGTTGCGCGCGGCGATCTTGGCCGTCAACGCGAAATGCGGCGCCGGCGCCTCGTTGACCGGTGGAATGCACATCAAGCCGGAAATGACCAGACCGTATTTATCGCGGCAGCTCGCAATGAAGGCATCTGCATCGCCGGGCGAGATGCCGGCCTTCTGCGGCTCCTCGCCAGTGTTGATCTGAACGAACAATTCTGGACGCTTGTTCTGCGAATTGATTTCCTTGGCGAGCGCTTGGCAGATGCTGGGACGGTCGACCGAATGGATAGCGTCGAACAGCGCTACGGCCTCCTTCGCCTTGTTGGATTGCAGCGGTCCGATGAGATGCAACGCAGTTCCGGGATAGGCCGAGACCAGCGCCGGCCATTTCGCTTTGGCCTCCTGCACACGGTTTTCGCCGAACACGCGGTGCCCGGCATCGAGGACGGGCGAAATGGCTGCGGCATCGAATGTCTTCGATACCGCGATCAGCATCACCGATGCGCGCTCACGGCGCGCCTCCTTGCAGGCGCGCGCGATGTCTTGCTCCACCTCAGCAAGGCCGTTTGGTAAAGACTTGGTTAGCGGTGTCGGCATCTCTCTCGCGTCATGTCCTGATTTCGGTCAGAAATTTTACGGCATTTCCTCGAATTTTACCAAGTTCGGGAAAGGCTTTTTGAACCCTTCACTCTACCTTGCGGTGTGGGGGGCAGGATGGCTGGCGTTACTTTCAACCGCAACCGGGTCAAACTCAAGAAGCTTCTCGGAATCCGGGCGCGGCTTGCGCTGCTCGCCGTGATGCTGGTAGCGCCCTTGATGCTGGAACGGGTCCGTTCGCTCGAAGACGCGCGCGCCAAGCAGATCGCGATGGCTTCGGAGGAATACGCCAGCATCACGCTGCACACTGCGGAGACCCAGCGCGAGGTCGTCTCCTCGGTCGAAACGATGCTGAAATCGGCCGCCTATATCCGCGCATCCAGCGGCATCGGGCGCAGTTGCGAAATCCTGCGCGCCAGCCTGCCGACCAACCTGCCCTGGATTCGCAGCATCATGATCGTCAGCAGGGAAGGCGTGGTGCAATGCTCGACGCTGAACATGCTGGTCGGGCTCGACATCGGCGACCGCGAATATTTCAGGAAGGCGCAGCAAAGCCGCGGCTTCGTTTTCAGCGACTATCTGTTCGCCAGAATGACCAACAAACCGATTCTGATGGCGGCCTATCCGGTCGCCGCGATCAATCCGGAAGAAGATGCCGTGGTGGTCGCCGGCATCAACCTCGACTGGATGTCGAAGATCATGGCCAAGTTTGACGGACGGCCGGGCATTTCGGCGCTGCTGGTCGACGGCGCCGGCGTCGTGCTGGCCGCGCCGGCGGACGAGGCCGGCATGATCGGCAAGCCGCTCAACAACGTGCCGCTGCTGACGGCCATCGCCCACAAGGCGCTCGTTTCCGACACCCCACGGGGTTCGCTTTCCTTTACCGCAGCCGACGGATCGCAACGCGCGATCAGTTTCGCGCGCATTCCCGGCACGCAATCGCGCCTGATCGTCAGCATCGACGAAGCCAAAATCACGGCGGCGATCAATGGTGAAATCCGCACCGCCTATCTGCAGCTCGGACTGGTCTGCCTGTTCGTGCTGCTCGGCGCGCTGATCGGCGCAGAGAAGCTCATCATCAACCCGATCGAAGTCATGACCGGCATGGCCAGACGGTTCGGCGAAGGCGACTGGTCGGCCCGCGTCTCGCACAGCCGCCTGCCGTCGGAATTCATGCCGCTGGCCCGCGCCTTCAATGCGATGGCGGCGCAGCTCAGCCAGCGCGAGCGCGAGCTCGTTGCCACCAACGACCGGCTCACCGTGATGGCCTCGATCGACATGCTCTCCGGCCTCGCCAACCGGCGCGGCTTCCAGAGCCGGCTCGATTTCGAATGGATGAAGGCGCAGCAGTATCATAGCGAGCTGTCGCTGCTGATGATCGACGTCGATCATTTCAAGCTCTACAACGACACCTATGGCCACCCGGAGGGCGACGCCTGCCTCACCCGGATCGGCGAAGCGCTGGCCGGCATCGCCGCCGACACGCTAGGCTTTGCCGGCCGCTATGGCGGCGAGGAGTTCTGCCTGCTGCTGCCGAATACCAGACCGCAAAAAGCGTTGGAGATCGGCGAGACCGTGCGCGCCACCGTTCAGGGCCTGGCCCTGCCCCACATCACCTCCAGCCACAAGACGGTCACCGTCAGCATTGGCGTCGCCGCGACTCTTCCGAACGACGCCCAAACCCCCGGCGACCTGATCGAGGCCGCGGACGCCGCCCTCTACGCCGCCAAACACCGCGGGCGAAATACCGTGGTCGAGCACGGCTTTGCCAAGCTGGTGGACGAGGCAGGGATCGCGATGGCGGGGTGAGCTGATGTTCCACGCCATCAGCTAAAACGCCCCTTCCCGCCGTCCCAACCCGTTGACCCCGCAGCCGCTTCTGTGGCCTAGTCCGCCGTCCTTTGGACAGGACCCGAATCCACAAAAGCCCTTAAGATTCCATGACCTCCGAACGTTACAACGCCCGTGATTCCGAGCCGCGCTGGCAGCGCCAATGGGACGAAGAGGCGATCTTCGCCTCGAAGAACGACGATTCCAGGCCGAAATACTACGTGCTCGAGATGTTCCCCTACCCGTCCGGGCGCATCCATATCGGGCATGTCCGGAACTACACGCTGGGCGACGTGCTGGCGCGCTTCATGCGCGCCAAGGGCTTCAACGTGCTGCACCCGATGGGCTGGGATGCATTCGGGCTGCCCGCCGAAAACGCGGCGATCGAACGCAAGGTCGCGCCCAAGGCCTGGACCTACGACAACATCGCCACGATGAAGAAGCAGTTGCGCTCGATCGGGCTGTCGCTCGACTGGTCGCGCGAGTTCGCGACCTGCGATCCCGCCTATTACAAGCATCAGCAGAAGATGTTTTTGGATTTCTTGCGCGCCGGCCTCGCCGAGCGCGAGAAGCGCAAGATCAACTGGGATCCCGTCGACATGACCGTGCTTGCCAACGAGCAGGTGATCGACGGCCGCGGCTGGCGCTCCGGCGCCGTCGTCGAGCAGCGCGAGATGAACCAGTGGGTCTTCAAGATTACGAAGTACTCGCAGGAACTGCTGGACGCGCTTGATAGCCTGGACCGCTGGCCGGACAAGGTGCGGCTGATGCAACGCAACTGGATCGGCCGCTCCGAGGGCTTGCTGATCCGCTTCTTGCTCGATTCTGCGACGACGCCCGCCGGTGAGTCCGAGCTGAAGATTTTCACCACGCGCCCCGACACGCTGTTCGGTGCAAAATTCATGGCGATCTCGGCCGATCATCCGCTGGCACAGGCGGCTGCCGCGAAGAATCCACAGCTCGCCGAGTTCATCGCCGAGGTGAAGCGGATCGGCACCGCGCAGGAAATCATCGATACCGCCGAGAAGCAGGGCTTTGATACCGGCATCAAGGCCATCCACCCGTTCGATCCGAACTGGAAGCTGCCAGTCTATGTCGCGAACTTCGTGCTGATGGAATACGGCACGGGCGCCATCTTCGGCTGCCCCGCGCACGACCAGCGCGACCTCGACTTCGTCAACAAATACAATCTCGGCAATACGCCGGTCGTGTGCCCGGAAGGGCAGGACCCGAAAAGCTTCGTCATATCGGACACCGCCTATGACGGCGACGGCCGCATGATCAATTCCCGCTTCCTCGACGGCATGACCATCGAGCAGGCCAAGGAAGAAGTTGCGAAGCGATTGGAGAGTGAAGTTCGTGGCAACGCGCCCATCGGCGAGCGGCAAGTAAACTTCCGTCTGCGCGACTGGGGCATCTCGCGCCAGCGCTATTGGGGCTGCCCGATCCCGGTGATCCATTGTCCGAAATGCGACGTGGTGCCGGTGCCCGACGATCAATTGCCGGTGACGCTGCCGGAGGACGTCACCTTCGACAAGCCCGGCAATGCGCTCGACCATCATCCGACCTGGAAGCACGTCACCTGCCCGAAATGCGGCGGCAAGGCGCAGCGTGAAACCGACACCATGGACACCTTCGTGGATTCGTCCTGGTATTTTGCGCGCTTCACCGATCCCTGGAACGAGAGGTCGCCGACCACGCCTGACGTCGCCGACCGGATGATGCCGGTCGACCAGTATATCGGCGGCGTCGAGCACGCGATCCTGCATCTGCTCTATAGCCGCTTCTTTACCCGTGCGATGAAGGCCACCGGCCACATCAGCATGGACGAGCCGTTCGCCGGCATGTTCACGCAGGGCATGGTGGTGCACGAGACCTACCAGAAGGCCGATGGCACCTACGTGACGCCGGCCGAGGTGAAGGTCGAGACCGGCGGCAATGGCCGCCGGGCCACGCTGCTCGACGGCGGCGAAGAGGTCACGATCGGCGCCATCGAGAAGATGTCGAAGTCGAAGAAGAATACGGTCGACCCCGACGACATCATCGCAACCTACGGCGCCGACGTCGCGCGCTGGTTCATGCTGTCGGACTCACCGCCGGATCGCGACGTGATCTGGAGCGACGAGCGCGTGCAGGGTGCCTCACGCTTCGTGCAGCGGCTGTGGCGGCTGGTGAATGAATCGGCCGAAATCGCCAAGATAGCCCCGGCCGCGCGGCCGGCCTCGTTCGGGGCGGATGCGCTTGGCTTGCGCAAGGCTGCCCATGGCGCGCTGGACAAGGTGTCGTCCGGAATCGAGCGGCTGCATTTCAATGTCTGCCTTGCCCATATCCGCGAATTCACCAATGTGCTGGCCGAAGTGCTGGGCCGTGAGGGCAAACCGGCGCCGGACCTGGCTTGGGCAGTCCGCGAGGCTGCAATCATCCTGGTTCAATTGTTCGCGCCGATGATGCCGCATCTGGCCGAGGAGTGCTGGCAGGTTCTGGGGCAGTCGGGGCTGATTTCGGAGGCCAGCTGGCCGCAAATCGAACGCGATTTGCTGGTTGAAGACACCGTGACGCTGGTGGTCCAGGTCAACGGCAAGAAGCGGGGTGATGTTACCGTGCCACGGGTCGCCCAAAATCCGGAAATTGAGGCTGCCGTTTTGGCGCTCGATGCGGTAAAACTCGCCCTCGGCGGCAAGACCGTCCGCAAGGTAATCGTAGTTCCCATGAGGATCGTGAATGTCGTTGGCTAGGACCCGGATCGCCGTTCGGCTCATCGCCGTCGCCGCTCTGGCGGCGCTCACGGCCGGCTGTTTCCAGCCGATGTATGCCGAACGTAACGACGGCAAGCCCGGCTTGCGCGAAAAGCTGATGGGAGTGGAAATCCCGCCGGTCGATAAGCCGAATGCTTCCCGCGAAGCGAGGATCCAGGTGGAGATCCGCAACGCGCTGGCGTTCAAGCTCTATGGCAGTGCCACCGGCATGCCGCCGACCCACCGGCTGGTGCTGCGGTTCAACACCACCCGCTCTTCGCTGATACTCGACCCGGCCACCGCCCTGCCGTCGAGCGAAAACTACGGCATCGACGCGCAGTACAATCTCATCGACCTCGCCACCAACAAGTCGGTCATGACGGGCACCACTTTCTCCCGCGTATCCTATGACGTCCCTGGACAGTTGCAGCGTTTCGCCCGCGCCCGCGCCTTCCGCGACGCCGAGGACCGCGCCGCCAACGAGATCGCGGAAAACATCCAGACCCGGCTCGCGTCCTACTTCTACGCCGGCACCTGATGTCCCGTCATTCCGGGGCGTGCGATGCACGAACCTGGAATCTCGTTCCGACAATCTCCAGATTCCGGGTCTGCGGGCTTCGCCCGCGTCCCGGAATGACGAATGAAAGTCCGATCGTGGTCGCGCTCCGCGGAAAAGACATCGACGCTTTTCTCGCCCGGCCTGATGCCGGCCGCCCTATCATCCTGCTGTACGGCCCCGACGCCGGTCTCGTGCGCGAGCGCGCCGACGCGTTGATCTCGTCAGCGGTCGACGATCCCAACGACCCGTTTTCGCTGGTTCGGCTCGACGGCGACGAGCTGGCGGCCGAGCCGTCGCGGCTGGTCGATGAAGCCATGACGATCCCGATGTTCGGCGGCCGGCGCGCGATCCGTGTGCGCGCCGGGTCCCGCAGTTTTGCCAGCGGCGTCGATACGCTGGCCGATTCGCCGATCAAGGATTGCCGCATCGTGATCGAGGCCGGCGAGTTGCGGCCGGAATCGCCGCTGCGCAAGGCCTGCGAACGCGCCAAGACAGCGGTCGCCATCGCTTGCTATCCCGATACCGAGCGCGACCTTGCCAGATTGATCGACGAGGAATTACGGACTTCCAGTTTGCGCATCGCCGCGGATGCCCGCGCCGTGCTGATGTCGTTACTCGGCGGCGACCGCCAGGCTTCGCGCAATGAGCTGCGCAAGCTTGCGCTCTATTCCTATGGCAAGGGCGAGATCGCGCTCGACGATGTCATGACCGTGGTGTCCGATGCGTCCGAGCTGAAACTCGACCCGATCGTCGATGGCGCGTTCGCCGGCAAGCCCGACCTGGTCGAAGGCGAGTTCGCAAAGGCGATGGTCGCCGGCACCTATCCTGGCATCATCATCTCCGCCGCGCAGCGCCAGGCTGCCTGGCTGCACAAATCGGCGCTCGCTGTCGCGGAGGGAACACCCGTCTCCACCTTGCTCGAAAGCGGCTATCCGCGCCTGCACTTTTCGCGAAAAGGCGCCGTCGAAATCGCCTTGCGCAATTTCAGCGCGGCGCGGCTCGCCACCATCATCGATCAACTCGGAACGGCAGCGCTCGACATGCGCAAGCAGGCGTCGCTGGCATCAGCGATTGCGCTGCGAACATTGCTCTCGATCGCAGCCAACGCGAAGCGGCGGGGGTAGCATGCCGGACGAGACAAGAGACGTCGTAACCCTCTGGCGTCCGGTAGGACCGGTCGAGTTGGAATTAATCCGAAACAGCGGAATGCGCGCGTTCCCACCACGGCTTCCTGATCAACCCATCTTCTATCCCGTGCTCTCGAAAGAATACGCCGTAAAGATCGCTCGCGACTGGAACGTCCCAGCCAGCGGCTCCGGCTACGTCACTCGTTTTGACGTCAGGCGGGACTTCCTGGAAAACTACCGCGTCCAAAAAGCCGGAGGCTCCGCTCATTTGGAGTATTGGATTCCGGCGGAGGAAATGACCGCCTTCAACGAAGCTATCGTGGGTGAGATCGAAGTCGTCGCCGAGTTTCCCTGACGCCGGGCTCTCTCCGCTCCCTCGCCCCGCTCTTGCGGGGAGAGGGTAGGGGTGAGGGGCTGCTTCCGCGAGTTCTGAACGACTTGAAACCTGTCCCCCCTCACCCGGATCGCAAGAGCGATCCGACCTCTCCCCGCAAGCGGGGCGAGGTTAAGAAGATCAGCCACCCCTCTCCAGCCTTCGCATCACCTCGTCGAGCTGTTCGAGGTTGCGATAGCTGATCTGGACGGAGCCGCCGGGGTCGCGGTGGTTGACGGTGACGGTGAGGCCGAGCGCATCGCTGACGCGCTTCTCCAATGCGATCGTATCGGGATCTTTGGTCTTGCCCCCGCCCCTCGCCTTTTGCGGCTTGCGTTCCGGAACGCCCTCTTCATGCGCCAGCGCCTCGGTCTGGCGTACGTTGAGACCTTCCTCGACGATGCGCTTCGCCGCAGCCAGCGGATCGGGCACACCGATCAGCGCACGGGCGTGTCCTGCGGACAATTCGCCGCTCGCGATCAGGGCCTGCACCTCCGCCGGCAATTTCGTCAGCCGCATCATGTTCGCAACGTGGCTGCGGCTCTTGCCGACCTCTTTGGCGATGTCTTCCTGGCTGCGTTTGAATTCGTCGGCCAGCGCGTGATAACCCTGCGCCTCTTCCATCGCGTTGAGGTCTTCGCGCTGCACGTTCTCGATGATCATGATCTCGAGCGCGTCGCTGTCGCTGACATCGATAGGAACGATCGGCACCTCGTGCAGGCTGGCGAGTTGCGCGGCGCGCCAGCGCCGTTCGCCGGCGATGATCTCGTAGCGATCCTGCGCGCCCTTCACCGGCCGCACCACGATCGGCTGGATCACGCCGTGCTGCTTGACGGAGGCCGCGAGCTCACCGAGCTCGGCATCGGAAAACGTCCGGCGCGGGTTTCGTGGATTCGGTTTCAGGAACTCGATCGGCACCTTGCGCTGGTTGCGCGGCCGCTCGACATGCGCGGCTTCGCCGCCGACGTCTCCGATCAGACTTGCGAGACCACGACCCAGTCGCGAGCGCGTTTCGTCGGCCATCGCCGCCAACTCCCTAGGATTCACTTAAGCTACTCCGGAACTGAATTCGGTTGTTCGATAGGATGAGATCGTAGGGTGGGCAAAGGCGCGTTTGCGCCGTGCCCACCATCGTCCACCACGAAAACAAAGGTGGGCACGCTTCGCTTTGCCCACCCTGCGATTCCTGACTAATGCCTCAGCTCGCGCTCCCGCTGGATCACTTCCGTCGCAAGCTTCAGGTACGCTTCGCTGCCAACGCATTTGAGATCGTAGACCAAGACCGGCTTGCCGTAAGACGGCGCCTCGGAGATGCGGACGTTGCGCGGGATCATGGTGTCGTAGACCTTGGAGCCCATGAACTGCCTGACGTCGGCGACCACCTGGTTTGACAAATTGTTGCGCGAGTCGAACATTGTCAGCACGATGCCGTGGATCGACAGGTTCGGATTGAGCGTCGAGCGCACCTGCTCCACTGTCTGCAGCAATTGCGACAGACCTTCGAGCGCGAAGAACTCGCACTGCAGCGGCACCAGGATCGCATCCGACGCCGCCATCGCGTTGACGGTGAGAAGATTGAGTGACGGCGGGCAATCGATCAGCACATAGGTGTAATCGGTGTCCGGCGCGGCGTTCTTGTTCAGCGCCCCGATCGCATCGCGCAGGCGGAACGCGCGGCCCGGCGTCGTGCCAAGTTCAAGCTCGAGGCCCGACAGATCCATGGTCGAGGAGGCGATGTGCAGCCGCGGCACCGCGGTGGCAACCACCGCGTCGCGCAGCGGTGCTTCACCGATCAGCACGTCGTAGGTCGAGCAGTTGCGGTTGCGGCGATCGATACCGAGGCCCGTCGAAGCGTTGCCCTGCGGATCGAGATCAACAATCAGCACGCGCTCGCCAATCGCCGCGAGTGCGGTGCCAAGATTGATCGCTGTAGTCGTCTTGCCGACGCCACCCTTCTGGTTGGCGAGCGACAGGATGCGTGGATGAGGCGGCGGAGTTGGCTCCCTATCCTCTTGATATAATTCATCTAATTCGGTCATGCCCGATCGCCATGTGTGATCGCGGAAGGGTTGCGCCGCTCGATGCGATCGAGTTCGACGATCCAGCCGTGCCCGCCCGTTCGGCTGGAATGGAGTCGCGGTTCAATATTCCAATATTTGGTGGCCTCGGTCAATTCGGCCTCTACATCTTGACCCTTGAGAAACAAAGCTTTTGCGCCTTCTCTCACAAACGGCTCCGCGAAGCCGACAAGCTGATGTAATGGAGCCAGTGCCCGCGCGGTGACGCAATCGATGCGGCAGCCGATTCTATCCACAATATCCCCGATTCCCGCCAAATGCACGGTCGCAGCCGCGGACGTTACGCGGACTGCCTCGCGCAGGAAGGCCGCCTTTTTGGCATTGCGTTCAACCAAATGGATATTGGCACCCGGAGTCTCGGCCAGCGCGCAGGCGAGCACCACACCGGGAAAGCCTCCACCGCTGCCAAAATCGACCCAGATTTTTGCTGATGGAGCCAAGTCCAGAAGCTGGAGCGAATCAGAAATGTGTCTCGTCCAAAGGTGCGGAAGCGTCGATGGCGCCACGAGATTCGTTTTGGTCTGCCATTCGATGAGAAGGTCGACGTAGTGATTCAGCCGTACTTCCGTTTCACGCGAAACGGGAGTGAGGGCCAGAGCGGTGGCCTTATCGGAGGGCAGGACTGGGGAAGGGGTCTGGGCGACGGCTTTCGCCATTGGGTGGTCTCGGCTGAGCCAACGATCGTGGGGGTTATCGCTTCACTGATCCTACATCAACGTTTCACGTGAAACAGATTCTTAAGCGGTCGCCTTCGTGTTCTTCCGCCGCGCTTCTCGGCGCAGGTAGGCCGCCAAGATACCCAGCGCCGCCGGCGTCAAACCATCGAGCCGTCCCGCCTGCCCCACTGTCCGTGGCCGCGCCGCTTCGAGCTTGGCGCGCGCTTCGTTGGAAAGTCCGGGCACATCGGCGTAGTCGATATCGGTCAGGACCAAACCTTCGTCGCGCCGGAAGGCATCGACGTCGGCGGTCTGACGCTTGAGATAGACATCGTATTTGGCGTCGATCTCGAGGTGCACGGCGATCGACGGATCGATGCCCGAAAGCTCCGGCCATATGCTGCGCAGGGCCGTCCACTCAATCTCCGGGTAAGCAAGCAACTCAAACGCCGAGCGCCGATGGCCGTCCCGGTTAAGTGCCAAGCCATGCTTTGCGGCTTCGTTGGGGGTGATCGACAGGGACTTGGCGAGCGACTTCGCGGCCTCCAACGCGGCCATCTTCGCAGCATGCCGCTGCACGCGCGCCTGGCCTACGCAGCCCAAGGCAATGCCCTTGTCCGTCAGACGCTGGTCGGCGTTGTCGGCTCGAAGCGTCAGGCGGTACTCGGCCCGCGAGGTAAACATCCGATACGGTTCGGTGATGCCGCGGGTCACGAGGTCGTCGATCATCACCCCGAGATAACCGTCAGCGCGATCGAGCACGATCGGATCGGCGTCGCCCGCCATCAATGCAGCGTTCAGACCGGCAACGATTCCCTGGGCCGCCGCCTCTTCGTAGCCGGTCGTGCCGTTGATCTGTCCGGCCAGGAAAAGACCCGGCAGGCGCTTGGTCTGCAGGGTCGGCTCCAGCTCACGCGGATCGACATGGTCGTATTCGATGGCATAGCCCGGCCGGACCATCTTCACCCGTTCGAGTCCGGGAATGGTCGCGAGGATCGCGAGCTGGACTTCTTCCGGCAGCGAGGTCGAGATGCCATTGGGGTAGACCGTGGAGTCGTCGAGGCCTTCCGGCTCCAGGAAGATCTGATGGCCATCACGATCGCCGAACCGAACAATCTTGTCCTCGATCGAGGGACAATAGCGCGGACCGCTGCTCTTGATCTGCCCGGAGTACATCGGCGAGCGATGCACGTTGGCCCTGATTACCTCGTGGGTGGCCGGGGTCGTCCGGGTGATCCCGCACTGGATCTGCGACGTCGTGATCCGATCCGTCATGACGGAAAACGGCTCAGGCGGATCGTCGCCGGGCTGCATTTCGACCGCAGACCAGTCGATCGTGGTGCCATCGAGCCGTGGCGGTGTGCCGGTCTTCAACCGTCCGAGCGTAAAGCCGGCGCGCTCGAACGAGGCCGATAGTCCCATTGCAGGCGCCTCCCCGACCCGGCCCGCCGGCCAATTCTTTTCGCCGAGATGGATGAGCCCACGCAAAAAGGTCCCGGTCGTGATGACCACGGCGCCCGCCCTCAACTGCCGGCCATCGCCCAGACGAATTCCGGTGACTCTGCCATCTGAGACAATCAGCCCATCTGCCTCGCCTTCGACGACGCTGAGACCAGCGGTCTCGCGGATCGCCGCCTGCATCGCGGCGGCGTAAAGCTTGCGGTCCTCCTGCGCCCGGGGTCCGCGAACAGCGGGTCCCTTGCGGCGGTTCAACATCCTGAACTGAATGCCGCCGGCATCGGCCACCCGGCCCATGAAGCCATCCAAGGCATCCACTTCCCGGACCAGATGGCCCTTGCCAAGACCGCCAATGGCGGGATTACAGGACATTGCGCCGACCGTCGCAAAACGGTGGGTGACCAGCGCCGCCCTGGCCCCCATCCGCGCAGCCGCGCCGGCGGCCTCGCAGCCGGCATGGCCGCCACCGATGACGATGACATCGAAGAAGTCTGCCTGGGAAATCATGGCGGGGTTTCTATCCCCAAGTCTCAAAACCGGGAAGCAGAAGTTTGCTTAAGCATTGTTTCACGTGAAACGCCCGTCTCCGATGCCGGGATGTTTCACGTGAAACATGGGTAAGGAAAAGTTACTTACCTACACAGAACTCCCGAAAAATGACGTCAAGGATGTCCTCCACATCGACCCGGCCAAGCAACCGTCCGAGGGAGTAGGCCGCGGCGCGCAGCTCTTCCGCTGCCAGCTCTTCGCCCTCCCCAACCACATCGATGCAGCGTTGCAGCGAGACCGCTGTTTCCTGGAGCAACTTGCGCTGTCGCGTCCGGCCAATCAAGCCGCCCTCACCGCCGCCCAAACAGGTTTGCGCGAAGTCGACAATGGCCGCGATCAGCTCTGACAGCCCATCTCCGCGACTGGCCGAGATCCGAAAAACCCGGCCTACGGACGACTCGGCCAATGGCCGATCAGCCCCATCGAGATCGATCTTGTTTCGCACCCGCCAGACCGGCCTCTCACCGTTCCCTTCACTCTCAGCACCTGAAGCGTCCGTCAGCCACAACACCAGGTCCGCATCCACCGCACGTGCTCGGGCGCGGCGAACCCCCTCCTGCTCTACCGGATCGTCGGTCTCGCGAATGCCCGCGGTATCGATCACCGTCACCGGATAGCCATCGAGGTCGAGCTGCACCTCGATGACGTCGCGCGTGGTGCCGGCATGTGGCGACACGATCGCGACCTCTCGGCGCGCGAGCTGATTCATTAGCGTCGACTTCCCGACGTTGGGCGGTCCGGCGATCGCGACGACGAGGCCATCGCGAAGGCGTTCGCTGCGCCCCTGCTCCACCAGGACTACTTCGATCTCCGCCAGCAGCCCCCTCACCCTCGCCAGCGCCGGCTCGATCAACTCCGCCGGCACGTCGCCCTCGTCGGAGAAATCGATCCCGGCTTCGATCAAGGCCGATGCCTCGATGATCCGCGCGCGCCAATCGCGTGCCTTGTCGCCCAGCAACCCCTTCAACTGGCGGAGCGCCTGACGGCGCTGTCGGTCGGTGTCGGCATGAATGAGATCGTCGAGACCTTCGGCTTCGGTGAGATCGAGCTTGCCGTTCTCGAATGCGCGCCGGGTAAATTCACCGGGCTCGGCCGGACGAACATTGTCGAATGCGGAGAGCGTCGCGAACAACGCGGCAAGCACCGCACGTCCACCATGGACATAAAATTCTGCGACGTCCTCGCCGGTCGCACTGGCCGGGGCCGGAAACCAGAGCACCACCGCATCGTCGATCGGCCGTTGGCCGAGGTCGCGAAGCAGGGCGCGCGTGGCCGTCCGCGGCGACGGTACCTTGCCGGCTAGCGCCGACACGACCTTTCCCGCCTGCGCGCCCGAGACGCGCACCAGGGCAATCGCGCTCGGCGGCTGGCCCGACGACAAAGCAAAAATAGTCTGGTCCCGCGGGTGCATGACCTATTTGTGCGGGAGGGGCTGAAAAGGCAACGCGATTCAGCGGTGAGCGACAAAGCAGGGATCGGCCGGCCCGTCACGACGGGCGATCTCCTGCCCGACCCAAAGCAACGCGAGTGCGGCAAGTTTGCGCTCATTCTACTTTGCATGGGGTTGTTTTCGCGGTTTTGTGTCCGGGCACCCCGATGGAAACAAATCGCATGGGATTCAATAGTTTATATGGTTAACCAATCGATAACGCCGGACTTCGGACCTCTGCAGCATCAAAAAGGGCGCCCCGCTGATGCGAGGCGCCCTCCCCCAAAGTCCGGCTTCGCGGCTCAGGTATTCATGGAGTCGAAGAACTCGGCGTTGTTCTTGGTATTCCGGAGCTTGTCGAGCAGGAAGTCGATCGCGTCCATGGTGCCCATCGGATTGAGGATCCGGCGCAGCACGTACATCTTCTTCAGGAGCTGCGGATCGGTGATCAACTCTTCCTTGCGGGTGCCGGAGCGCGAGATGTCGATCGCCGGGAAGGTCCGCTTGTCCGAGACCTTGCGGTCGAGGATCAGTTCCGAGTTACCGGTGCCCTTGAATTCTTCGAAGATGACTTCGTCCATTCGGCTGCCGGTATCGACCAGCGCAGTCGCGATGATGGTGAGCGAACCGCCCTCCTCGATGTTGCGCGCGGCGCCGAAGAAGCGCTTCGGCCGCTGCAGCGCGTTGGCGTCGACGCCGCCGGTCAGCACCTTGCCGGATGACGGCACCACGGTGTTGTAAGCGCGGCCCAAACGCGTGATCGAGTCGAGCAGGATCACGACGTCGCGGCCGTGCTCGACGAGGCGCTTGGCTTTCTCGATCACCATCTCCGCGACCTGGACGTGACGCACCGCCGGCTCGTCGAAGGTCGACGACACCACCTCGCCCTTCACCGAGCGCTGCATGTCCGTGACTTCTTCCGGACGCTCGTCGATCAGAAGCACGATCAGATAGCATTCAGGATGATTGGCGGTGATGGAATGCGCGATGTTCTGCATCAGCACCGTCTTGCCGGTGCGCGGCGGCGCCACGATCAGCGCGCGCTGGCCCTTGCCGATGGGAGCCACGATGTCGATCACCCGTGCAGAAAGGTCTTTTCGCGTCGGGTCTTCGAGTTCGAGGCGGAAGCGCTGATCCGGGAACAGCGGTGTCAGATTGTCGAAGTTGACCTTGTGCTTGGACTTTTCCGGGTCTTCGAAATTGAGCGTGTTGACTTTCAGCAGCGCGAAATAGCGTTCGCCTTCCTTCGGACTGCGGATGTGGCCTTCGATCGTGTCGCCGGTGCGAAGGCCGAAGCGTCGGATCTGCGACGGCGAGACGTAGATGTCGTCGGGGCCGGGCAGGTAGTTGGCATCGGGCGAGCGTAGGAAGCCGAAGCCGTCGGAGAGAACCTCGACGACGCCTTCACCGATGATGTCGATTTCCTGGATCGCGAGTTGCTTGAGAATCGCGAACATCAGCTCCTGCTTGCGCATGGTGCTGGCATTTTCGACCCCGCTCTCTTCGGCGAACGTGACGAGTTCGGCCGGCGTTTTCGATTTGAGGTCTTGGAGTTTCATTTCCCGCATTGGGGTGGTCCTGTGGAGTGTCTTTTAAGAAGGTGCGAAGCTGGCTTTGGGAAAAGCCGGACACGAAAAATGGAAGGTCCGCAGGTCTAAGCAAGGAAAGCGCCGGTGAGGCTTCAAACCTGATGCGGCGGCCGGTCCGTTGAAGGAGCCGGAACGCAGCCACATCCGCCTGCGTGGGGTGGGATTTCGATAATATAGAAAATCGGCTGCCGCTTCGCAAGCAGGTGAGAAACCAACCAATCCACGAAAAGGCGTCCTAGAACGGCTTCACGATCACCAGGATGACGATAAAGATCATCAGGACGGTCGGTACTTCATTGATAATTCTATAGAATTTCTGGCTTCTGGTATTCCGGTCGGCGGCGAAATCCTTAACCCAGCGGGAAAAAAAGCCGTGGACACCCGACAGGATGAGCACCAGCGTCAGTTTGGCGTGAAACCAGCCGGACGTGTACCAGTGTCCGCTCCAGGCCATGTAGATGCCGGCCAGCCAGGTGATGATCATCGCGGGGTTGATGATCACCTTCAGCAGGCGCCATTCCATCACCTTGAAGGTCTCGGACTGCTTCGATCCGACCTCGGCGTCGCAATGGTAGACGAACAGCCGCGGCAGATAGAGCATGCCGGCCATCCACGAGATGACGGCCATCACATGCAGCGCCTTGATCCACGGGTAGGCCGTGATCGTGATCCACTCGTACATTGCAGCCGCCCTGATCTCCGGAACGTTCCGATCTTCTCAAGCGTTGCAAAGAAGCTCCGCCAGCATGGGGCGCAAGACATATCCGCAAAGCACCGCTTCTCTAAACTAATAATTTTAGAATCTTAGGTTTGAGTCTAAGTGACAGTGATTTGGACTCACACAAAACCGTTCCGCAGTTTTGCGAGGCTTGTTCACATCCATCACCAATTCGGGCAGGACACCGGCTCCGCCTGATAACGCCACATGCATCAATCGCTTGCGATGTTTTGTGGTCAGCTTATCAAGAGACAAATCCACATCTTCTCACTATCATGACCACGAGGCGGTGGACTTGTCCTCGCGTGAGGCCCTGTGAAGAAATCGAGGGTTTTCCCGGAGGCGCCGATCCAGGGCTCGACATCTCGGTTAAGCTCCACAGGATTCACAGGAATACACAGGGGTTCTG